>JANWVU010000020.1 GCA_025056465.1 Verrucomicrobiia bacterium | reverse complement strand
GTGATCTTGCCGGCCCACGGTGCCAACCGCTCTACACCCATGCAGAAAATCTGCGAGTTGATCGCGTCCACGCCCAGTTCCACAAGGTCGGGATAAATGTCGAGGATGTAGCCGTCGGAGTGCATGAAGATTTTCTTACCGGCTCCATGCGCAATCTGCACAAAATCCCGGTACATCGGTTTGAAAATTTCCCGCCACAACGACGGCGCAATCAGCAGACTGCGTTGGGACCCCCAGTCGTCTAAGAACGTTAACCCGTCCACATCCGTCTCCGCCCACGCTTGCAGCTCGGCGCAGTAAAACTCGTGCATCTGTTGCACAAACCGCCGCATGGCCGGTGGCGGGTCGAGCAGGTCCATCATTAAGTCCGGTGTGCCACGGATGAATTGGAGTTGCTCAAACGGTCGCGGGTTCTCGCCCATCAACGTGAAACGATCGGTCGCCTCACAATCACGGTTGACCGCGTCGCGATTCACCGTGAGCCGTTCGCGGGGAATGTGCACCCGTGCCAAATCGCTCTCCCAATCCTTCACCAACGGATCTTTGACTTCGCCAATGATCCCGCGCTGGATGTTGACGAACACGCAACCCCACTCGTCCCTGTACTCGCCCACCGCGTAGGGATCACCGTGTGTTGGCACCCGTTCCCGGTAGTGTCCGTGAATCCGCTGGAGGTCCATCGGGTAATCCCGCAAAATCGCCTCGTACTCGCGCGGGTATTTCTCCAAGGCAATCGGCAACGGCCAGATGTCGCGCGGCGCGCGCGGTGGGTTGTCGAACGCTAGTGTGCGGTAAACAATTTCGCGCGGCGTCGCACTCATCGAGTGACTCGCGGTTTGGTCATGCGCGCCCGTGCGGCACGGGCGGAATCACTGGTTAGGTGGTGGCCCCAACCAGTTGTTTCGCCACGTCCACGGCGCTGGCGGCGTCGGGTGCGTATCCATCGGCGCCGATCTCTTTGGCGAAATCCGCCGTGATGGGCGCGCCGCCGATGATCACCTTCACCATGTTCAGCCCGGCGGCTTTCAACGCCGCTACCGTGGTCTTCATCGCGGGCATGGTCGTGGTGAGCAAAGCCGATAATCCAACGATATGTGCGTTGTGTTCTTTGGCAGCCGCCACGAATTTTTCCGGGGATACGTTGGTACCCAAATCCACCACGCCGAAATTGGCGCCTTTCCACATCATCGCCACGAGGTTCTTGCCGATGTCGTGCAAATCGCCCTGCACCGTCCCAATCACGGCGGTGTATTTGGGTTTGATACCGGCTTTGACCAGTAGCGGCTCCAAAATTGCCATACACTCCTTCATCGCGCGGGCCGCAATCAGCATCTCGGGCACAAACACCTGATTATTCTTAAACTTCTCCCCGACCTCCGCCATACCGGGCACCAAGCCCTGCTCCACGATCTGCAATGGCGGAACTCCTGCATCCAACAACACTTGGGTCAGCCGTTTGGCTTCGTTGCGATTGCCTTTCTCTACGGCAACCGAAAGCTGCTTTAGTTCTTGCATGGTGTCACCCTCCGCCCACCCCACTAGCTACGCTTATACCAACCCGGCCGCCGACATTCCGAACCCACCAATCCGCAACTGCTTCGGCAAATTATTTTGAATCGTCCCCCCGCTGTCTTGGCCGACACTCTGTCATCCCACCGGCTCCGCTGGTCAATTTGTCATCCCGCCGAATACCTGCATCGGGCCATTTTTGCTACCGTCCATCCGACCAATTCGCTAAACGAACGCACCGTGGATTCTCTTCGTGTCCATGTGGATTCATCCAAGGGTCGCCAAACCTTGCCGGTCACAGCGCGCGATCGTGACCTGCTCGTCTCGGAGTGGTTGCGCCGAAAACATCTCCCGCTGAACACCCGCTGTGGTCAACGCGGCTTGTGCGATGGCTGCCTCGTGGAGTTGCTCGACGGGAAACTCCGCCACGCGCGCACCGGCGAAATCCTCGCGCACCACCCGTCAACCACCGGCACCGAACCGCCCTGCGTGCGCGGTTGTGAATACCGGTTGGCACTGGATGGCGATGTCGCGCTGCGCATCCCGCCCCGCTCGTTACTTGCCTACGCGCCGCAGGTAGTCAGCGATTTCAAACTCAACGTCCCGCACGCCCACGACCCGCTCTGGCAACAAGTGCCGGTACCCGACGCAGGTCTGACCGGCTTCCAACGCCGCCGACCGGTCCGACCGGCCTCGTCCGTCCCGCCACACACCGTCGTCGCCGGACAAATCGCCACGCTCGAGTACCACGATGACCACTGGGCCATTACCGGCCTCGCGACGCAACCGGACCCCGAACCGCTCGGTGTGGCGGTGGATGTCGGCACCACCACCGTGGCGGTGCTGCTAGTCAACTTGCGCGACGGCCAGGTCCTCGCCAGCGCCACCGGTTTCAACAAACAAATGCATCTCGGTGACGATGTGCTCACCCGCATCAACCTCTGCGCCACCGACCCCGGCATGACCGCCCAACTTCAACAACTCATCGTCACCGAAACGCTCGCGCCGTTGCTCACCGAGGCACTGAGCCGAGCCGGTAGGCCAGCCGACCGGCTGCGATGCATGACCATCGCGGCCAACACCACCATGCTTCATCTTGTCGCGGGCGAGAACCCGGCCAGTATCGGAGTTGCACCATTCACACCGGTATTCCTAAACCACCGGCTGCTGCGGGCGTTGGATTTGCCGTTTCCCGCACCGTTGCGTGATGCGGCGTTTACGATTCATCTTTTGCCGTCTGCCGCCGCATATGTCGGCGCCGACCTGACCGCAGGTGCGCTGGCCACCGGGTTGATTTACGACGACGGCCCCAGCCTTCTTGTGGACGTTGGCACCAACGGCGAAATCATCCTCAAACACGGCGAACATCTCTACGGTTGCGCCACCGCCGCTGGCCCGGCATTTGAGGGTGCCGGGTTGACGCACGGTGTGCGCGCCACGGAAGGCGCCATCGCGCATGTTGTCGTGGGGCAACCGCCCGGCTCCGCTCGCGTCGAAAAAATCGGTACCGGGCCACCCATCGGCTTGTGTGGCACCGCCTATATAGATTTTTTGGCTACCGCGCGCGCCACCGGTCTCCTCAACCACCGGGGTCGTTTCGACCTCACCACCGCGCACGCCTGCGCCGCGCACGTCATCCCGTGGAAAGACTACGGTCATGCGTTCCGCGTCGCCTACGGCCCCGGCAAGACCGACATCGTGATTACCGAACCCGACATCGCCAACTTGCTCCAAGCCAAAGCCGCCATCGCCGCCGGTATCCTCACGTTGCTGGAACGTGTGCATCTGCGACCGGCCGACATCCGCAAGGTGTACCTCGCCGGTGGGTTCGGCCTGCATCTCAACCGCGCGCACGCCATCGGTTGCGGTCTGTTACCGGGATTTCGCCCCGATCAAATCGAGGTCGTCGGCAACAGCAGCCTCGCCGGGGCCTACCTCGCGTTGTTCGATGCCGGTGCCCTCGACGAAATCACCCGCATCGCCCGCCGCATGGAAGTCATCGAGCTGAATCTTGACCCCCATTTCGAGGATCGGTACATCGAGCAATTGAGTTTGCCCGAACCTCAAGCGTATGCTGCTCCATGAACGCGCGCCTCATCGGTCTCGGCATGATTGGGGCCGGTTGGATGGGCCAGGCGCTGCTCCAAAAGTTTCTCGCTCGCGCTGACGTCCGGCTCGTTGGCCTGTACACACCAGATGCCGGTCGCGGTCGGGAAGCGTTGCGAGTTGTCGGCCAATCGCCTGACTTCTGGACCGGTAGCCTCGACCAACTGCTGGCCAAACCCCACCTCGATGCCGTCTGCATCGTAAGCCCCAACGGTTTTCACGGGTCGCAGTCGCTCGCCGCGTTGTGCGCCGGTAAGCACGTGTTTTGCGAGAAACCCGCCGCCACAAAATACGATGAGTTCCGACAACAAATCGAATGGGAACGCACCCATCCCCACCAAATCACGATGGTGGATTACATCCTCTACTTCGATAGCTTTGAGCAACGCCTGCGGCAGATGATCGCCGATGGCTTGTTCGGAACCGTCACCCAAATCCAAATCAACTATCGTCACCCTGTCAACATTACCGGCCGCAAGGTCTGGAAACTGAAAGCCGACCAAATCGGTGACGCCATCGGCATGGCTATCATCCATGCGCTGAGCGTGATGGTCTTCGCCATGCAATCACAGGCCAAACCCTGCCGCGTTTTTGCCACCTCACAATCGCGCTCGTTGCGCGGTTTTGAAGTCCCGCCCATCTGGGACATCCACGTCGAATTCGACAACGGCGCTACCGGCACCTGCCTCGGCAATATTGATCATGGCCTCGGCTACGACGCGTATCACCACGTCCACGGCACCGACGGTGCGCTCGTGTTTGATTCTCTTGCCGACCGGCCCTCGAAGGTCCGTTACTGGTCTGCGAAGCAGACCGGCAGCCGGTGGGTGTACCCGCTCGATCCCAACCGATGCGATGCGGCGCTGCTCTGGCCACCGGATACCTCGACGCCCGACAGCGGCGATGTCATCCACCACCAAACCGCGGCCGCTGTGAATCACTTCCTCGACTGCATCCAACGCGGCCAACAATCACCGCTGAGCTTCGCCAACTCCGCGCTCATCGCTGAGGTGGGTTGGGCCGCCTTGATGTCCGCCATGCTGCGCCGACCGGTGGACGTCCCGCTCAACCCAGCGGAAGCAAAATCGTTCTTCGGCGGCTAACCATCTCCTGCCGGCAACGCTCTCTCCTGCTCGGAATGTTCGCTGAGTCACACCGGCTGTAAAGACATGGTCAACTCGCAGGCAAAATGCTCTCCGCTTCATCGCGTGGTTCGTGAGGTTTGCTGAAGAGCGCGACGCGGAACGAGGGTAGGGGAGTGGCGTTGGAGGGAATGTGTTCGGGTCCGATGGCGGGCCGGTATGGTGAGGCCGATGGAAGCGGAAGGCTTTAGTCGAGAGTTTGGACGAGGCAGCCGACGTTGGTGTAGTCGGCGATGATTTCGCCCCAGAGATGGTTGACGCTGGGGCCGTTGATCCATTGGACGTGGCCGTCGGTGTAGGCGACGTTGCGACCGTCGGTGCCATGGTTGTCAATCAAGTCGGCGTCGGGTGTGGAGCCGAGTGATTCGTTCTGCCATGTTTCGTCGGCCAGCAGCAGGTAGATATTGCGTCCGTGGCGGAGGCTCATTTTGGAGACGTAAAAGTAGCTGTTGTTGCGCCAGACGATCGTGTCCCAAGTCGGGGCGGGTTCGACCAACTCGCCCAAGCCGTCTTGGCGGTCGCTCGGGCAGATGAAGATGCGGGTGGTCGTGAGGTAGCCACGTTTGATGAGCAGCCGGGCGAATTGAGCGAAACCTTGGATGGATCCCACTTCACCGGCGAGGCACGGGGGCGTGTAGTTGCTGCCGGTAGGCGGGCAGGCTTGATAGCAGGTGGGGAAAAAGCCGTTGTGGTCGTCGGCGTATGCGAGCATTGCCACGGTGATTTGGCGAAGGTTGTTGGCACAACCGGCTCGACGCGCTTTTTCACGGGCTTTGTTCAGTGCGGGCAGTAACAGCGCGGCTAGCATGGCGATGATGGCGATGACCACCAACAACTCGATGAGCGTAAAAGCGCCCGTGTGTTGTGCCCGTCTCATGAGGCGCCCCGGGTATAGAAGCACATGAGTCCGCAATTTTCAATCGTTTTACTAACAACGGCAAAAATTTTCCTCTCACCGGAGGCGTAACCGGATTTCCGTTCCATGGAAGTCAAGAAGCACGAGACCGCTTTCAATGGCAACGATGCGCGCCCCGTCCACTTCATCGCCAACCCGGTAAGTCAGACCATTGATCAACGCTTCGGAGGCGGCGCCGCCTCGGATGATACCCTGCAACAGCAAACGTGGCGGCTCGCGATGGATTGGGGCCGGTATGGTTGGCGTTGCTGGCGGGTCAACCGGTTCCGAAGCCGGTGGGTTGGGTGGTGTTGGTTTTTGTTGCGTTTGCATCTCGCTCAATAGCGAGGTGACCAACTCCGCCTCTGCCTGCGCCGGATCAGCGCTCGTAGGCGAGCCGGTCGGAGTGGGTGGTGTGGTATCGGGAGGTACCGGCCTGGGTATGGGACCGGTCACGACCGGCTTGGTTGGGAGGTCTGGGCGGTAGTTATTCAGCACGATTCCCAACAGCGCGGCGGCGATGGAGACGGCGATGACGGTTATGATCCATTTTTGGGAGAACGGCTGCGTCGTGCGGGGTGGCGTCCATTGCGGAGCCCGGTAGGGCGCGGGCGGGCTGCCGGGTTGTTGGAACGACATATCGCGGGTGCGTTTGAGAGCTTCGTTGATGAGACTCATGCCGGCACCCCCTCGAGTTCTTCGATGGCGAGCTGAACGAGTTTTTTGGTGATGAGACCGGTCTGCATGACGAATCCGGCAAGCAGTGCTTTGTCGCACACGGCGTTGATGAGACGTGGGATGCCACCTGAGTAGCGATGAATGCGTTTGATGGCGGCGGCATCGAATCGCGGCACGCCACAGGCACCGGCCAGCGTGAGCCGGTGGTGGATGTACTCGGCGGTCTGCTCGGCAGTGAGCGGCCCGAGGTGGTAACGGACGGTGATGCGTTGGCGGAGCTGGCGGAGTTCGGGCAAGGCGAGTTTGTCGCGCAGTTCGGGTTGGCCCATGAGGATGGTTTGGATGAGTTTTTGATGATCGGTCTCGAGGTTGGAAAGCAGACGTACCTGTTCGAGCAATTCCACGGACAGGTCTTGTGCTTCGTCAATGATCAACACGATGTCGCGACCGGCTTGGACTTCGTCGAGGACGAATCGGTTGAGCGTCTGCAGACAACTAAGCCGGTCGGGGGCGGGAACGGTCAGCCCCAATTCCTCGCAGATTGCGCGCAACAACAGGTCGGTGTCGAGGCATGGGTTGAGGATGAGTGCGGTGCGATAGCGGGGGCCGAGTTCTTCAAGGAGTTTGCGGCAGACGGTGGTTTTGCCGGCACCGACTTCACCGGTAAGCACGATGAAGCCTTTTCGTTGGTGGATGCCGAATAGGAGATGGTTGAATGCTTCCTGGTGTTGTTCGCTGAAGTAGAGAAAGCGCGGGTCGGGTGTGATGTTGAAAGGTTGTTCGCGCAGGTTGTAGTACTCGAGATACATGATCGCATATTTGCCAAGCACCCGGTATGCCGTGACATTTTTGTGCGTCAGGCGCCCATTTCGGCGAGGATTTGGCGCGTGGCGGCTAGCGGGTCGGCTGCGGCAATGATGGGGCGGCCGATAACGAGGTAGTCGGCTCCTGCGGCAGCAGCGGCGGCCGGTGTGCTAACGCGGTGTTGGTCACCGGTGGCGGAGCCAGTGGGACGAATGCCCGGTGTGACGATGATGAAGTGGTCGCCAAATCGTTGGCGCAAGGGGACGATTTCGTGCGGCGAGGCCACAACACCGTCCAGCCCGCAGTCGCGCGCCAGTCGCGCGCGGGTTACCACTTCGTCGGCAACCGTACCGGCCACGCTGGTGAGTACGGTAACACCGACGATTCGCGGACGCGGTTGGACGGCAGCGGCGGCACGGAGCATTTCCGCGCCACCGGCTGTGTGGACCGTGAGCATGTGGACAGACAAGGCTTGGGCGGCAGCGACCGCGTTGGCGACGGTGTTGGGGATGTCGTGATACTTCAGGTCGAGGAACACATCCCGTTGCTGTTGGTGGACGAGCTGCACGATGGCGGGACCATAGCGGGTGAATAGTTGGGCGCCGATTTTGAACATGGGTACCAACGGAGCGAGTCGCTGTACGAGGGATTGGGCGGATTCCCAGTCGGGCACGTCCAGTGCCACGATAATCTTTGATTTCATGCGGAGTGCATGCTAGGCAACGGTTTGTGACAACACAAGCATCGCGGGGACGCAACCCCACGCAACTGACGTTGTTGTCGCCCGCCAAAATCAATCTGTACCTGCGCATCGTCGGGAAACGACCCGACGGATATCATGAGGTGGAGACGGTGATGGTGCCGTTGGATTTTGGCGACACCGTGACGCTTCAATTGCGCAAAACCAGCATCACGGTGGAGTGTGACAACCCGAATCTGCCCACCGACGAGAGCAATCTGGCGTTGCGAGCGGCGAAGTTGATGGCGGAGCGGTTTCCAGCGGAGAAAGGTGTCAAAATCAACCTGCAGAAGCGCATTCCGTTGGCTGCCGGGCTGGGTGGCGGTAGCAGTAATGCGGCCACAGTGTTGCGTGGGTTGAACCGGTTGTGGCAGTTGGAGCTGCCGGTGACAGATTTGGATCCGTTGGCGGCCGAGATGGGATCCGACATCAATTTTTTTCTGCGCAACACGGCAGCGGTGTGTCGCGGGCGTGGCGAGCAAGTGGAACCGATTCCGAGTCGGTTGGCGGCCACTGTGCTGATGGTAAATCCCGGTTTTGGAATTTCCACGGCGTGGGCGTATCAGCATTGGGCGGAACTGGGCCGCCCGTTGACAGCAACGCCACCCGACACTAGTCTGCTGTGCCGCGCACTGGAGAGCGGCGACCTCGAAGGCGTGACGCGGGCGTTGTACAACGATTTGGAGCGGCCGGCATTGTGGAAGTTTCCCGTGTTGGAGTTGATCAAGGACGCAATGCGAGAAGCCGGTGCGGCGGGGGCCTTGATGAGCGGCAGCGGGGCGACGGTGTTTGGGTTGTTTGCCAAGCGCGCGCAGGCGGACGAGGCAGCAGGGCGAATCCGTGCGCAATTTGGTGCGGGGACGTGGACGCAGGTGTGTGGGATTTCGCAGGGGTTGGAAGCGGTTGGGGCTGCCCGGTAGTGTAATTGGTAACACAGCGGCCTTTGGAGCCGTATTTCCAGGTTCGAGTCCTGGCCGGGCAGCCAATTCTGGTGGCACATCCGCTGCTAAACGCGTTGACCATGAGCAGGGAGCCCGTGTGTCATGGCCACGCAAGCACCACCTAGCCCCGAGGAAATCCAACAGTTGCGGCGCACGGTGGAGATGTTTGAGGCCATCACGGAGTCGCAACCCGACGATTACCAATCGCTGGAGATTCTTAAGGAGGCCTACGCCAAGCTGGGTCAGCATGACGACCTGCGTCGCATCTCACTGAAACTGGCGAGCGCCTATCAGCAGGTCGGCCAGCTTTCTCAAGCGATCCTCGAATACGAAGGGCTGCTGCAACGTAATCCCAACGACGCGGAAGCGCGCGCGGCTTTGGCGGAGATCGAATCCAAAACATCTCAACTGCGCGTGCGCTCTGAGAGCATTGCAGCCGCCGAGACCACAACGGCTGCGCCGGTCGCACCGTCGGCAGCAAGCCGGTCGCATGCGCGTGATGCGTTGGCGGGTGCGCAAGTATTGGCGGAGATTCTCGTGACGGAGAAACTCTCCACGCGCCAGGCCCTCGCGCCGTTACTCGAGCGTCTGAAGTCCGAATCCGCGGCGGCCAGCGCGCGCGGCGAGCCATTGACTCTCGTGCAACTCATCCTTGATCAGCAGCTCGTAAAGTTCGACGACCTATTCGAGATGCTCGTCGCAAAAAGCGGCAAACCGTTTCTCCCATTGAGTTGGTACGACGTGGATCGTGATGCTGTGTTGCTGCTGCCGCGTGAGATTTGCTTTCGTTACTGCATTGTGCCGTTTGATCTCATCAGCCGGTCGGTGCTCATTGCGACCTGCAATCCGTTCGATGACGCAGCGCGCACCGAGGTGGAATCGTTGCTGGATTACAACTTGTTCTGGTACCTCTCGCCGCCAGCAGAGATCACGACGGCTTTACGCGCTGCGTACTCGCTCGATGGCAAAACGGGCAAAGGAGGCCGGTAAGCGATGAAGACCTTCGGGGAGCGAATCGCGGATGCGTTGATTGCCGACGGGGTGCTGACACCCGAGCAGCTCAGCGAGGTGTTGGAGTCGCAGAAGAAACAGGGCGGGCGCATGCTGAAGCTGCTGCTCGAGCGCGGCTATGTGACCGAGCTGGACATGATTTCGAGCATGGGCCGCGTGGTAGGCGCGCCGCCCATCAACCTCGCCAAAGTGCACGTGCCACCCGAGGTGTTGGAGTTGGTGCCGAAGGACATGGCGATCAGTTACAAGATGGCCGCCGTGTCACGGCTCGGGAGAAAATTGTTTATCGCAATGGCCGACCCCCTCAACGTGCTTGCCCTGGACGAGCTGCGTCGGGTGCGGCCCAATTTTGAGATCGTTCCGCTGATCGCCACGGAGAAAGCGGTGTTGGATTTCCTTAATCAGGCCACGGCACCCGACACCCACAACATCGAGCAGATCCTTAAGGACGCCGACGTCAGCGATGTTGAGGTGCCCAAGGAACAGCAGGAGGAAATCAACCTCGACCGCTTGGTAGAAAGCTCGGAAGAGGGGCCGGTCATCAAACTGGTCAACCTCATCTTGGTGCAGGCCGTAAAAGACCGTGCCAGCGACATTCACATCGAGCCGTTCGAGAAGTCGGTGCGGCTACGGTACCGGATTGACGGGGTGTTGTACGACTCGGCGGCGCCCCCAAAATCGTTGCAGGCGGCAATCGCTTCGCGGATCAAAATCATGGCGCATCTGGACATCGCCGAGCGGCGGCTGCCGCAAGACGGACGGTTTCGCATTAAGGTGGCCGGACGGGACGTGGACTTGCGCGTGTCGGTGTTGCCCACTGTGCATGGCGAAAAAATCGTGATGCGCGTGTTGGACAAGAGCACGCTCAACACGAAACTCGAAAACATCGGCATGGACGAGGACAGTCTCGCGAAGTTTCGCGCGGCGATTGACGCACCGCACGGGATGATGCTGATGACGGGGCCGACCGGCTCGGGCAAGACCTCGACGTTGTACGCGGTGCTGTCGCACTTAAATCAGCCCGACGTCAACATCGTTACGGTGGAGGACCCCGTTGAGTATCAGATGCACGGCATCAATCAAGTGCAGGTAAAATCAGACATCGGGCTGACGTTTGCGGCCGGGTTGCGATCCATCCTGCGGCAGGACCCAGACATCGTAATGGTTGGCGAAATCCGCGATTCCGAGACGGCTGACATTGCGGTGAAGGCGGCGCTGACCGGGCACTTAGTGTTGTCCACGTTGCACACCAACGATGCTCCGGGGGCGGTAGCGCGGTTGATTGACATGGGTATCGAGCCGTTTTTGGTCAGTTCGTCGGTCTTGTTGGTGTGCGCGCAGCGGCTGGTTCGGAAAATCTGTCCGCACTGCAAGGAAGAGTTTGTGCTGCCACCGGAGTCCATCCGACAAGCGGGTCTGAAGGAGGCGGAGGTGGCCGGTGCGACCTTCTACCGGGGTCGGGGCTGTGGCCGATGCAAAGATACCGGGTTTTTGGGACGGACTGCGATTCATGAGGTCATGGCGGTCAGCGATGCGATTCGCGAACAAATCCTTCACGACGCGAGTGCCAAAGTGATTCGCGAACTGGCCATTAAAGAAGGCATGAAAACTCTTCGTGAAAGCGGCCTCCAAAAAGCCAAGCAGGGGATCACCTCGGTAGATGAGGTGTTGCGGGTTACAGGACGCGAAGTGTGAGGCGACGTTTTTGTGCGCGTCCAATCCTGTGCACACGTGGCACACCCACTGCTGAAAAAGAGACGAAAGAACCTCGACCGAGCACAACCATGAAATGGCTATTTAGCAAACCGAAGCCCGAACCCGCGACACCTGCGCTCGTGACTCCGCCGCGCCCCTCGGGCGCAGCGGTAGATCTGAAGAAGACACAGGTCATTCAATTTCATGAAACACCGGCCTCCGCGCCGGTTTCGGCCAACACCGTGCCGGTCCCGTTGCGCTCATTTCTCGACCAATTCCCCGCCAACTTCCTGGCGCCCGATGCACGACTGACACAGGCCGTGGTGGAGTTTCCGCATGAGCTAATTATCCCGCAACTGAGTCGCGGGAAAATCACGTTGCCATTACGCGATGTGGTCGGATTGCTGCCGTCGAATCTTGTGGTCGGCCCACTTACGCCCGATATCGAGAATCATCCAATTCAACTGCCGACCCACGAGGTTGTGGGCGCGCTGCCACCGGATCTGTTTGCGCTAAACAACCAGGCGCCGGTGGATCTGAACTCCGCCGAATTTGATGATGTACCACGGCTGTTCGACGACAGTTTTCTCGAGGAGATTTTGGCTGAACCAAAACCGGTGGCTTCGTCTCCCGGGCCCGTGGCCGTGCAAGTGCCGACAACTGCTGCTCCTAAGGCGCCTCCTGCGCCGACTCCGGTTGAGACTCGCTTGTCGGCGCAATCGGCGGTGCCGGCGACAGCGAGCCGTTCCGCAACGACACCGGCCAGCGATGAGCTACCCGACGAGGTGCACGTCAAACTGCGCAATCTGGTGGCAGTGCTCCCCGAGAGTGCGTTGAGCGGGTCGCGCGCCGAGTTGTTAGCGAACGTGCCGGCCGATGCGCGCGTGGCAATTCCCACGGAAGTTGTGTTGCCGTTGCTCAGCACCGGCAAGATTCGATTGCCGGTAGCACAGCTTGCTTCGTGGTTACCGGCGGGACTGCTCAAGCGAGGGGCCGCTGCACAGGATGAGCAGATCATCATTCCGATCTCAGAGATCGTCAGCCAGCTACCGGCATCGGCATTTCAACCTGTGGCGGCACCGCCACCGGCGGTCGTCGCGGAGGACTCGGTGGATGCAGTGTTGGTTGAGCCGTTTGTGGAGGCCGGCATCGTTGCCTCCGCGTCCGCAGTGAGCGCACCTGCCGCGTCCCCAGAGCCGGGGGGTTCGCCTCTGGCGACACCGGCATCTGAGCAGGTGGTGGAGGAACCGCCAGTAGTACCTGCCGGCGAGCCGGTATCATCTGAGGCCGGCGAAGTGGAAGCAGCGGAAGAAAGCGTTGAACCGTCAGACGGCGCGGCAGCGCCATTGTTCGACAGTGCGGCGTTTTTGGCGAAATTGAATCGGATCACGGCCGAGGAATTGGCTCAGATCAACGGCTTGAGCCGGTCGTTGATCAAACGTCTTCTCGAACATCGTGCTGCGCGTACGCAATTCCGCACGTTGGAAGAGGTGCGGCAGATCCCCGGCTTTACGCGCAAGGCGTTTGAGGCGTTGGCAGGTGCGTGCCCCGAATCGTTGAGTCGGTTGTTGGGGGTGGAGCACAATCGCGAGTTGTCATTGCGCGACGTGGTGCGGTTGACGACGGCGTTGCCGGGCGTTGCCGGGTGTGTGCTGGCGTCCACGGATGGGTTGGTGTTGACGGCGCAGTTGCCCGGTGGGTTGGACGAGAACCGGCTGAGCGCGTTTGCGCCCCAACTATTTCGCAAAATAACGGAATACACGGAGGAGTTGGGCGTGGGCGATGTGCAACGATTCACGCTGTTCACCACGCGGCAGCCGGTGAGCATTTTCCGGGCGGGGGGGATTTACCTCGTGATCCTGCATGATCCGCAACATTTCAGCAAAGCGCTGTTGCGGCGCGTCAGCCGCATCGCGGAGGAGCTGGCGCGACTGTGCCGGTTACGCGCGGTTGAGTAGGAGGAGTGGCAGCCATGTCCATCATCAATTACGCCAACAAAGAAATTCAGTTCAAAATCGTGTACTACGGCCCGGCGTTGTGCGGCAAAACCACCAATCTGGCCTACATTCACAGTCGCGTGGACCCGCGCAACAAAGGCGAGTTGGTCTCGCTCGCGACGGCGGCGGATCGGACGTTGTTTTTCGATTTTTTGCCGCTGAACGCGGTGGTGATTCGGGGGTTCAAGACCAAATTCCAGCTTTATACGGTACCGGGCCAGGTCATCTACAACGCCACCCGCCAGCTTGTGCTGCGCAGCGTGGACGGCATTGTGTTCGTGGCCGATTCACAGTGGGACAAGATGGAGGAAAACGTCGAGAGCTTCAAAAACCTGCAGGACAACCTCGCGCGGCAAGGGATGAGTCTCGACGAAATCCCGTACGTGCTACAGTACAACAAACGGGACATGCCAAATGTGGCGCCAGTGCATTACCTGGAATATCTGCTGAACAACCGCGCGCGACGGGTCAACAGCTTCGTGGCGGTGGCAACGACCGGTGAGGGTGTATTTGCGACGCTCAACGCCATCGCGCGATTGCTCCTGCAGAAGTTTGCGCGCGAGACCGAGAACACGGCTGGCAAATCGCCCAAGCCGCCGGCACCGGCGGTCAGTTCAGCATTCTCCGGGATTGCGGCCGGTGTGACCCGTCGCGTTTAATTCTGAGGGGCCAGTATGGCGACACTGCCCATCCTCACCGTTCAGGCGGCCGAACGGCTGCTGACGACCTTGGAAGATTACCTCGAGAAATCCGAGGCCTCTTACGCAATGGTGATTGACCGTGGCGGTATCATCCTCAGCCAACACGGTCACCTTCCAGATGGTGCTGACGCCACGGTGCTGGCCGCGCTGTCGGCGGGTAGCTTTGCGGCGACGCGTGAATTGGCGCTGCGGGTGGGTGAGGCAGATTGCAACGCACTGTATCAGCAAGGGACTCAATCGCACATCCTGATTAGCGCAGTGGACGGCGACATCATGCTGGTGACGGTTTTTAATTCACGTACGACAGTGGGGCTGGTGAAGTTCTATTCAGCCAAAACGGTCAAAACGATTCGCGCTGTGTTAAATGACTCGCGCACGCATGCCCGCCACGAAACGGTGTTCAGCAGCCAGGATGTCGACGCAGCCGGTACCCTTTTTGAATAGTGGGCCGGTGGGAATCAGCAAGCAGACCCCTCCCACAGAGCGTTAATTTGCCCCGGGCTACTGAGTCAACCGCAGAATAATCTTGTTCGCGAGAGCCTCGAACACTTGTTGTAGTTGGGCGGCGGTTGGCGCGAACAACGCCTCGCCATCGTAGAAGGTCGGCACATGGCCGGGAGTGCTGGGATCGTTGGCGAGACGACGGAGGAAGTTGCGGTTGATGGATGTCTCACTGCCGAGACCGAGCGCGTAAACGATGATGCCGTCCTGGCGCATACGGTCGGCCATGCGGATGCATTGGTATTCGGCTTCGGTGGAGAGATTACGGCGGGTGAAGGCTTTCTGTGTGCCATCAATCTCCGAACGAAACGTGGTGGCGGTACAACCGCAGCCGGTGGGGTTTACAGGGGTGTCGGGGGTTGCCCCGTGACCGCCGCAGAGGATGGTGCCGTTGGCCGGGTTCACGAAGGCGATGTAGGTGCCCTCCGTGGGCGCGTTTCCGCCGATGTTGTATACCCTGGGGTCCGGGCAGTTGATTCGTGCCTGAATCGTGTTGGCCCAACCGTCGGTGAAGAACACGCAAACGCGCACCACATCCTCCGTCGGTGTTACAGGGACGGCGTACAACTGCTGCATCGCGTTGGTCATCCCGCCTGGGGAGAAGGTCGCGCCAACGAATTGCATGGTGTTGGCGGCATTTTTGATGGCGGTTTTGAAGGGGGATTGAATGGGGTTGAAGTCCATCGTGGCGTGGGACGCAAAGCTGACCATGCCCGCACGATCAATGCTCTCGTCGAATTGATCGATGAACGTGGCCACGGCGCCCGGCAACGCCGCCGCGCCGCCGTTGCCGACCATCGAACCCGACCGGTCGAGAATGAGACTCAGCGCCACACGCGCGCGCGTCGCTTGAGCGCTCACGGAGACCGTAAACGTGCGCCACATCGGGATTACGCGGAGGAAGAAAGTCTGGATGGGTACAGAGGCGGTGACGGTCAGTTGCACGTTGCCGTTTGGTGAGGTCGAAAAGACGGGCGTCACGGTCGGTGGCGCTGTTTGCCGACCGGCCACTTTCGAGTCAGCGTAGTTCATGTCGAAAGTGCTCCGCGCGACCTGCAACGCGGCCGGTTGGCCGAGGTGCAAACTGCGGATGCCACCCAGGCATGCAGCATCCACGGCTTTCGACAACGCGGCGCGGGTGATGTAGGCAAACGTGACGTCAATGCCCAAGCCCACGAACATGAACAACACGATGACCATCAGCACCGTCATCGGAAGCGTCTGTCCGTCGCGGCGCCGCGAGACGGACAAAAACTTTAGGGAACTGAATAATCGTTTCATTGCTAACTCCTTTAAAAATAAGCCACGTCCGTGAGTTGGGTGGGCAGCACGGTTCCGAGCAATCGACCGATAGGTGTGATGGGGGTGTAGCGGTGGGTGACCTCGACCACATACAATGTGCGTCCGCGCGGCGGCACCTCGGCGCTGGTAGGTGGTAAGGTTGCCGGGCCGCCGATGGTGTTGCCTACCCGACTAGGATGCGGAAGGGCACCGGCTTTTCGTTGGTCGGCAATTCGCAGCGCGCCATTCGACTGACGCTGAACGGCCGTCACAATCACGTAGCCATTTGTCAGCAGATTTAAGGGCTGCGCCGAGATACTGACCGCATTAATCGTGTCCTCCAGTGATGTGCCTCGCGAGGCGAGGTTGGCACCCTCCCGACTTACCGCCACGAGAATCTGCCGCATCATCAACGCGCGGCCAAAGTCCACCAAGCCGAATACCAGTAACAACATGAAAATACCCACGAAGACAAATTCAATGAGTGCCTGACCGGACTCGCGATGCTGACGGCGGATATTTGGAGTAAACATGCGCGTTTCTAAAGCGTTTGGCTGGGATTGAATGGTTCGTTGCGGAAGGTGGTGCGGGCCGTGAATGTGTGGCGGCCGTTGGGGAAAAACTGACCGATGATGGGAGTTATGATACGGACCGTGGCCGTGATGGAAACCGTGACCCGGTCGCCTGGCCCACCGGCATGATTTGCGCCGCCGGCCTGACTGCTGACCGTGATGCCGGTGATATCCGCTCCAACCGCTGCTTTTCGGGCTACCTCGATGATAGACTCGACCCGAGTATATGGCTGGCCTGTGGCGGGATTAGTTCCCGGCAGGCGATTGCCCGTGACCGCAAATCGCCCCGCCTCGCGCAAAGCGTGCTGTATCGTTGCCTGCGTGAAGTAGACCCGCCCAAAATCAATGATCCCAAAAATCAGCAAGAAAAAAAGCGGCGCAACCATCGCAAACTCCACCAGCGATTGCGCGCGTCGATTCGATTTGCTGCCCATTTCTTGGTCCTCTGCCCGGTGACCGAGCCTATGTCTGGGTGCTTGCCTCCACAAGCAGCCGGTTTCTCTCCAGCCAGCACACAAAACTTAGCACCGCAAAGGCCATTTGGCAACTGTCAACTTCAAAACGAGCGACATTATAACGTAAGCCATTCGACCATAAATTGTTAGGACTAAAAAGTCTGATTTGTCTTTTGCCCATTCATCCTTCCGTGGTCAAAAATGTATCGTCATGCGAACACGGTGGTCGCGGTTTTGCGCACCCTGCACCCGTCAATCGAACTTGCGCCAGTGTTTGCGATAAATGCTCTGGCCCTTGCTTGCGAACAGGGCTTCAAAATCGGTCTGGGCTACTTCTGAGTGCGGCGGCGGAGACAACTCACAAAAACCGCGGTAGCACCCGAATACCCGCACGACCGCTCCATAATAATCTAGGTCATCCGTCGAAAACCGCACCTCGCCTCCCGGCTTCAAAGTGCGATGCAATGCCTCAACAAACTCCTCGTTGATGAGCCGACGCCGCTGATGGCGTCGTTTTGGCCACGGGTCCGGACAGTAAATATGATAGACAGCCACCGAGCCGGTCGGCACGAGGTACCGGACAAAATAACCAGCCTCCAATCGCACCAGCCGCACGTTTGTCAGACCTAACCGTCGCACTTTGGCGTCTGCTTTCCGCAACCGCACAAGCAATCGGTCGATTCCTAAATAATTGCGGTCGGGATTGCGTTGCGCCTCCCTCACCAAATATGTTCCTTTGCCTGTGCCGACGTCTATCTCTACAGGCGCGGCTCGACCGAAAATCACTTCCCAGGGCGTCGGCTCGAGATAGTTGGCGGGCCGGTAAATACAGGTCGGCGTAGTCATGAACGGAGTCGTCACCAGATGGTGGCTAGGGGCGGAATCGAACCGCCGACACCTGCATTTTCAGTGCAGTGCTCTACCAACTGAGCTACCTAGCCAACCTCGTTGCAAGCAAGGCGACTCTATCGGCCACCCGAGACCGTGTCAATCTCCGCACCCGATGGAGCCAGCAACTGCGTGACCTGCTCACGTACCTCGTCCAACTGATCCAGCCGCAATTTCGGATCCAAAATCAAAAACGACTCACCCGTCTTCGTATGCTCGTAGGCCAACCACTCCGTTCCGTCGTCTTTTCGCACCGTGTCCTGGTGTTTCAACAATCGTTTTCGCTCCAACATCACCGCCAAAATGTATCGCGCGGCGGCCATCTGCGTCTCGTTACTTTGCATGAGCCGACGCAACAATTCCTCCGCCACATCCCGGCGAATGGGTTCCGGTGCCGGTGAGGGTGGCGCTTTGTATTCGCCCTGCCAATAACACGCCGCTAACTCGCGCGTTGGCGCGTCAAAACACGCCCCGCACAAATCCAACCGCCGGTAGCCTTCCGACCCAAAAAACAGCAACGCATGATAGATTGCCTTGTCGGCAAACGGCGCGCCGCATTTTCCACACGTGCGCGAGCGAGGTTGAATGTTCCACTCGGTCATTTTAGTTGCGCCCGGTGGTTGCGACTATAAGATGCGCCCATCGCCTTGTCTGCATGAAAAATCAAGCGCCGCTACTGCTTGGCTTGCTGCTGCTCACGGCTTGTGGCCGCGCCACGGATCCTGCGCGTGATTACCAGACCGCGATTGAGTTGTACCGCGAACAAAAATATGCGCGCGCGCTCGCCCGTTTCGAGCCGCTCGCTCAAACCCTCACCAATCACCCGCAGTTGTTCCATTTCATCGGCGTCTGTCACTTGCATCTTGGACAAACCTCGGAGGCAGTGCCCCCCCTGCGTCGCGCTATCGAAGTCCAACCAGATTACACACTGGCCCGGTATCACTTGGGTCTCGCGTTGTTGGAGTTGAATCAAACCTCGGACGCGGTTGCAGAGCTGCGGCAGGTTGCGCGAGCCGCGGATGCTCCCGAGCACGCGCTGTTCGATCTCGGTCGCGCCTACCTCCGGATGTCGGCGTTCGCACAAGCGGAGCAGGTGTTCTCGCAGTACCTGCGCACGCATTCGAACTCGGTCGAGGCGACGTATCTGCTTGCATGGGCCAACCTGCGTCGCGGCGACCATGCCAGCGCGCACCGTTTGTTTCAGCGGGTGACCGAACTCGCGCCCGACACCGCGTCCGCGTATCTCAATCTCGCAATCCTCGAACAACTCCACCTCAATCGGCCGGCCGATGCACGCCAACACTATCGGCGCTATCTCGAGCTGACGGATGACTCCGAACTTAAGCCCGCGATCGAGAAGCAACTCGCCAAGCTCTTCGCTCCGCCGCCACCTCCCGCTTCCCCGTCGCCCACCACAGCCCAACCGGCCACCGCGCCGTCGGTCCAACCCACTCCACCCCCGGCATCCGCTTCACCAACAACCGCACCGGCCCCTGCACCGGTTGCTGGGGCTACTCCACCGGTGCCCACGCCGTCCACGCCACCGGCTCCGACGCCTGTCACAGAGCCGGCACGCAAAACTCGGCCACCCATCCCTGTTACGCCTCCGCCCAGCGGCGATCGCAACCGTGCCATTCTCGCGTTCAATCGCGGTGTTCAACTTCAACAAACCGGCCCGCTCTCCGCCGCCATCGCGGCGTATCAAGAAGCCATCCAGCTCGATCCCTCGTTTGCCGCCGCTCACTACAACCTCGCCATCTGCTACCGGGCTAACAACCAACCCGAACGGGCGCTCGAACACTATGAACGCGCACTCCAAGCGTTCCCAGATTACACCGATGCCCGCTTCAACTATGCCATCCTGCTCCAGGAACAAGGTTACCTCGACGACGCCATCGTCCAACTCGAACGCATCGTTGCCGCCAACCCCGCCTATGCGCCGGCGCGTTTGAGCCTCGCTTCACTGTACGCTCAGAACCGTGCCACCCGGCAGAAGGCCCGCGAACATTATCAACAATACCTGCGCCTCGACCCCAACAGCCCGTTGGCGCGCGATATTCGCCGGTGGCTTGATCAAAACCGGTAACCGCCGGCTCGTGCTCCCGCAAACTTAGCGGCATCCGCAGTGTACCGGGTGCCGGTTGCGCTCGGAAGGGCAGTGACCTACCGGCCCGTTTTCGTTCCGCTAATGCAACAACAGGATGGGACTGTCGATTTCCTCGAGGAGCCGTTCCACGATGTCGCTGAAGAACGGCACAGAAAGCTCGCGACGAGCACGGGGCGGCATGATGATGAGGTCCACTTGATTGCGCCCCAAAAACTGCATCAGGTTGCGGCGCTGGCGGGTGGGATCGGCAAACAACAAGACGTTGGTCTGTTGTGGATTGATTTTCGCGATTTCGCGCAAGGGGTTAGCCTCAGGGGAAGGGTTGCTATCGGCCAACAACATCGGAAAGATATGGAGCATGCTGTTGAAGGCATGCGCGAAGGGCAATGCCCGTAGGAGTGGGGCGGCGCCGTGAGCTCCCAGTTCGGTCAGCAGCAAAATGTGTTTGAGTCGCGGGCGACGCCAGTCCTTCTGTTTGATGGGTTGGCCTCGCATGCAAAGGATGGAGCACGGAGCATGACGAAGAAATTTTTCGGCGGTGGCGCCGCGCAACCATCTTTTCAGCGAGCGGGTGCCGGGTGTGGTGGCAAAACATAGCAGCTCAACGTCCTTGTGCCGCGCAAACTCAAGTACCTCCTCGGCCGGTGAGCTGGAGTACCGGTACACTTTGGCGACCGGCACTTTCGATTTCAGTGGCGGCAGGTCGGGCGCGTCCCGTTCGCTCTCGAAAAACTGGCTGAGACGCGGAAAATCGACGAGCCGCTCGGGTTGTTTCAACGAATCCGGGTGCATCACGTGCATCAGGTACAGCCGGCTGCCGAATGCTTGAGCCAGCGTGACGGCAAGCGGGAAAATGGAGTTGGACTCGTTCGACAGGTCGGTTGGGAGCAGGATTTTTTCGAGCATCGCGGCTCAATTGTTGATCGAAATTGTTCGGCGGTAGTATTGAGACAGGGCCAAATTCTGCAACCAAAAATTTGATGCTTCGGTTTTGACAAGTGCCGGTGCGGTTGTCAGACTGCCGCGCAATTTCGGTCGAGGCGGCAAAGCGCCTGCTTGGAAAACGATCGCTCTGATGGAAACCAAAACGGACCAACCAGCGGGATCGGCAGCCACGGCGTCGGCACCGAACGCGGCGCGAGTGGGAGTGGCGCCGCCGCCAGCTCGGTTGTGGACGGCGATTGGGCTCCGATATCACTTGGCGGTTTTGTTGACCATCGGCACGGTGGTGTTGCTGACGTACGCCAATTCGTTCACCACCGGTTTCGCGCTGGACAACAAGTTCATCATTCTCGAAGACCCCCGGTTGCGGACGTTTAGTTTTGCCACCCCGCAGGAGGCGGAACAAACGCGCCAAAATCTGCGGCTGATTTTCACGCAGGACTACTGGTGGCCCAAAGCCGTCAGCGGGTTGTACCGGCCTCTGACCACGCTGTCGTACTGGCTGAACTACGCCGTGTTCGGCAACAAGAACGAGCCGGCAGGGTACCACTGGTTCAATTTCATCGTTCATTGGGCCAACGCTTGCCTCGTGTATTTCGTGGTGCTGGCGTTGATGAACAATGTGTGGCCGGCATTGTTCGTGGCGTGCCTGTTCGCCGTGCATCCGGTCAATGTGGAGTCGGTCACCAACATCGTAGGCCGGGGTGATTTGCTGGCGGGATTGGCGGTGCTAGGTGGATTTCTGTTTTACCTGCGCAGCACGCGCGGCGCGGTGGACTCGCGGCCGGTAAGCTGGCTGGATTCATTGCTCAGCCTGTTTTACCTCGCCGCAAGCGCCGCGTTGTATTGGAAGCTGCGCGACTTTGGTCTGTCGGCGTGGGGTGTGGTGGGCGTGTTGGCGGGACTGGCGGTGCTGGCGCTGGTCATTGCCGGAGTCTCGGGCGGTTGGCACCGGGTGCCGTGGCTGGCCGGTATGATGGCGTTGCTGACCTTCGGCGTGTTTGCGAAAGAAAACTCGGTCGTGCTCGTCGGCGTGGTGGCGCTTTACGATTTCACCTACCGGCTGGCGGTGTTCCATCGCAACAAGCTCGTCAATCTGGTCATCAACGGCTGGGGCTGGCTGACGCGCGGGTATCTGGCCTTGGTGCCGCCGTTGCTGGCGATGTGGTACGTGCGCAGCGAGATTTTCGAGAAGTTGCGACCGCCCGAATTGCCGTGGGTGGATAATCCGTTGGTGATACCGGGAACAGATTTTTGGACGCAACGACTCACAGCGATCAAGGTAATGGGAAAATATCTGTGGATGCTGGTGTTCCCGCACACGCTGTCGCCTGATTACTCCTACAACCAGATTCCGCTGGTCAATTGGCACTTCACTTCGTGGGAGGACATCAAAGCGCTGATTGCGCTGGTGGCGGTGGTGACGGTGTTGTTGGTGGCGGTGCGACAGTATCATCGCAACAAAGCGGTGTTCTGGTTCATCCTGTTTTTCTTCGTGACCTTGCTGCCGATGTCGAACCTCATTCGCATCATCGGCAGCATTATGGCGGAGCGGTTTTTGTATCTGCCATCCATTGCGTATGCCGGTTGCCTCACGCTGGCAGTGTACACCGTCAGCCGCCGCCTGATTGTGAGGTTGGACCTGTCGGAGTGGGCGATGCGACTATGGTTGCAACTGTGCGCGCGCGGCGTGTTGTGTTTACTGGTGGTCGTGTACGGCGTGCGGGCATTCGTCCGCAATTTCGATTGGCAGGACGATGTAACGCTTTGGACGAAAGCGGTGCGTGCGGTGCCCAATAGTTTCAAATCGCATAAGTCACTTGCTTACGCCCTCTATGAGCTGGATCCCACGCCGAACAACATTCATCTCGATCGCATCATCGAGGAAGCCGAGAAAGCCCGCGCCATCACCGACAAAACCCAAATCGTGCTTTTGCACCTCGGCGCGTACTACCGGCTGAAAGGTGACAAGCTCGCCCAGCAAGGCCCCGGTGGAGCACTGACGCCGACGCCGGATAGTATGATTTGGTATCAAAAATCCGTGGATACCTTGGCTGCAGCGGTGCCACTTGACCGCGAATTCAACGAGGATAACCGTCGCAAACTGTTGCAACGGGGGCGCCGTCTGGAGGAAATCGAGGACGTCGGCAATCACGAAATTTATTGGAACCTCGGTCTGTCTCTGCTGCGGCTCGGCCGGTATGAGGAGGCTTTGGAAGCATACACCTACATGCGGCACTTGTCGTACGCCAACCCGGATGCCTACCTCAGCATCGCCTCGGTGCAACTGTCGTTGGGACGGCTGGAGGACGCGGCCATCAGTTTGATTCAGACGTTGCTGCTGGATAACAGCCGGCAGGAATCACTGCGGTTGTTGGCCGATCTCTACCGGCAAATCGACCGGGAGGGTTGCGCCGTGGTGCTCGCCCAAGGGCAACCCCGGCTCAACGTGGACTGCCGGATCGTCGCGCGTCACATGTGCATGGCGTACCGGGGGCTGGTTGACGTTTTCGTTAAAGCCAAGCAATATGCGCTCGCCCGCGACACGCGGAACAACGCAATTCAACAATACAAATGCGACCCACAAATTTTCGACGAGCTATTGGCCAACACACCGGCTGCCAAAGCGGATTCGCCGCTTTCCTTGCGCTAACGCTGTTCGTTGCTACGACCACCGCTCAAACTCAACCACCTTCGCCACCCGCCGCGCCGCCGCTTGACCTGCCGGCCTGCATCGAGTTGGCCCTAAAACAAAACCCGGCCGTGCTGGCCGCGCGCGAAGAGCTTCGGCGCACCCGTGGCATCATCATTGAAACCCGCGCCCAAGCGATCCCTCAACTCACTGCGATCGGCGAATACCGGAAAATCGACGATGATTTTGTGGATTCGTTTCCCGGTACCCCCGGCGCTTTTGACAACCAAACCGAACCATGGCGCGCCACGGTCGAGTTGAGCCAACTGGTTTGGTCGGGCGGCCGGGTACAAGCGGCCATCCGCGCGGCGCGGTTGTCCGACCGCATCGCATTACTTGATTACCATCGCATCGTCGCGCAGACCATTCTCGATGTGCGCCGTGCGTTCTATCTCATCTTGCTGAACCAGGAGTTGGTCACCGTGCGCGAACAATCCCTGCGGCTCCTGACGCAACAACTGGCCGATACCCGACACCGATTTGAGGTGGGCGCAGTACCGCAATTCAACGTGTTGCGCGCAGAAGTGGAGTTGGCCAATGCCAAGCCACCGCTGATTCGTGCCCGCAATGATCTGCGTCTGTCCAAAGAGTCTCTGGCCCGATTGCTCGCCATCGAGACCTTGGCACAGCACCCGCTCGATTCGCCCTCGTTCACCCCTACGGGTAAACTGGAATACCAGCCCCGTGAGTGGACGTTGGAGCAAGCGTTGCGTGAGGCGCTGGCTCAACGACCCGAGCTGGAGCAAGCGGAGGCGCGCGTGCGGCTCCAACACGAAAATCTCCGCGCCGCTCGTGCCGGCTACCATCCCGAGAT
>JANWVU010000209.1 GCA_025056465.1 Verrucomicrobiia bacterium | reverse complement strand
CACACCGTGGCCAACACCACGCCGGCAGCACACCCACCCAACGTGATTTCATCCGGTATGATGTAGTGCTCAAAATCAATAAACGTTGCGACAATGAGTCCGGCAATAAACAACCAGTAAATCGGCACCATCCACCCAGTTTCCCGCCACCAGATCGTCACAAAAAAAACCGCCGTCAACGCTTCCACGATTACATACCGGGGTGAGATGGGTTCGTGACAATGACGGCACCGTCCACTTAACAGGACATAGCTCACAATGGGAATGTTGTCCGACCAACGAATTGGTTGTTTGCATTTCGGACAATGCGATGGCGGACTCACAATCGAACGCCCTCGTGGCAAGCGGTGGATGCATACGTTGAGAAAACTTCCAACAACGGCGCCGAACGCGAAGACGATCGCGGTCAAATACCAATCCAGCCAGGTCATCCGCTCGTCCCCGCTATTGCCGTCTGCAACGCCGCACGCATCGCGCCGATTGGCGCCGGTCGCCCCGTCCAAATCTCCCACGCCCGCGCGCCCTGATGCAACAGCATGCTCAATCCGTTGGCCACGCGTGCGCCCGCCTGACGCGCCACGCGCAATAGCGCGGTCTCGGGCGGATTGTAAATCGTGTCGTAAACGTAGTGAACACGGCCCGGCCTTACCGGCAGCGTGTCGCCCGGGTGCAACCCCACTGAGGTCGCGTTGATAATCAACTCCACTTTGTCCAACACGCTCGCCGCTTCCACCAACGACAACACCTCAACCTTCGTGCCTGTGGCCCGCACCCGCGCCGCCAATTCCTTCACGCGCTCCCGAGTGCGATTCGCCAGATACAACGCGTCAACCCTCTCCAACGCGCACTTCATTGCCAAGGCCCTCCCGGCCCCCCCACCGGCTCCCAAAATCAACACCCGCCGCCCAGCGAGGGTCAGACCGAATTCCTCCTCCAATGCTTTGACCAGGCCGTAGCCATCGGTGTTGTAGCCCTCGATGCGACCGTTCTCTCCGAATCGCAGCGTATTGACCGCTCCCAACTGTTTTGCTTCATCGTCCAACTCCTCCACCAACTCGAGCGCAGCCACTTTGTGCGGAACGGTCAAATTCAGCCCCACCCACCCGAGGTCTCGTGCCCCACGGATTGCCCCCGCCAGTCTTTCGGGAGGCACATGACACGCCACGTACACCCAATTCAAGCCCACCGCCGTAAACGCTGCATTGTGCATCGCAGGCGACGCCGAGTGCACTACCGGGTCGCCCAGCACGCCCACAATTCGGGTTTTGCCGTCAATCGGCATAACCCGATTATAGCACTTGCGTCACCAGTTGATTGAGAAGCGACACGACCGGCTGCGGGTACACTCCCAACCATACAACAGCCAACGCCACCACTGCCAAAACAGCACTCAGATAACCGGGTACGCGTACCGGCCGACTATCCACTGCCGGCTCCACGTACATGTGTTTCAGCACGATAAGATAGTAATATAAGGACACTGCGCTCATTCCGATGCCAATGATCACCAACCATAGCAGACCAAACTGACGTGCGTCCTGCTGAACCGCAGCCGCAAATACATAAAACTTTGCGAAGAACCCACCCAATGGCGGGATACCTGCAAGTGACAGCAGAAAAATCAGCATGAGCAAACTCATCCAGGGGGCGCGCCGAGCCATGCCATTGAGATGCGTCAGTTCCTCCCCACCTACCCTGCTACCTAGTGCCGCCACCACACCAAACGCTCCTAGATTCGTCAGCGCATACACGATGATGTAGAATAGTACGGCTGTCGCTCCGGTAACTCCTGCTGCAATCAATCCAATCACGATGTATCCCGCGTGAGCGATGCTTGAGTAGGCCAAAAGCCGCTTCACGTTTCGTTGCACGATGGCCGCACAGTTGCCGAGCACCATGCTCACCGTGGCGGCAATCGCCAGCAACATTGCCCAGCCTGGCTCCCAATTTCTCCATACTGCCATCCCCGCTACCGGCGCGAAGCCGAGCAGCAACATTTTTGCGAGGATGTAGAAACTGGCCACCTTCGACCCGGTCGCAATAAACGCGGTGACGGGCGTCGGCGCGCCCTCATACGCATCTGGTGCCCACAGATGAAAAGGTGCAACAGCCACCTTGAAACCAAAGCCTACCAACACCCCAACCAGACCCACCACGATCAACGGTGACGCGGCCACCTGTCCCAAACCGCGCACGGAGGTGGTACCGGTTGCTGCATACAACACGCTCAGCCCATACAGCAAAAACGCCGCCGAGATTGCGCCGAACATGAAATACTTCAGCGCCGCCTCCTGGGATCGAAGCCAATTCTTGTGAAACGCCGTCAGAATGTAGAGCGACAAACTTGTCAGCTCGAGTGCCACGAACGCCGT
>JANWVU010000208.1 GCA_025056465.1 Verrucomicrobiia bacterium | reverse complement strand
AAGCCGCTCGCCAACTCGCCAAGCTCGACACCGCCACCAAAAACCAGCTCCTTCGCGCCATGGCTGACCGGCTCGAAGCGCGCGCCGAGACCATCAAAGCCGCCAACGCGAAAGACCTCGCGGCCGCCCAACAAGCCGGTCTCTCCAAAGCCATGCTCGACCGACTCACCCTCAACGACAAGCGCATCGCCGAGATGGCCCGCGGCATCCGCGAGGTCGCCGACCTACCGGACCCCGTCGGCACTGAAATCGCCTCCTGGTCGCGCCCCAACGGCATTCGCATCCGCAAAGTGCGCGTCCCCCTCGGCGTCATCCTCATCATCTACGAAGCCCGTCCCAACGTCACCGCCGACGCCGCCAGTCTCTGCTTCAAATCCGGTAACGCCGTCCTGCTGCGTGGCGGTTCCGAAGCCTTGCACAGCAACCTCGCCATCGCCGACGCCCTCGCCGTACCGGGCCTGCCACCCCACAGCATCACCGTCATCCCCACCGCCGACCGCGCGGCGATTGACGAACTGCTGCAACTCGACACCTACATCAACCTCTGCATCCCGCGCGGCGGCGAAAGCCTCATCCGCGCCGTCGCCGAAAAATCACGCATCCCCGTCATCAAACACTACAAAGGCGTTTGTCACGTGTACGTGGACCGTGATGCCGACCTCGACATGGCCGAACGCATCGTCATCAACGCCAAATGCCAGCGCCCCGCCGTTTGCAACGCGATGGAAACCTTGCTCGTAGACGAGCCGATCGCCCCGCAATTTCTCCCACGCATCGGTGCCGCACTCCGCCAACGCGGCGTCGAACTACGTGGCGACGAGTCCACCCGCCGATTCCTACCGGACGCCAAACCGGCCACCGAAGACGATTGGTACGCCGAATATCTCGACCTCATCCTCGCCATCCGCGTGGTACCGGGCGTGGACGCCGCCATCGACCACATCACCCGCTACGGCAGCGCCCACAGCGACGCCATCGTCACCCGCAACGAGCAAACCGCCCAAAAATTCCTCCGCGAAGTGGATAGCTCTAGCGTCTTCTGGAATGCCAGCACCCGACTCGCCGACGGCGGCCAGTACGGTTTCGGTGCCGAAATCGGCATCAGCACCGACAAACTCCACGCCCGGGGCCCCATGGGCCTCGAAGACCTCACCAGCTACAAATACATCGTCATCGGCTCCGGCCAACTCCGCGAATAATTTGCTCATTCCGCGCGACCCGCTGCCGCACCAACCTCGCTGGCGATCCAATCATTGCACGGCCCACCAACCGCCCCACACTTCAAAAACTCGCCGATCAACCCGGTAGCCCACCCTACCGGCCGCGTTGCCACGTGTTGGCCATCGCCACCGCGGTCAGCACCGCGCGCGCTTTGTTGACCGTCTCGTTAAATTCGTACCGAGGCTCGCTGTCGGCCACAATGCCCCCACCGGCTTGCACGTAGGCGCGGCCGTCCTTGAGCAACGCCGTCCGCAACGTAATGCAACTGTCCAGATTCCCGTTGAACGCAAAATATCCCACCGCGCCGGCATAAGGCCCGCGCTGCGTTTGCTCCAGTTCACTGATGATTTGCATTGCGCGCACCTTCGGCGCCCCGCTCACCGTACCGGCCGGAAACGTCGCCCGCATCAGATCGAACGCGTTGCGCCGCGCATCGAGCGTCCCCGTCACATGCGACACAATGTGCATCACATGCGAGTACCGCTCGACCGTCATGAACTCTTCCACCCGCACGCTTCCATACTCGCACACGCGCCCGATGTCGTTCCGCGCCAAATCCACCAGCATCACATGTTCAGCCCGCTCTTTCTCATCAGCCAACAGTTCCCTCTCCAACCGCGCGTCTTCATCTGACGTTCGGCCGCGCCAGCGTGTGCCGGCAATGGGGCGAATCTCCACATGCCGATTCTCGCACCGCACATGAATCTCGGGCGATGCCCCAACCAATTGAAACTCGCCAAAATCCAGCAAGAACATGTACGGCGAAGGATTCAACGAGCGTAACGCCCGATACACGTCCAATGCACTGGCCCGATTCCGCATCGCAAACCGTTGCGACAACACCGCCTGAATGATGTCACCCGCCCGAATGTACTCGATCGCGCGTCGCACCATCTCCGCGTGACGTTGTGGTGTAATGTTGGACCGCACGGCCGGTAGCTTCACCTGCCGGCAAAACTCGCGCGGCGTATCCCGCAACGGCAACTCCAGCCGACGTAGCAACCGATCCACCCGCCGGCATGCGCGCCGATACGCCTCGTCGGGCTTGCCGGTCACGTGAGCGTTGGCCACCGCTTTGATCGTCTGGTTTACCCGATCAAAAATCAGCAACGTCTCCGTAATGAAAAAACACAGCACCGGCACCCCCAAATCGTCCCGCGCCGGTCGTGGCACCG
>JANWVU010000207.1 GCA_025056465.1 Verrucomicrobiia bacterium | reverse complement strand
CACACCGGAAAAATCCCACCAGCAATGCGGCGTTGCTTCCCGTGAAGTAGTACGGGATTCGGAGAATGCGCGCGAGCAGGTGTCGTTGTCGTGCTACCAGCTTACCCGCCAAGGCTGCTGCATAAAACGCCACCTGACCGTACCACAACAGTCGATACTCCGGTAGCCATGCGTTGGTGACGAACACGATCACCAGCAGAAACGGCGCGAACCAGCGAATCACCTTGTGCGACCAAAACGCGAAACTCACCCAGCCGTACCGGGGATTGAGCAGCCGACGGCACTCCCACAAGGCCCGGTAGTCGCCCGTTCCGATGCGCACTTTGCGGCGAAACTCCGCCTCGACATGGGGTGCCGCCTCTTCCTGCGCCACGGCAGACGGTTCGTTCACTCCAAAATATCCCTGCCAATACACGCTGACCGGCCAGATAAAGTCATCAATCTGAATCACGTCGGCTTGCAGGGGGCAAAACAATTCCTTGCGCATCGTGTAAATGCCCCCCGGTGCGCCGAGCTGGACACCGAGGTCATTTTCGCGTTGTTTGAGGAGCGTCTCAAATTTCCAGTAAGCATCGTCCGTGTTTACGCCGGTGGGACTGCGCAAAATCAACCGCCCGCCCACCGCACCGACACGCGGGTCGGCGTAGTGGCGCACGAGTTTGGACAGCGCGTCCGGTGCCCAGAACGTGTTGGCATCGCTGAATGCGATGATCTCGCCGCGTGTCTGAGGTACCAACGCGTTGATGACGGCGGTCTTGCCTTGGTGCGTGTTGAATTCAACAAGGCGAATCCGTAGATTGCGCGCCATTCGTTCGCGGATGATCTCGCGTGTTCGATCCGTCGAACAGTCATCCCCCAACCACAGTTCAAGTTTTTCGGCGGGATAATCCAACGCCTCAAAATTATCAATCCGTGCGTGGATGTGCCGCTCCTCGTTATGGAGCGAAATCACAAAACTAACCGTGGGCCGGTAGGTATCGTCCACTCGGTGGGGCCGACGCAGGCGGCGCACCAAGGGACCGAGAACGGTCAGCAACAGAAAATACCCGATGTACGTGTATCCCAGTAATCCGAGACTGATCCAAAAAACGAGTTTCACAGCTTCACGAATTCCAAGTCGTCTGCGCGACCGATTCGAGCGGCTCCACCGTTTGCTGCAAGTAGTTGGCCGAGGAAATCACCTTCCGCCACATAGGTAAGGCTAAATCCCGCCTAAGTTTGAGCACTGCAAGTTGTGGTCTCCGATTCAAGCGGCGGTGACTTCATCTACGGGTTTCCCGTAAATTTTGATCACGCGTGCCGGCACGCCCGCTACGGTGGCTCCATCCGGTACGTCTTTCGTGACGACGGCGTTGGCACCAATCTTGACGTGGTTGCCAATCCGCACGCCGCCGAGAATTTTCGCGCCCGCGCCGATGAAGATGTCGTCACCCAAAACCGGTGCCTGTTTCTTCTCCGCACCGATGGTGACTTGGTGTTCAATGAAGATGTTTTTGCCTCCTCGAACTCCGGTGTTGATGAAAACCCCGTGGCTGTGAATCAACACAAATCCGGGGCCGAAATCCGCGCCCCGACCAATGACACAGGGATTAATTTTGTTGAACAACATTGCCAGCGGCACCAAGTGATGACGCTGACACGCTTGCATCAGGCGATAACAAATCATCGCGAACGTGCCATCGGTGCAGAGCGCTTTGAGGATCGTTTTGAAGTTAACTTCGTCATACAGCCACTGCGCTTTGGCACGTAAATCAGATCGTAGTAATGCGAAAAGCATTGGCGTATGTCAAAAAATCGGCGCGTTACTCATTAGGACATTTTATCGGAAGCATCTTGGCGTGCATGGTGCAGCAGCGCCCAAACGAATTTTCATATCACCAGGCGCTTCATTGGCTGCGGGACTAGGGGATGCCGGTTTGTGGATAATCACTTCGACACGCCGGCGGCCGAAACCGTGATGGCATCGAGCAGGTCGGCGAGTCTCTGCGTTTGGACCTTGCGACTAAATTGCTGCACCCGGTCGGGCGTGTAATCTGGTAATGCGCGTACTTGCTTCGGGTGCTCCAACATCCAGCCCAGCGTTTTCTGGATTTCGGCTGTCGCTCGTGGCGGCACCACGCGGCCGGCACCACACTCGCGGACGTACCGGGCCGCTTCCCCGTCGGGCACCAGCGCGAGAATGAACCGGTGGGCCGCCAGATACTCAAAAAGTTTTGCCGTGGGGACCCGCTCGGCCCCGGGAACCTCATCCACGAATATCAACAGCACATCGCTATCGCAAAGGACCGCCGGAACTCGTTCGTGGGGCAAATAACCATGGAATCGGACAATCCCGTTGAGTTGCGGGTTGCGCAGAAACGGTTCCTCCTCAGGCATGACACGGCCATAGAAATTGATTT
>JANWVU010000206.1 GCA_025056465.1 Verrucomicrobiia bacterium | reverse complement strand
GTTGGAGCTGGCGCAGTCGTTGCGACTGAAAGTGCGGGAACAAAGCTTCCGCCCGTCACGGCTCGAAGAGGCCGAGGAGGCTTTTGCCACCAACAGTCTCATGGGGATTGCGTTCATCACGAATTGGAGCAAAACGCACCGCGTAACCGCCCGATTGCAGCACGCATTCCGCGCAATCGTTCAGCGCGAAGTCGAAAACTCATAGAGACCACCGAGACCGGCTCAAAAACCCACGCTTTCTGGGTCGTTTCGCAACTGTTACGCTAACACCGTACGAGTGCGAACACCGCGAAAGGCATCATCCATTTCGGCACGAGTGGGTCGGGGGGCCGCCAGTATTTGTCAGCACGCTGGTGCCACTTCAAGTCGATTAGTTTGAGAGACATGAGTTGGTCGAAGATTTTCTCGGTCATGATGCGAATCCGGTGCAAAAAGCGGGTTGGGAAGGGGGTAAAAGAGCCAACTGCTTTGACCGGCAGAGCGAGAATTCGGCGTATTCGTTACGGGCTACCGCAATCTGATTTTTTGACAGGAAACTCCGCGGTGCGGCATTTCCGTTGTCATTGTTCATGCGCCGAGGACGCAACTCCGTCATATGGTGCCGTTGATGCAAAGTGTTCGGAGCTTTGCCCTCGGCTCAAGCGCGGAGACGTATTGCACGTGCACCTCTGATTAGATTCCATGTTGGTCGCCGGTGGCTAAAGTTTCTTCACCAAGAGGTCCATTAGCTCGGACGGTAGATGCGCCTCCCTTTATTGGACGAAGGAAGCAACAGCATCTTGTCCGCTGAACTTTTCAGTCGAATCGGATGACCCTCGAAAAAAGTTTGCCGCACCCCGGGATAAGGTGAACGCCCACTCTGCACGTGGGGTATTCGGGTGTGATGTTGCAATTAGTGGGTGGTTGGGATAAGCAGGCGAGACGATGTGGGAGTTTTTGTCCAAGGGCGGGCCGTTGATGTGGTTGATTGCGGCCTGCAGTGTGGTGGCCATCGGGTATTTTTTCGATCGGCTGTTTCACTTTCATCGGGCCACGATTGACACACGGGATTTTGTGGCCGGTATTCGTAATCTGTTGCAGCGCGGTCAGACGGCCGAGGCGTTGGCGATGTGTGATGACACGCCGGGGCCGGTCGCGCAGGTGGTCAAGACGGTGGTGTTGAATCATCAACGGCCGCGGGAGGAGTTGCGGGAGGCGATTCAGGATGTGGCGCGGGTGGAGGTGGCGCGTTTGGAGCGCGGCTTGGTAGTGATTGCGACGGTGGCGCAAATCGCGCCACTGCTCGGGTTCCTGGGGACGGTTACCGGTATGATTCGGATGTTCATGGTGATTCAACAGGCGCCGTTGCCGAACCCGGGTGATTTGGCCGGTGGGATTTGGGAAGCGTTGTTGACGACGGCGGCAGGCTTGGCGGTGGCGATTCCGACGTATCTGGCCTACAATTTTTTGGTCACGCGCGTGCAAAATCTGGTGTTGGATATGGAGCGCGCGGCCAATGAGATCGTGGCGGCGGTTGGCACGATGAGCGGAAGCAAACCATGAGATTTGCTGTGCGGGTGGAGCCGGCGCGTGGACGGATTGACCCGGCGCCAATGGTCGATGTGGTGTTTTTGCTGCTGATCTTTTTCGTGCTCAGCTCGTCGTTCGTGTTGCAACCGGCAATCAAGGTGAACCTGCCGGCCTCACCCGTGAAGACCACCGGCACCTTTCGGGGTCATGTGGTGACGGTGACCCGGGAAAACCTGCTGTTTTTCAATGACCAGCGAATCACGATGGAAGGCTTGCAGAAAGCGTTTCAGGCGGCCGGTGGGCCTCGCATCGCGGAGTTGATTATCAAAGCCGACAAACAAGTGCCGCACGGGACGGTGGTGCAAATCATGAGTTTGGCGGTGGAAGCCGGTATCCCCGTGGTCAACATTGCCACACGACCCGAAATGCCGTTGGAAACGCCGCCGATAACGCCATGAGCGATGTGGTGGTGCTGCCGCTGCGGGAACGCGCGGTACGGTGGTTGATGTTGCTGGCATCTGTTGCGCTGCACGGGGCCGCGTTAGGGGTGTTTCGGTTGCACGGTGAAGTGGACGTGCCGCGGTTCCGCGAGCGAACGCGATTGCAAGCGGTGGTGCCGAGTTTGGAACGGGCCGACCGGCTTCAGCCCACGTTGACACCGGCGGAATTATTCGATTCCAGTCTGATGGCGTTGCCGAGCGGACCGGGGTTTTCGGGTCGGCTCTGGCAGCGAGGCCTCCCACCCACGCGACGGGTGGCGGAACTACCTTTGGACCCGGTACCTCTTGAACCTCCGCCTACGCCGCAATGGATGGCTTTGGCACCCGCTGTGCCGCTGGCCGATGTGGTCAAAACACGGCCGCTTCCTCGCGAGGCTTGGTTGGAGGAACCGGAAGAGGCGCCCTCG
>JANWVU010000205.1 GCA_025056465.1 Verrucomicrobiia bacterium | reverse complement strand
CGTCATATGGAGCGATGTAACCCTGCAAAATCCGCGAAGCGCATGTGCACGGCTGGCCCGCTACGTTGATCACATCCTTGATGGCCACCGGAATACCCGCCAACGGCAAACCGTTCCTCGTATGCCCTGCACGATCCACCGCATCGGCCTGCGCGAGCGCATCCTCGGGATTCAACCACAAATAACCGCGCACCCGGGAGTCTACCGCCGCGATCCGATCCAACACGGCTTGCACCACGTCGCGCGCTGTCACCTCACTGGCCCGCAAACGCGTGCGCAACTCATGAATCGTCTGAAAGGCCAGGCTCATTCCACAATCTTGGGCACGATGAACAACCCACGCGCTTGTTCGGGCGCATTGCGCAAATACAACTCGCGATCGGCCTCCTCGCCCCGCGCCACGTCCTCGCGCAACACGTTGTGCAACGTCGCCGCATGGGCGGTCGGCTCAACGCCGCTGACGTCCAGCTCCTTGAGTTTCTCCACGTACGCCAGAATTTGCGTCAGTTGATGGCTGAGCGTCTCTTTCTCTTCCGCGCTCAATTCCAACCGCGCAAGATGGGCCACGTAGTTGATGTCAAAATCAGGCATGGCGGGCGGATTCTACGGGAGCGACCAACCCGCGCAAGCTTGCGCTCCGGATGGGCTTGGTCACGGGTGGTACGTGGCGCACGAGGTAGGGGTTTCCCACAACCGCACCGCCACTACCGGTAGCCCTCGGGCGTGGGCTTCGCTGTAAATTAATTTGGCGATGTTCTCCGCCGTTGGGTTGTCATCCATCAAATAGAACCGCTCCCCTTGTCGCTGCAATACCGGCACCAGCGGATCGGCTCGATTCAACAGCATCGTGTGATCCAGCGTATCATCAATCCACGTTTTGATGACCTGTTTGATGTCGGTGAAATCTTGCACCATCCCGCGCGCATCCAGCCGCTCCGCCGCCAAATCCACTTCCACACGCGCATTGTGTCCGTGAAGATACCGGCACTTGCCCTGATAATTCAGCAACCGGTGGCCATAACAAAAATCAATGTGTTTGGTCACGATGTACATCACCCGTCCTCCCGACCGATTTCATCCGCCGCGAATCAACCGGCCTCCATCCACAATCAACGTGTGCCCCGTCACAAAATCACCGCCCTCCAACAAATACAAGACCGCCGCCACCACATCCTGCGGGCTGCCCAAACGTTTCAGCACGGTGGATTGGATGATGGCTTTTTTCTCCGCCTCATCCACGTCTGGCGGCAACAACACCGGCCCCGGCCCGATGGCATTGACGTTGACCAATGGGCCCAACTCCTTCGCCAACGCCTGAGTCAGACAAACCACGCCGGCTTTCGACACACAGTACGGCAGGTAATCCTTGTAGGGCCGGTAGGCTGCCCAATCGGCGAAATTGATGATTTTTCCCGGACATCTCTCGGCCACGAGACGCCGACCCACCTCCAACGCGAACAGGAACGGCCCCTTCAAATTGCTCTCCAGATGAAAATCCCAGTCGCGTTCCGTGAGCCGATCAAACGGCGTACGCTCGTACACCGCGGCGCTATTGATCAGCACGTGAATGATTCCCCATCGTTTTGCCACCTGCGCCACCGCGCGGCGCACGTGCGCCGCACGTCGCTGGTCCGCTCGCACGGCCATGGCGTCCACTCCCCGCGCACGCACCGCACGCACCACCTCCCGCGCTGCATCAGCCGAGGTATGATAGTGCACGGCAACATTTGCGCCGCGTTCCGCCAACGCCATTGCAATTTCGCGCCCGAGCCGTTTCGCGCCACCGGTCACCAAACAGTTTTTCCCGCGCAAATCCATGGCGGGCGACGTTACTCGACGCTTTCTCCCTCGGCAAGGTCTGGTATAGTGCGGGCCATGAAACGATGGCTGCTGACGGCGACGATTTGCGTGATGTTCGCGACAACCACTTGGGCCAGTGAAGACCCGCCCCGACACCACAACGCTCTCCGCAAACTGGGCCGCGGCGTGGCCAACGTGTTGTTCGGCGTGGTGGAAGTGCCCAACCAATACACCAAGGCCGTCTCCAAACATGGCGGCGCTGCTGGGTTCACCTATGGTTTGCCCAAGGGCATCGTGCGATGGATCGGACGCGAACTCGTCGGTGTGTTTGAAATTGTCACGTTCCCGTTGCCGGTACCCTCGGGCTACCGGCCCATCATGCAACCCGAGTGGCCCAACGAGGACTACGAGCCGTGACCGTCGCCACGCCCGTCAGTGAGCCGGCCACGGTGCCCCCTCGACAAGTGCTCACCGTCGCCGAGCTTACGCGGCGCATCAAAGCGAGCCTCGAACAACAATTCCCTTCCGTCTGGGTCGAGGGCGAACTGGAAAATGTTCGCCAACACTCCAGTGGTCACATCTATTTCACCCTAAAAGACGCCGTCGCCCAACTACGCGCGGTCTTGTTCGCCAGCGACGCCCGCGGTCTGGCTGTTGAGCTAAATGACGGCCTCGCGGTTTATGCCTTC
>JANWVU010000204.1 GCA_025056465.1 Verrucomicrobiia bacterium | reverse complement strand
GACGTAGCGCAGCTTGGCTAGCGCGCTTGGTTCGGGACCAAGAGGTCGCGGGTTCAAATCCCGCCGTCCCGACCATATCGGGAGGAAACCTGAAGGAGGTTAGGTAAATGAGAAGCAACGTGGGGCTATGTTTGGCGGTTTTCTGGGCGTGGGGAGTGAGCGGGGCGTGGGCCGGTACCCTTACGGCACGTCAGGCAATGAATCTCGCAAATCAGCGAGTGACCGATGCGGCGCAAAATAATTTGATCTGGATGGAAGGCACGCATTCGGACGCGAATTTGCGGCCGCGAATTTGGGAGGTGACGTTTTACGACCCAGCACGACTCAATGCCGGTACGATGGTGCGGATTCAGGATGACCAGGTGTTGAAAGTAGGCGGGGCTGTGCGGTTGTTCGATGATGCGCGGTGGACGCGGTTTGGTCGGAATTTCACCGGGTATCACGTTAATGAGATCATCAATTTGAAGCGATGGAATCTAGACTCCGACGCCGTCGTGGCTAAAGCGGTGGCTCATCCGCGGCTCAGTGGCTATGAAGTGGTGGGTGTGCGACTATTGTTGCGCAAACCGAGCGACGGTGACGTGGCGCCAAATTGGCGCGTAACAATCCGCGCGCGCCCGCGTGACCGCGATAGCGGGGCGCGTTGGTTGGGTTCACTGACCTATAACGCAGAGACGGGCGAGTTGTTGCGTGACGATCTCGCGGTGCGCTGAGACGCAGTTGATTCAGTCTGACCGACATGCGCAAGCAAGTTCAGGTCTATTATGCCGGTCGGGTGCAGGGTGTTGGATTTCGCTACAGTGTGCGAGAACTTGCTTGTGGTTACGAGGTGACGGGATATGTGCGCAACCTGCCGGATGGTCGGGTCGAGTTGGTGGCAGAAGGTGAGGAGAGCGAAGTGCAAGCGTTTCTGGACGCCATTCAAACCAGTCACCTCGCGTCCCACATCCGACAAGTAACCGCAAGTTGGGGACCGACGGAAGACCGCTTCAAGGGATTTGAAATCGTTTACTAGGCATGGACGCCATTCGTACACAGAACCTGACCAAGAAATACCGGCTGGGGTGGCGGCTCGGAAAACTGAAAGCGTTGGAGGGGTTGAATCTCACGGTGCGGGAAGGCGAAGTGTACGGGTTGTTGGGGCCGAATGGCTCGGGCAAAAGCACTACGTTGAAGTTACTGCTGGGTTTGATCGAGCCCACCGAGGGTGAGGCGTGGTTGTTCGATGTGCCGTGTCACAAGGTAGAATCACGATTGCACGTGGGGTTTTTACCGGAAAACCCATATTTCTACCGGTTTCTAACAGGCGCCGAGACTTTGGAGTTTTACGGCAAACTGTGTCGCTTGCGCGGCGCGGCGTTGCGACGACGGATTGACGAACTACTCGAGTTGGTTGGCCTAACGCACGCGCGCAATCGTCGGTTGGCTGGCTACTCGAAAGGGATGTTGCAACGAATCGGTTTGGCTCAGGCGCTGATTCATGACCCGAAGTTGTTGTTGCTGGATGAGCCGACAGCTGGTGTGGACCCAATCGGCAGCCGCGACATTCGGGATCTGATTCTACGTCTAAAACGAATGGGCAAGACGGTGCTGCTCAGTTCGCACCTGCTGGCGCAGGTTCAGGAGGTGTGCGACCGTATTGGTGTGTTGCATCTGGGCAAAATGATTTTGGAGGGCAATGTCCAAACGTTGATCCGCGATCAAAACCGCCTTGCCATCACGGTCGAGAATCTACCGGAGCCGGCGAAAGCAACCGTTGAATCCGTCGTCACGCAAGCCGGTGGCCGGGTCGTGAGCATCGAACATCCCCAGACGACGCTCGAGGCGCTGTTTTTGGAAGCCGTGCGCAAGGACCCTCGTGGTATGCACTACCATGACTGAACGAGTCGGATTTTCGGTTTCCCGAATCGCCACCATCGCCGTCAACACGTTCACTGAGGCGGCGCGACAGAAAGTGTTTAATATCCTGCTGCTGTTTGCGCTGGTGGTGATCGGCAGCGCGAGTTTCTTCTCGCAGTTCACGTTCAGCGAGCAGTTGAAATTCGTGAAAGATTTTTGCCTTGGGGCCATCTCAATTTTCGGGACGCTGATCGCGATTGTGGGCACTGCGCAGCTCCTACCGGCCGAGATGGAGAGCCGCACGTTGTACACGATTCTCGCCAAGCCGGTACGCCGAGCGGAGTTTTTATTGGGCAAATACGCCGGTAGCATTCTGCTGATTTTCCTGAGCGTGGTGGTGATGTCGCTGATGTTCGTGGCGGCCCTCTGGTACAAGGAAAACCAGTTGGTTCGAGACACCCGACAGGATCCAACACTGACCGTGGAGGAGAAAGCGGCCATGGAAAGCCGCATCTACGAGGAGGCGCGAGACTTCGATCTCGCTAAAGGCGTGGTGCTGCTGTTTTTCAAGCAATGCCTGCTGGCGGCGTTGACATTGCTGTTTTCCACGGTGTCGCACTCGATGGTGTTCAACGTCACGATGGGGTTTATGGCG
>JANWVU010000203.1 GCA_025056465.1 Verrucomicrobiia bacterium | reverse complement strand
GACGTAGCGCAGCTTGGCTAGCGCGCTTGGTTCGGGACCAAGAGGTCGCGGGTTCAAATCCCGCCGTCCCGACCATACCGGGAAGAAATCTGAAGGAGGCTAGGTAAATGAGAAGCAACGTGGGGTTGTGTGTGGCGGTTTTCTGGGCGTTGGGGATGAGCGGGGCCTGGGCCGGTACCCTTACGGCACGGCAGGCAATGAATTTAGCAAATCAGCGGGTGACCGATGCGGCGCAAAACAATTTGATCTGGATGGAAGGCACGCACTCGGACGAGAATTTGCGGCCGCGAATTTGGGAAGTGACGTTTTACGACCCGGCACGACTCAATGCCGGTACGATGGTGCGGATTCAGGATGATCAGGTGTTGAAAGTCGGCGGTGCCGTGCGGTTGTTCGATGATGCGCGGTGGACGCGGTTTGGTCGGAACTTCACCGGGTATCACGTCAACGAAATCATCAACTTGAAGCGTTGGAATCTGGATTCCGACGCCGTGGTGGCCAAGGCACTGGCTCATCCGCGCCTCAGTGGGTACGAGGTGGTGGGCGTGCGCTTGTTGTTGCGAAAACCCAGTGATGGTGACGTGGCACCAAATTGGCGCGTGACAATCCGCGCGCGCCCACGCGATCGCGATAGCGGGGCGCGTTGGTTGGGTTCACTGACCTACAATGCGGAGACGGGCGAGTTGTTGCGCGACGACTTAGCGGTGCGCTGACACGCTGTCGATGCAGCCGCAGCGATATGCGCAAGCGAGTTCAGGTCTATTATGCCGGTCGCGTGCAGGGTGTTGGATTTCGATACAGCGTGCGTGAACTTGCTTGTGGTTACGAGGTGACGGGATACGTGCGCAACCTGCCGGATGGTCGGGTCGAGTTGGTGGCAGAAGGTGAGGAGAGCGAAGTGCAAGCGTTTCTGGACGCCATCCAAGCCAGTCACCTCGCGTCCTACATCCGACAAGTGACCGCCAATTGGGGACCGACGGAAGACCGCTTCAAGCGATTTGAAATCGTTTACTAGGTATGGACGCCATTCGTACACAGAACCTGACCAAGAAATACCGGCTGGGTTGGCGGCTCGGAAAACTGAAAGCGTTGGAGGGGTTGAATCTCACGGTGCGGGAAGGCGAAGTGTACGGGTTGTTGGGGCCGAATGGCTCGGGCAAAAGCACCACGTTGAAGTTGTTGCTGGGTTTGATCGAGCCAACCGAGGGCGAGGCGTGGTTGTTTGATGTGCCATGTCGCAAGGTGGAATCACGGTTGCATGTGGGGTTCTTACCGGAAAACCCTTATTTTTACCGCTTTTTGACTGGCGCCGAGACGTTGGAGTTTTACGGGAAACTCTGTCACCTACGCGGCGCGCCATTGCGTCGGCGCATCGATGAGTTATTGGAACTGGTGGGCCTGTCGCACGCGCGTAATCGCCGGCTGGCCGGCTACTCGAAAGGAATGTTGCAACGAATCGGGCTGGCTCAGGCGCTGATTCACGACCCGAAGTTGTTGTTGCTGGATGAGCCGACAGCCGGTGTGGACCCAATCGGCAGCCGTGACATTCGGGACTTGATTCTGCGTCTGAAACAAATGGGCAAGACGGTGCTGCTCAGTTCGCACCTGCTGGCGCAGGTTCAGGAGGTGTGCGATCGAATCGGCGTTTTGCATCTGGGCAAAATGATTTTGGAGGGCGATGTCCAAACGTTGATCCGCGATCAAAACCGCCTCGCGATCACAGTAGAAAACCTACCGGAATCGGCCAAGGCAACCGTCGAGTCCGTCATTGCGCGAACCGGGGGTCGAGTGGTGGGCATCGAGCATCCCCAGACGACGCTCGAAGCGTTGTTTTTAGAGGCAGTGCGAAAGGACCCGCGTGGCATGCAATACCATGACTGAGCGAGTCGGATTCTCGGTTTCTCGAATCGCCACGATTGCCGTCAACACGTTCACCGAGGCGGTGCGACAGAAAGTGTTCAACATCCTGCTGCTGTTTGCGCTGGTGGTGATCGGCAGCGCGAGTTTCTTCTCGCAGTTCACCTTCAGCGAGCAGTTGAAATTCGTGAAAGATTTTTGCCTTGGAGCCATCTCAATTTTCGGAACACTGATCGCGATTGTGGGCACTGCGCAGCTCCTACCGGCCGAGATGGAGAGCCGCACGTTGTATACGATCCTGGCCAAGCCGGTACGCCGCGCGGAGTTTTTGCTGGGCAAATACGCCGGTAGCATTCTGCTGATTTTCCTGAGCGTCGTGGTGATGTCGCTCATGTTCGTGGCGGCCCTCTGGTACAAGGAAAGCCAGTTGGTTCGAGATACCCGGCAGGACCCAACGCTGACCGTGGATGAGAAAGCGGCAATGGAAAGCCGCATCCATGAAGAGGCGCGAGACCTCGATCTCGCCAAAGGCGTGGTGCTGTTGTTTTTCAAGCAATGCTTGCTGGCGGCGTTGACATTGCTGTTTTCCACGGTGTCGCACTCGATGGTGTTCAACGTCACGATGGGGTTTATGGCG
>JANWVU010000202.1 GCA_025056465.1 Verrucomicrobiia bacterium | reverse complement strand
AATCGCCGCGCACAAATTTCGCTCGGCGCTTACGATGTTGGGCATCATTCTTGGTGTGTGTTCGCTGGTGGGGATGTTCGCGCTCGTTACCGGGCTTACAAACGGGATGCGGTTTGCGCTGAATCAACTGGGTGGACTGGAAAAGGTGAACGTCTCCGATCAAGAACCGCCCCTCGACCAGCAACATCTCGCTGAGTTGTCACCCGGCCGCACGTGGCGCGACGTGGAGGCGATTCGCGCGAATTGTTCGTTAATTGAGGCTGTCTCTCCTGAGGTAGACTTGCGCGGCGCGACGGTGGTGCGGGGCAACCGCCAAAGCCGCCCTCGACAAGTAGTCGGAGCTACGCCCGAATTTCTCACGGTTAACAACTTCACGGTGGAGCACGGACGGTTCATCACAGAGCTGGATTTGTGGAATGCGGCGCGCGTGTGTGTGTTGGGACAACGGACGTGGACTGATTTGTTTGGCCCCGCCGCACCGACCGAGGAACGGCTGGGACAAACCATCGAGATTAACAGCGAACCGTTTACGGTCGTGGGTGTATTTCGCCTATATGAGACCGAGCGAGCGCGGCGCCAACGTGAAGCCGGTAAGCTCGACACAACCACGATTAGCCGGTTCGACCCTCGTCGTGGACGAACGACGGCTCGACCTGGTATGAGGGGCGGCCATTGGTTGGCGGCGAAAAATGAGATTGTAGTGGTTCCGTTGAGCACCATGCAGGTGGTGTTTCGATCGGCCGCGCTGGGCGGGACGGATCCAGACCCGCGGCTCACATGGCTAAATCTGCGCGTCCGCAACGCCGAACAGCTTGACGAGGCATTGCATCAGGTGCGCAACACGTTGTTGCAGACGCATCGCGGGGTGGAAGACTTTGGATTTGACACGCGCGAAAGTTGGGCGGAGAGCATTCGCGAACAGAGCCAGAACGCGATACGGACTGGCGGGCTGATTGCCAGCATTTCGCTCGTGGTTGGCGGCATCGGTATCATGAACATCATGCTGGCTTCGATTCGCGAACGCATCCACGAGATCGGTATTCGCAAAGCAGTCGGTGCGCGAGACCGGGATATCTTCGTGCAGATTTTGGTGGAGAGCACCACGTTGGCGATGGTCGGCGGGATTATCGGGCTGGTTGTTTCCTTTGGACTAGTGCGCGTACTGGAGTGGATGACCCCGCCGGATTACACACCAGTGGTCACCTGGCCGGCGCTGGTGGTGAGTTTGGTTTTTAGCGTGGGGGTAGGTGTAGTGGCAGGGTTATACCCGGCCTTTCTGGCGGCTCGTTACAATCCCATCGAGGCGTTGCGGCTCGAATAGGACGTCGCCAAAAACCACATCACCGACCCGAGATGCGTGGCTCAATCAAGCGCTGGAGTTCTGGTGGTCCAAACACCTCCCTGTACGGTGCCGTGTCACGAATGGAGTCGAAATCCGGATCCTCCAAAATGTGCGAACGAAAGAGGCCTGATTCGTCGCGCTCAAGACAAACGCGCGCATGCCGCATAGCCGCCTCGGGCTGACGAAGCGCGGCATAGGCACAAGCGAGATTATACCGCACATCCAAGCGGTCGTGGTCCTTGTCCAACGCCGTCTGAAATCGTTCTATCGCGCGGCGCACCATCTGACTATCGCGTTGCATTTGTCCGATTCGCAACAAGGCAATGCCCCAAAGATTTAGCTCCGTTACCGTGTAATCGGTCGCGACGGATTTGCGAGTGGATTCGAAATGAGTAACAGCCTCTTGATACAACGCTCGCTTGTCAGTACCGATGTTTTCCTCTGCTGTAACGACGCACAATGACGCCAACTGGCGCGCCACCCGCGTTCGCTCGCCGGTAAATCGGGCCATTTGCAGCGCGCGATGCAATGCAGCTCGGGCCGCTGAGAGAAGTTCCTTGCGCTTAAGTAGGGGAGTTGCCGGGTCTCGCGCGATTTGCTGTAGGAAATACCCGTAGCGTTCGTGCACGACCAACTCGGCGTCGGCACATCGCGCGGCAGCCTCAAATCGCTCATGGGCTGCGGTCCTCAACCGGTCGCGCTCTTCGGGGTCAGTGGTGGTTTCAGATAGACGGCCAAGCGCCAAGGCCATGAGGAAATGTGGCTGCGCGCGATCCGGCATGGACTCGATCGCTGTCTTGTACTGCTCAACAGCTCGTTTGAGCAATTCAACCGCGCGCGCCACGTCGTTTGTGAGTGAGTCGGCCTCCCGATGGAGGCGCACTCCCTCCTGAAATATCTGTGCTGCGCGAGCCTGCTCCATGCGACGGCGGATTTCCTGAGCGGCAGCGTGATACTCAGGCAAGGATCGCAGAGCCTCAAACTCCGGCATTTGATCTAGTTGTCTCCAAATTTCGAACCCGGCCGGTTCATCGAGACATGACCGCAGTCTATCCAACGCAGCCAGGGGACGACCGCTGACCGCAAGTGCACGTGCTAATGTGAAGCGCGTCGCGCACTCAGTGGGAGTCACATCCACAGCTTTTTCCAATACCTTCAC
>JANWVU010000201.1 GCA_025056465.1 Verrucomicrobiia bacterium | reverse complement strand
TTGGCACAGGGGTCGGAGGTGGTGCCGGAGTTGGTGATTGATGGGGTTCGGTATGACAGCGTTCGGTGGGGACCTGTGAACAAGGGTCGAGTTGTGATTCTACATGCGCGCGGGTCGGCGGTGGTGGATTTGGAGAAGGTCCCCGAGCCGTACCGGAGTCGGCTGACGACGAAGCAGGCAGTGGTGCGAGGCGACTCGGCCGCGGCCCGCGAGGTTCAAAAACCGGTTGAGAAACCGCAGGCTGAGGAGAAGAAACAGAAACAAGAGCAGGAGTCAGAGCGTGCACGTTGGGCGCTGTTGAATGGTGTATGGGTGCCGAAGAGTGAGTTGGTGGAGTTGGTGGGTTTTGTGCGCAGCCGGGCGGAGGCGCATGATCGGGGGGAATTGGTGTTGCGTGGGGTGGTGGTAGAATTGGCGGAGCGACGGAACGCGGCGTTGGAGATACCGGCTCATTTGGCGTTGCGGCCCGGTTTGTGGAAGCCGACCGGTGAGCGCGTGTTCTTGAAAGATTACCGGCATCGTGGGGAGATGGGAGAATTGGTGCGGGTGTGGGGTCGGCCGCTGCCGGAGACGGTGGCGGAGATGCGGGCATTTGAAGTCGCGCGAGAGCCGACGGCGGCGGAGTGGGCCGAGCGTTGACGAGCCACGACGCGACTGACAAGATGCGCGACGCCGATGAAATTCTATATCACGACACCGATCTATTACGTCAACGACCGGCCGCATATCGGGCACATTTACACGACAACGATCGCGGATATTTTTGCGCGTTATCATCGGATGCTCGGCGATGATGTTTTCTTTCTCACAGGCACCGATGAGCACGCGACGAAAGTGGTGGTGGCCGCAGCGGAGCAGGGTCTGACGGCGCAAGAGTGGGCCGACCGAAACGCAGCGGCGTTTCAGGAGACGTTTCGCAAGCTCGGGATTTCGAACGACGATTTCATTCGCACGTCGCAAGAACGGCACAAACGCAAGGTGCAGCAGTACGTGCGGGAGTTGATGGCGCGCGGTGATGTGTATCTCGGCGAGTATGAGGGTTGGTACGATGCCGGGCAGGAAGAGTACCTAACGGAGAGCAAGGCGAAGGAGTACGAGTACAAGTCGCCCATCAGCGGTCGGCCATTGGTGCGGAAACGGGAGAAAAACTATTTTTTCCGCCTGAGCCGGTACGAGGGGGCGTTGCAGCGGTTGTTGGAGGAGCAGCCGGATTTTGTGCGGCCGGACATCCGACGCAACGAGGTGATGCAACGGATTGCGGAGGGGTTGAACGATGTGCCGATTTCGCGCTTGGGAGCCGGTGAGTGGGGGATACCGGTTCCCGGTGACGAACAGCACGTGATTTACGTGTGGATTGATGCGTTGTTCAATTATCTCTCGACGGTGGACACGCCCGAGCGCGAGCGGTATTGGCCGGCAGATGTGCATCTGATTGCGAAGGACATTTTGTGGTTTCACGCGGTGATTTGGCCGGCGTTGTTAATGGCGTTGGGACGACCGTTACCGCGCCAGGTGTATGCGCACAGTTTTTGGATCGCCGAGGGTCAGAAGATGAGCAAGAGCCTCGGCAATTTTGTGGATTTGGAGAAGATTGACGGGTACGTGAGCCGGTATGGGTTGGATGCGTTGCGATTTTTTCTCGCGAGCCAAGGGCCGCTCGGGATCAACGATAGTGATTTTGCTGATGCGAAGTTTCGCGAGGTGTATGAGGCGCAATTGAAGAATGATTTGGGCAATCTGATTAACCGGTCGCTGGCGATGTTGCAACGATATCGGGGTGCGGTGCCGGCGGCGACGTCACATCCGTTGCGGGCGGAGGCGGAAAACATGGTGGCGTCGTATCGCGCGTGCATGGATGGGTTGGATCTGACGGGCGCGCTGCGCGCGGTGGGGTCGTTTGTGACGCGGGCCAATCAATTCGTCGAGGAGAGTGCGCCGTGGAAGTTGGCGCGCGAAACAGCGGAGGCTGGGCGGTTGGACGATGTGTTATACAGTCTGGCGGAGTCGGTGCGGTTGTTGGCGGTGGTGTTGGAGCCGGTCATGCCGTCGAGTGCGGCGAAGATTCGGGCGCAATTGGGGATCGCGCAGCGACCGGGTGCGTGGGCAGAGACGAGTTGGGGTGGGTTGCCGGTGGGAGCAAAGCCCGGTGAGGTGACGCCGTTGTTTCCCAAGGTTGAGACATGATGACGTGGGATTTCGTGCGGTCGCACGGGTTGGGGAATGATTATCTGGTGATGGATGGCGACCGGTTGGCCGGTGAGCTCACCGCGGAGCAAGTGCGAAAGATTTGTGACCGGCATTGGGGGGTGGGGTCGGACGGGATTTTGTTGAAGGTCGCGACGACGGGAGCGGATTTTGGATTGCGGATTTTAAATCCGGACGGGTCGGAGGCGGAGAAGTCTGGGAACGGTCTGCGAATTTTTGCGAAGTTTTTGTTCGACTACGGATATACGCGGCAGACGGATTTCACAATCGCCACGGTGGGGGGACGAGTGCGCGCGCAGTTGGTGGTGGAGGGCGGGAGGTGTCGCGCGGTGCGCGTGGAGATGGGGCGCGCGGTGATTGATCGGGAGCGAACGCGGTTGGAGGTGGCGGGGCAGACGTTGCCGGTCACGGT
>JANWVU010000200.1 GCA_025056465.1 Verrucomicrobiia bacterium | reverse complement strand
CGCCCCCGCCAAGGGGCCCGACGCAATCACCCGCCCGCGCAGCCGACCCTCGAACCGGTAGCAACTGGCGCAATCCTCCTCATCCAGTTCCAAGGGCGCGCGCCGCGTTCCCGCTCCGTTGCTGCCATCCATCGTGCCGAATCCGACAATGTTGGTGCGGCCGCCAACGAGTTGAAACAGCACGAAGCGACCGGTATGAAAACCGCGCCAGTCACCGGGGCGTTGGGTGGTGTTCCACAGGGCGGTGAATTGCAGATTGGTTCGGAAACTTTCATCGCATCCCAATCGCGATTGCCAGACGCCGGAGAACAATTGTCGTTGCCCCGCAACCACAGCGGTACCGGTGGATGCCAAACAACTGGACGGCAGTGTCAATCGCACCGAGTTGCTCCCGGTAACCGAAGCGGACACGGCTTGAAGTCGAGAGTTGCCACGATTGGCCGGTAGCAAGGTCAATTGCTCCAAACTGCCCATCACGATGTTGGTCGCTGAAGCCAATACCAAGATCACCGGCTCGGTGCTCACGTACGCTTGGCCGACCGGCGGCCAGGCGGTAACCGAATTGGTCAACCGAATGGGGGTGAGATTGACCAGGTTGGTGCCGCCCGGCAATCCCACCGTCAGGAACAAATCAAACGTGCTTCGAGCAGGGAAAAACCGATTCGTGCTACTCAAGGCACCCAACGTGGCGCGGCCCACCAGATTGGAACCGGCCCGCACTGTCACGATTCCCAAGTCGGGCGCCTCACCGACCAACTCCATGCGCGCGATTTCTGTTTGCGCGACGCGGTTGGTGGTAGGACCGGTGAAGCGACCCAGCGACAACGAGGCCGTGCCCGTGACGACAACAAAACAATTGGTGTCCTCGTCTGCTTCCAACGTGATTTGCGCCACCATCGGCACGGTCGCCGACGCGGGGCCTCCCGGCAGCGGCACTTGCGCTCCGGCAGGCTGTCCAGCGAACCAAATCCACGAACTCAATACCAAAAACCACCGTTTCATTCGTTCCCTCTCCTTTATATCAGGCCGCGCATGCTACCAGCCCGTCGGCCACCTGACGATGAGTTTCTTGCAGAGTGCCGCAGCCCTCTCAAGCAACGCGGCTAGCTCCTACGAAATCGAGGGGTAGCAGCACACAACCACTGATACAAGGAGGGTAAAATCTCCGATCATGGCTTCCCCGCTTTCTATCGTTCGTCCGAAGGGGATGCTGGGTGCTGGCAGAGCAAAGGTCAGCCCATCAGCGAGTGGTTTTTTGGAATTATTGGCAGTTTCTGCTTTCCGTCAGGGTTGCTCCGAGGAGCGGTGTTAGGTCTTCAACAACCAGTCTCCGTCGAGGTTGCCGGAGGCCGACGGGATGTACAACTGCTTGCGGAAGCTTACTGGCCGAGGAAAGCGCGGTCGGGTGGGGAGGCCAGTTTGCGTTGACGTGGTTTGGTGTGCCCGGCAGTATTCGCGGCCAATGCAACCGGAGTGGATTCCGCTTTTCGTTTTTGTGGTTTGCTACGCGCTGTTTGTGGCGCTCCCTCGATGGCGATCCTTGGTAGCGTGCGCGGGAGCGGTGGCGTTGGTGTTGAGCGGGGCGCTGAGCTGGCAGGAGGCGCTTGCCGAGAAGATTCACTGGAACGTCATCGCGCTGTTCTTCGGGACGTTGGTATTGGCGGAGTTGTTCATGCAATCACGGATGCCGGCCGTGATGGCGGAATGGCTCGTGGACCACACGCGCACGATGCGACAGGCGCTGCTGGCGGTGTGCGCGTTGGCTGGCGGGCTTTCGATGTTCATTGAAAATGTGGCGGTCGTGCTGTTGGTGGCACCGGTCGCCTTGAGTTTGGCCGAGAAGCTTCAAATCCGACCGGTACCCTTGCTGATTTGCATCGCCATCAGCACGAATCTCCAAGGCACCGCGACGCTCATTGGCGATCCGCCGAGCATGATTTTGGCGGGATACATGAAAATGACGTTCAACGACTTTTTCATATACCACGGCAAACCCGGTATCTTCTTTGCCGTGCAAATTGGCGCCATCGCCTCGTTGATGGTCGTGGCGTGGTTGATGCGTCATCATCGGGAGTCGGTGGCGTTGGTGCCGGTAGAGGAGGTGCGCGCTTGGGTGCCCACGTGGTTGTTGAGTGCGCTCGTGGTGGGGCTGGCATTTACGTCACATTTTGATCCCGAGTTCAAATGGTTGGCCGGTAGCTTCACGATGATTTTGGCGGTCGTGGGGTTGCTCTGGCACCACCTCGGCCCGCGTTGGATGCGTACCGTTGATTTGATTCGCACTCTCGATTGGGACACGACGTTTTTTCTGTGCGGCATTTTTGTGATTGTGGGCGGGTTGGCAGATTCCGGTTGGCTGGATACGCTGGCCAGCACGATGACCGACTGGGTGGGAGGCAGTCCATTGGTAGCGTATGTTTCGATTATTGGGCTTTCCGTGGCCGTGTCGGCGTTTGTGGACAACGTGCCGTTTCTGCTGACGATGATTCCGGTAACGCAGACGGTCGCCGACAATCTTGGCGTACCTGTGCCGTTTCTGATGTTCGGCTTGCTGATTGGGTCATGCTTGGGAGGCAATATTACGCCGATTGGAGCATCGGCCAATATCGTGAGCGTTGGTTTATTGAAAAAACAGGGCCACCTGGTGAGCTTTCGCGAATTTATGTCCATTGGCATCCCGTTTACGCTCGCGGCGGTTGTGGCAGCCAGTGT
>JANWVU010000001.1 GCA_025056465.1 Verrucomicrobiia bacterium | reverse complement strand
CTTGAAACCACTCGGCGTGAAGGGCGACACCACATTCTCGGCCACTTGCGGCGCCTCAAACTCCGTTGGGTAAATGAATTCTTGCACTACTCGAATGAGCGCGGCGTTGCCACTAATTGTGGTGATGCGTGGCGCGGACAGCAAGTCGGTGCCTTTCTTTTGTGCCAGCGCCCTTACGACCAGTTCAAATTGTGGATTCGTCAACACGCCTCGCAATGTCCCAATATCGGCCCGCGTCCCGACACCACCCAAGCCGAGCAACGCATCGATTGCATTGCCCCGAATGATTGTGCTATCGCGCAAGCCACGCGAAATGTTCCCCTGCCCTTGGGCCAAATCGGGCACGTCTCCGAAAGGCACATCGCCTCCGCCAAATGCGTCAAAGGACCCAAAAATACGATGGCCGACTTTCCAATCGAAGCCCAGCTCGTCCAAATCAGCTTGGGCAATCTCGATGAATTTCGCCTCAATTTCGACCTGCGTCGGCACCACATTCAGCCCAGCCAGCACATCCTCAAAAATTTCAATGTTAGCCGGCGTGTTGCGAATGATGATGCGACTGGCCCGCTCGTTGAAAATAATACTGGAGCCGGGAGGAAACGGCACGCCTGCATCTTCGAATAGCTTGCGCACGTCAGCTAATTCCGCTCTCGCACCGCGAGCTTCCAATCCCACGAACTCGGCCCCGATTCCGCGTTCCTGCTGTTGCTGCTCAGGTTGCTGAATCAAGGTGCGAATCACGCCCGCCTCCACCGGGTACGAACGTGTAATCAGATCTTCCTCGGGTGCCGCCTTCGGCAAAATCACGACGGCGTATGGCTCGACCCGGAATTTCAACCCAGCGGCCTGGGTGATCAGGCGAAGAGCCTCGCCAAGGGGGATGTTGAAAAGTGTGACGGTAATCCGTGGAATGCCGGCGGTGTCGATTGTCGGCGCGGGCGCGACGGGCAAACCTTCCTCTGGTGCGCCCGGCACCGGGGTCGGCGCGGGCGCGGTGGGCGCTCCCACACCCATCTCACCCAATTGCAGTACGATGTTTACCCCGGTGGGATCTTTGCGGCGACTTTCCTCGCTGAGGAAATTCACCACGTCAGTAATCACCGCATCGCGGAAGCTAATTTGTTCAATTACGATCGAGCTCAGCTTGCGATTCATTTCCGCTTTGGCACGGCTGTCGCGATCGGCTGCTTCGGGTTCGGCTTGCGCCGCACGTTTCACTTCCGCGCTGATCGACGGCAACCAGCGCTGCTCGACCTCCCAAAGCCGATAATTTCGCGAGCGATCCGTGCCGATGCGAGCGAACTGCCGGCGTTGTACATTCAGGTCATCGAGCAACACGTATGCATCCGAGTTATACGGGTCGATAAGAAGAATTTGCTGAAAAGCGCGTTCCGCCTCATCGAATTGACCGGAATTCATCAAGAGTTTGCCTTGGCGGAATAATTTTTTGATCTCTTCACGCTTCGCAAGAAATTCAGGAGCCTTGGCGGGGTCCGGCACTGGTTCGGGGCGTTTCGCCTCCGACTCCTTGCGCTTCACGGCCCGTTCGATGCGAGCGCTGAGCGCGGCGGCCATGCGACTGTCGGGTGCAATCGCTTGAACTTTGCCGGCATGTTCGCGGGCTTTGGCGACGTCGCCGGCGTCCAAGGCCGCCTCCGCCAAGCGGTAGTAAGTCCGTGCCAAGCCATCCCGCGCCGCAGCCCGATCGCTCTCCGTGACGGGGGCCACCGGGATTGCTTTCAACGCCGCTTCATAACGCTCCGCTGCCAAGCGGTAATTCGCGTCTGCATAAGCAACCCGCGCCTCCCGCAAAAGTTGTTGTCCCGCCAGCAATGCCTCCTCACGTCGTACCAGTTCTTCCCGCGCGATGGTCTCCGCTTCCGCTCGCGCGGGGTCAACAACCGGTTCAAGGGCCGGTGGAGGGGGGGCAGGTGGAGGAGCAGGCGTTGCTCCCGCAGTGGGTTCCGGAGCCACGGGAGTGGGTGCCGCTTGTGGCTCGGATTCGGCGCGGGGCGTTGGTAGACGTCGTTCGGGACGGGCAGGCTTCTCCTCGGCAGGAGCGGCCCCAGCGGGGCGCGCAGGTCGAAAATTGGTATTGACCGCCAACAACAGCTCGTCCTCGCCGTGCACCGACCAAGCCACCGACACGCTGGCCAACAACATGGGCAACAGAATCTTTTTCATGTCCGTTTCTCCATTCCATTCAGGGACGCGACGACAGGGCGCATCCGACTCGTGCCATAAAGCTCTCGATTTGCGGCGGTTTACCCCGCCCGATGGTTTGCTTCATCCTTCCCTCGTCAACAAAAGGGTGCGCCTCTCCTCTGTTAGGATATCTGCGATTATCACGGTGTTAAAAGTGATGTCAACGACTTTATAGGTTTTGCCCGCACATGTGAATTGCTGTCCGCGCCGCACTCGGAATGTTGTGGCGTCGCTCATGAATGGCTTGCAACGTAGTGTGGCGACTGGCTCCTCTTCTTCGGCCTCGCGATTCAGTACGAGCACTACCGGCTTCTCACCCGGTCGCTGCACGGTCAATTCCGATACATCCACAGTTACTTCACGGCCCAAGGACGAGTGAAAGACATTCGTCGCTTTGCGCTCAAATTTTATCACTTGATAACCCGTATCCTCGAAGCGGTCCTTAATGACATCGCCGACTTTTTCCACAAAGAACGTGCGGGGCCGGAATTTGAAATCAATCTGGAAGTTGCGTCCCTCTCCCACGTACGCTTTGAAGTTCATTTTGAATGGCACGCGCTCGACCCGCAACAACGCGAGGGAGGTGGATACAGGACGGTCTGGTGGCACATTGGTCTCGACTGGCCCACGGTCTATCTGCGGCATTTGAAATGGGTCACGCTCAGCAATCTTCCATTGGAGGGGTGATTGGAGGTGTGCGATGGCACGTTGGTAGGCTTCGGTGTCGATTACCGCCACTTCTTTGCCTTTGGCCGGTGGGTTTCGCCGCCCCTGTTGCAATTCCTCCGTCAACTCACCAACTCGAAGCGACAACCAAATGGTCACCCCAATGACCCCTAGCAGCACCCCCGTTAACAACAACTTTTCCCAATGTCGGCGCAATAGGTCCATGACGCTCAAGTTCGGCGTGCTGGTTTTTGCGGGGTGGCTACCTCAACCAAGTCCACGGTCAGACGCACTTCCAAAACCTCCTTCACGACTTGCGTGGGGGCGGCAGGCGCCGCAGGTGCGACACCTAGGCCACCGGGCACCATGCCGGGGCCCGCGCGGGCCAAAAAAGCGGGGTCCAACCCACCGGCCGAACCTACCGGCGCGGCCAGAAGACTTGCTCCCGGTCGCTCCACCGTCATTTTGTTTTTTTCCACGGACATTTGACGCACCATCAACACCCAATCTTGTCGGGGCAATTCGTTGAGAAACTTCTGCAACCCAGCCGTGTTGGTGGTGAACTCAATGGTGAAACTCATCCGGTGGTACAAATCTTCAGACTTCGCGCCTAACTCCGCCACCACCGCCTCCGCCGACGGGCGCTCAATCTTGCGGATCTCCTCGACGGGAGCCGCATACAACAACTGCACCAACCGCTCCACCACCAACAGTTGCTTCGTCAGCACGTTGAGCACTGCCCGATTATCAGGTGGCAACGTGCCGAGATATTCGTCGAATCCGAACGCAAAATTTGCCCCTAGGACCACGCCCTTCTCGCGGGCGGTGTCGGACAGTTCATTTAACTTTTGCGTCAGCAAAGCACGGAACTGAACCCGGTTGAGGGTCGGGGCTGGCACGGGACGCGCCACGCGATGGACAATTTGACTGTACAAGCCCTCCAATTGCTCTCGGTTGGAGCGCAGAATCCGCACATTTTCGCTCGATGGGAAAATCTCGCTACGCAGCAGTTCCTGTAACCGCTGCTCCTCGCGTTCCAGCTCCTCCTCGACCGACCGACGGTGGCGAATGGCTTGTTGAAGTTTCCAGATGTCGTAAGCAAGAAACACCACGAACCCCACGAGGAAAACCAGTGCAATTCCGTTGCGTTTTAGCCAGTCGCGATTCATGTCAGGTTGGGGGCAGGGTTTTCAGCCGCGCACGCAGCCCAAACTGAAAAATTTCCTTCTCCGTCATAGCCGGGGGCGGTTCCACGATTTCCACATCGTCCTTGTCGAAAAAGGGCGATTGACGCAGTTCCTCCGCAAATTGCTCAACCAACTCCAAATCCTGCGCCGGGTTGTTAACACTATGAATCCCCTCTCCTCGAATCTGCAGATAAACGCCCGCAGATTTCGGCGCGGTTGACGAGGCTGCGGGTTCAGTCGGCGCGGCCATCACACCACGGCGACCACGCCCCACCGGAGTCGGCGCAGCCTCTGCACCGCCGGCTTGCACTGGACTAATGGAAGTAATCCATAAATCCGGAATTCGCGTCACCCGCTGCGACACATCATCCAACACCGCCAACCAATACGTGCGTTGTTCCACCAACTGCGCCATTCGGTCCGTTTTCGACAGCACCTCTTCCAGCGCCGCTTTTTCCGCCTCGATTTCTTTTCGCGTCCGGTCGTACTGGTTTGCCAACGTTCGCACGTCGTTCAGCCTTTCCTGCCGAATCTTCGCCACTTTCGCTTGATATGCCCACACCGCCATGGGCACCACCAAAATACACAGCGCCGCCCCGGCCAAATACGGCCGCTTTTCCTCGACCGACCGCCGCTGCTTCAAGCTGACCGGCATCAGATTCACTTCAATCGGACACTCACCCAACTGCCGCAACCCTAGTCCCACCACCTCGCCAAAGAAATGCGCCACCTTCCCCAGCTCTTCGCGCGAAATTTTGTCCTCAATCTGCAAATTCCGAAACGGGTTAAGATATTCCACCGGCACTTGAAACTTCTCGTGGAAAAACCGATCCGTGTAAGGAATCACCGACGTCCCACCGGCCAATAACACTCGCGCCGGTGGGCTCCCCCCTTGTTGGGTGCGGTAAAAATTCACCGAGCGCGCTACTTCGGCGTGCAACCGCGTCATCACGTTGCGGATGATCTTACTGACGCGCGCCTGCGTTTGATCTTCCGGCTCTTCGTATGCCCCGCCCAACGCCACGAATCCCACACGCTTCTTCAGCGTCTCGGCATCAAGAAACTTGATGTTGAACTCGCTGGCGATGTTCTGCGTAATGGCGTTGCCGGCAATCGGCAGCGACCGTGAGAAAATCTTGTTTTGCTCGGCAAACAACAAGTTTGTGGTACGCGCGCCGATGTCCAGAATCATCGTGCAACCTTCCATCTCGCCATAGTTATACCGGTAGGCGTTGTACAACGCCATCGGCGCCACATCCACCAGCACCGTCTCCAACCCGACCGACTCGACGCCCCGATTCAGCTCTTCGATAATGTTGCCCTTAATCGCGAACAACACCACCTCCAGCTCGCCCTGCGCGTTCGTGCCGATCAATTGGTAATCCCACACCACCTCTTGAATCGGAAAGGGCACGTTTTGCTGCGCTTCGTACAGGATGATTTGCGCGACCTTGGCCTCATCGACCGGCGGCAACTTCACAAACCGCGTGAACACCGATTGTCCCGAAACGCTAAACACCGTTTTGCCCCGCCGAATCCCGCGCTCTTTTAACAGATTCCGCAACGTCGCCACCAACAACGGCCCGCGATTTTCCTCATGCTCCGGATCTAAACCCAACTCAGCGTAGTTGAAGTTGGTTAGCTTCAGAATCTGACCGCGAAGCACTTGAAACTCCGCCACCTTGACCGTCGAGGCCCCGATGTCAACCCCCAGAATCCGTGCTGACCCTAGCATGCTCGAAGAAACCGCAATTCCGTCACGCGCCGTGCCCTCTCACGGCGATGCCTTGTACGCCTCATATCGCTCGTGAGCAACCACCGACCACGGGGTGTCACTGGGCCGTAGCAGAAAACCAGGTGTTGGCGTCAGTTGCTCCCACCAGCGCGTTCGCGCCGGTGGCTCGCTGGTTTGGTCCATCAGTCGCCCCCGATAAAACAACTGCACCGCTATTGCTTCCACTTTCCCCTTCCCAAAACGCTGCACTGTGTTCGGGTGCAAAAACATCGCCGAGTATCGCCGCGTCCCCTTCGGCACGTTCACATGGACCACATCCCCGGTCAGCAACCGCGCCTCCCGCCCTTCCCCCACCAACGCGTAATACTTCAGCAACACTTCATCCGCCCACTCCAACTCCGATGAAAACTCCACCTCGATGTGCAACCACGGCCGATTCGCCCCCGAGACCTGACTTCCCAACGCCGTGCTCGTGCCGCCGTAATCAGGGGCCCGACGCAATTGCTGCGTCACCTTCCGAATCGTCAAATCCCCCGGCCGCACATTGTCTTGGGCCAACGCAGAACTGAGACACGCTCCGACGAAAATGACCAACCCAACCAACACGCTCACGCGGCGTTGCTGTCCGTTCATCACAGTGTCTCCTTAATCCCGTCGAGGGAAATCGCCTGCAACATACGTGACCGTCTTCGACGCGGTCAATAGCAAAGTCGCCCGCAGGCACCGCTTCTGCTCACCAAATCACCGTCATGCGACGCATCACGGTGGCCGCCGTTTTCCTCAACGCACTTGGGCTCGCCGCAGCGTGGCTCTCGTTGCCTTACTCTCGACCGTCCAGTCAGCCCGCACACATCACTTCAGACTACCCACCGCTTCCGCACCAAAATATCATCTGCCCACCCTACCGGATTTATTCCGACGACTCGCCCGAAACCATCGCGCATCTTGCGCGAGTGCTCCGCGCCATCCAAACAGAATTCCTCGCCGTGTTCGGAGCCAACTCACCGCCTTCCGAGCCGGCACCGCAAGTGGACGTTTATTGGTTCGCCAACCAACACGACTTCCAGGTTTACGTGTCCCGCATCGCACCGCATCTTTGTCACAGTGCCGGCTTTTTCTGGCACGACCGCAACCGCCTCGTGCTCCTCAACCAACAAGGCACCGAACGCTACCGGCAATTCCTCGGCCTCCATAGCCTACCGGCCGCCCATCCCGACAACTGCGCCCACGCCACCGGCTTCGCCGCCTCATGGCAACACGCCGTCACCTCTGCCGCCCGCGAAGCGAACGATCGTCTCATCCGCCACGAAGCCGCCCATCAACTGTTCCAGCAATACGGTTGGCTCTCTCCCACCGGCGCCGAACCCACGTGGCTCACCGAGGGTCTCGCCCAATTTTGCGAACCCACCCCCATCGGAAGCTGGCACCCCACCCTCGCCGCACGGCTGCGGCACTTCCGTGATACCGGCCTCCTTATCCCCCTACCGGAATTTCTCGAATGCCGTGACCCGACCGGCTTTTTCAACCGTGACCTCCTGCATACCGAAATCGCCTACGCCCAAAGCTGGGCACTCGTCTGGTGGTTGATGCAACCGCCCCATCGCGAGTCGTTTCTACGGTTCCTCAAATCAGGTGGTTTATTCGAACCTCAATACGAGCAACACCAGCCGACCACAACCGGTATGCTGCAAATGCTCGCCGCTGCGCTGCACCTCACCGACTCCGCCCTCCTGAGCGCCTGGCACGACTGGTTAAACCAACTCTAACTCATCACCACGATCGTACCGGCTTCCCGCCGCACCTCCTCGTGCGATGACAACAGCATCGTGGATCGCGCACCGTCGGATCGCCGGTGCGCGCGACGCAGTCCCACCGGCTGTCAAACACGCCGCTCCGCAACCAAAGGGCGGTATCTTCGGCGTTGACTTGGGCAGTGGGGTTAGTTACGGTGCGCGTCCCTGCGGGAACTTCGATCGTGTCATGAGCACGTATTTTGCAAAGAAAGAAGAACAACAACGCCGGTGGTATCTGATTGATGCCAAAGGCAAAGTATTGGGCAAGGTGGCCGTGGCCGCCGCCAATATTTTGCGCGGGAAAAACAAACCCACGTTCACGCCCCACGTGGACACCGGAGATTTTGTGGTGGTGGTCAACGCAGCGGAGGTCGTGTTGACCGGGCGGAAGGAGACCGGCAAAAAATACATGCGGGTCACCGGCTACATCGGCAACGAGAAAATCCAAACCGCGAGCGAGATTCGTCGCGGCCCACGCCCCGGTCGGCTCGTGGAACAGGCGGTGCGTGGCATGGTGCCGCACAACCGACTCGGCCGAAAAATCCTGACCAAATTAAAAGTTTACCCGGGGCCCGACCACCCGCACACGGCGCAAAAGCCGATTCCCGTCAGTCTATAAGGAGTCTTCATGGTCGCGGTTGATTCATCTGAAATTGTTGCGGTAGGCCGACGCAAGACGAGCACGGCCTTCGTCGCATTGACCCCCGGCACAGGTAAGGTGGTCATCAACGAACGTGAGTTTGAGGAATATCTGAAACAGCCCACGTTACGAGTGCACGCACTGGAGCCGCTCGCAGCAACCGGTCAGGATGGCAGGTTTGACGTGCGCGTGCGTGTCACTGGCGGCGGGCCGAGTGGGCAAGCGGGAGCGATTCGACTCGCGTTGGCGCGCGCGCTGGCAAAGCACTCGTCCGAGATGCGTCCGACCTTGCGCGAAAAAGGTATGTTGACTCGCGACCCGCGCATGAAAGAACGCAAGAAGTACGGTCAACGAGGCGCGCGGCGTCGGTTTCAATTCTCGAAGCGCTGAGTGTTTCCAAGCTTGCGCCTGCGGGCCTCGGGTTGCACAATCCGAGGCCCGTCGCATTTTCGTCATGAACAAAACCGCCGTGGGAATCGTTGGGGCCAGCGGCTACTCCGGTCAGGAATTGATCCGGTTGTTGCTCCGCCATCCGCAGGCCGACATCGTTTGTTACACGTCCCGGCAGTATTCGGGTCGCGCCGTGGCCTCCGTGTTCCCACAGTTCCGTGGGCTGACCGATGCCAAGTTCGTCGAAAGCTCACCAGAAACCGTGGCTGGTGATGTCGTGTTTCTGGCGCTGCCGCATGGCGTGGCGGCCGAGTATGCGGCAACGCTGTTGGCACGCGGCAAACGCGTGATTGATCTGTCAGCCGATTTCCGTCTTAAGTCACCCGCCACCTACCGGGAGTTTTACGAGCACGAACACCCCGCGCCACACTTGTTGGCCAAATCGGTCTATGGACTACCAGAGTTCTATCGCGACGCAATCCGCACTGCCGAGTTGATCGCTTGTCCCGGTTGTTATCCCACCAGTATCCTGCTCGGCGCCCTACCGGCGTTGCGCCTCGGCCTGGCCGAGCCCACCGGGATTGTCATTAGCAGTCTGAGCGGCGTCAGCGGCGCAGGACGAAAGGTGGCAGAGGAATACCTGTTCTGCGAAGTCAACGAAAGCGCGCGCGCCTACGGCATCCCCAAACATCGCCACTTGTCCGAAATTGAAGAGCAACTCGGCGTCACCGTGTCGTTCACGCCGCATCTCATACCGCTCAATCGTGGTATCCTCACCACGATTTATCTGACCGCAAAACAAGCCGGCCATGCACTCGAAGCATACCGGGAGTTCTACCGTCACGAGCCGTTCGTGCGGGTTTTGGAAAATTTACCGGACACCAAATACGTTGAGCGGACCAACTTTTGCGACATCAGTGTGCGCCATGACCCGCGCACCGGTCGCCTTGTGATCGTGAGCGCGTTGGACAACTTGACTAAAGGCGCGGCCGGTCAGGCCGTGCAATGCTTCAACCTCGCGTGTGGTTATGAAGAAACTACCGGGCTTCTCTAAGGTGGCCCAAGGTACCGTGACAACGCCGCAAGGGTTCCGTGCAGCGGGGTTGGCTGCGGGCATCAAACCAGATGGGAAAAAAGACATGGGACTATTGGTCAGCGACGTACCGGCAACCGTCGCCGCCGTGTTCACCACCAACCGCGTCAAGGCGGCCCCCGTGATCGTCTCCGCAGAGCATGCACGCCACGGTACCGGGCGCGCAGTTATTGTCAATAGCGGCAACGCCAACGCATGCACCGGTGAGGATGGGCTGTTGCATGCGCGCGCGATGACCGAAGCCGTTGCGCGGCGCATCGGGTGCCCAGCAACTCAGGTGCTCGTTTGCTCCACCGGACGCATCGGCGTGAAGCTGCCCATCGTCAAGGTGCAGGCCGGTATCAAACAACTGCTGGGCGCGTTGCAACCCCACGGCGGTCATGCGTTGGCCGAGGCGATGATGACCTCGGATACCGTGCCGAAAGAAATCGCCGTGCACGTGTCCTACCGGGGTCGCACCATGCGCATCGGCGGGGTCGCGAAAGGAGCCGGCATGATTCATCCCCAGATGGCCACCATGTTGTGTTTGCTCACCACCGACGCCGCGTTGACCCGCGCCATGGCCCAACGCACCTTGCACCGCGCGGTCGAGCAATCGTTCAACCGCATTAGCGTCGATGGCGACATGAGCACCAACGATACGGTCATTCTCCTTGCCAACGGGATGGCCGGGTCCATCCCGGCACCATTGTTTCAAGACGCCTTGAATCACGTATGCCTCGAGCTCGCGCACATGATCGTCCGAGACGGAGAGGGATGTAGCAAATTCGTCACGGTGGAAGTGCGCGGTGCCGCGTCCGACCGCGATGCCGATCGCGCCGCCCGTGCGGTGGCCAACTCCGTGTTGGTGAAGACCAGTTGGTGCGGGGGAGACCCGAATTGGGGACGAATCATGGACGCGCTGGGATACAGCGGGGCGCGGTTTGATCCGCTCCGTGTGGAAATTTTTTACGATAACCTGCCGGCCGTGCGGCGGGGCATTGCCGCGCGCACACCGGTTGACTCATTGCGCGCGGTGTTGGCACGTCCATCCTTTCGCGTCACCGTCCACCTGCACGAGGGCGCTGGCCGCGCCGTGATTTACACGACGGATCTGACGGAGAATTACGTCACCTTCAACAAAGGCGAGTAAACCCGGTGCAAGACCTGATCGCGAAAGCTGACGTGTTGCTGGAGGCGCTGCCCTATATCCAGCGATTCCGAAGCTCCATCTTCGTGATCAAGTACGGGGGTAGCTTTATGGACTCTCCGGACCCGAAGGTTCGCTCAGGTGTGGCGGCCGATGTGGTCTTTTTGGAGGCATGCGGGATCAACCCGATCGTAGTCCACGGCGGCGGCAAAGCCATCACCCGCGCCATGGAAAAAGCCGGCATTCAGCCACGGTTCGTTAATGGCCTGCGCGTGACGGATGAGGAAACGATGCAATGCGTCGAGACGGTGCTCTCTCACGTGATCAACCCCGAAATCGTCCAAATGATCCAACGATGGGGCGGAAAAGCACGCGGGTTTTCTGGCCGCGAGGTGTTTCGCTGCCGGCCATTGAATCCCGACCTGGGATACGTAGGCGAAGTTACCGGCGTAGAAGTGGACGCCATCCGTCGCTGTCTCCGCGCACAGGTCACTCCCGTCATCAGTCCTATCGGACGCGGCGAAGACGGACACAGTTACAACATCAACGCCGATGTGGCCGCAGCCAAACTCGCCATCGCCATCGGCGCGCGCCGGTTGGTGTTCATGAGCGATGTGCCCGGCTTACTGCGCGATCCCAAAGACCCCGGTACGCTCATTTCTCATCTGCGAATCGACGAGGTGATGGCGCTCAAGCAGCAAGGCGTGATTGATCAGGGCATGATTCCGAAGGTGGACAGCGCGGTCGAGGCAGTGCGTGCCGGCGTGCGCCGCGTCCATTTCGTGGACGGCCGCATCCCGCATTCGGTGCTGCTGGAAATTTTCACCGACAAGGGAATCGGCACGGAAGTTGTCCGTTAGCCGGTAGCACGCGGAGACCGGGGACGGAGCAGATAGAAGGCGCCCGCCAACAAGACCGCCAGAAAACCCAGAACGAGCGAGAACGCAAAAAATCGAAGCAACCCGCCGGCCGCCACCAAACGGGGATAAACAAACCACCCCACCAACGCCGTGATTCCCGCGCAACCAAAAACGGCTCCCAACGCTTTCCAACGCGAGCATTCCAAACGGAAAAATATCGTTGGCAGCGCGAAAATCCCCACTGCGCCAACCAATCCCAACCAAAAACCAATCCCCATCAAACTCAGCAACACCCAGCCGGCGCCCAGCGCCACCAATACCGCAAACCAGTCGAATCGTTCGGTGCTCGTCGTGGTTGCCTCCAATACGCTGTCAATCCGTTGATCTTTCGTTTCGCGAATGAAAATCCCGCCCACCACCACGGTCATCAGCGCCACCACAATGGGATAAATCAATCCGGCATAAATGCCGTACTCCCCAAACGCTTCACCGGTAGCCGGTGACGCAGCCACCGCCGTGGCGATCAACGGCAAAAACCCGCCGAACCATCCATTGCCCAGGTGATAGGGAAGCGACATCGAAGTGTAGCGGATGTTCGTCGGGAACAACTCCACCAAGAACGCCGCGATCGGCCCGTACACCATCGTGACGTATAAAACCTGAATGAAAACCAACAACACCAGCGCGCTCACTTGCACCACGCTCAAATCCGCCCACATCACCGCCGTCTGTCCCGCTGCCGGCAACGGCGTGAAATGTCGCATACCCATATACAGCGGAACATATGTGGCCGCCGCCAGCACACACCCGGTCAGCATGACTTTTTTGCGTCCGATCCGGTCGGACAAGTGTCCGAAATACACAAACAGCGGCACACCCAACGCCAACGCAATGGAAACAATCACGTACGCCGGGAACCAATCCAGCTTCAGCGTCGTTTGCATGAACGTCAACGCATAGAACTGACCCGTGTACCAAATCACGCCCTGCCCCGCCGTCGCGCCAAACAACGCCAGCAACACGTAGCGCAAGTTCACCGGATTCGTGAAGCTCTCCTTCAGCGGATTGGCCGTGACGCGCCCGCCTTGTTTGAGCTTCGCAAACAACGGACTCTCGCTCATCCGCACCCGGATATAGAGACTGATTCCCAGCAAAACGAACGACAGCAAGAACGGAATCCGCCAACCGGCAACCGCAAACAAACCGCTCCCACCCCCGTCGCGAAATGCTTGCTCGCCCCAAAGCACCCGCACCGTCCCAATCACGCCCATGCTAAGGAAAAATCCCAACGTGGCAGTCGTCTGAATAAAGCTCGTGTAGAAACCTCGCCGATGGTCGGGCACGTGCTCCGCCACGTAGGTTGCCGCGCCGCCATATTCCCCGCCCAGCGCCAACCCCTGCAGCAACCGCAGCACAACCAAAATCACCGTCGCGGCCAACCCCCATTGCTCATACGTCGGCAGAAACCCCACCAACGCCGTGGCAAACCCCATGGTGGCCATCGTCACCAAAAACGTGTGTTTTCGCCCAATCAAATCCCCAATGTGCCCGAAGACCAACGCGCCCAACGGCCGCACGCCAAACCCCGCACCGAACGTCGCCAGACTCGCAAGCAACTGCGCCGTCTCGTTACCGGGCGGGAAGAACTTGCTGCCGAAAAAAATCGCCAGGCTACCGTACAGGTAAAAATCGTACCACTCGAACAACGTCCCCAGCGACGACGCCACAATGACCCGCCGAATGGTTTTTTGCTCAACTGCACCGGGTGGCGCGTCCACGGCGACCGAACCTTGCGAACCCGAGATGTTCGTCGGCACGTGCTTTTTATGCCGCGAACCGCACGTCAACACAAGCTTCCACTCTCTGCCGGCAACCGAGATGTGGGGCGCTCAGCTTGCCGCAGTCAAATCGTACAACCGCAACACTTCCGCCACGCTCCACGCCTGGGCGATACAACCGACCGGCCGATGCGGTGGATCACCGTCAAAAATCTCGCTGATGGTTCCCAAACCGGCTTCGCGTAAATGATCAATCAACGGTTGCAGCAAAGAACGCAACTCCGCTTTTTGAGGCTTGCCGGCACCGTGCACACGTAGGTATGCCTCGCCATACGCCCCCATCAACCAGGGCCACACCGTCCCCTGGTGATACGCGCAATCACGCTGCCAACGATTACCGGTGTAGCGCCCAACATATTTTTCGTGCTGGGGCGACAACGTCCGTAAACCGAACGGCGTGAGCAAATGTTTGGTCACCACCTCCAGCACCGCGCGCTGTTGCGCCTCAGTTAACGGCGAAAACGGTAGACTCACAGTAAACAACTGATTGGGACGAATCGCCGGGTCCCGAAAATCCTCCCGCACCACATCAAACAAATACCCACCGGCGTCATTCCAGAACACTCGCTGAAATGAGCCGGCAATCTGGTCCGCCGCCTTCCGCAATTGCACCGCCGCGTGAATGTTGCCTTCAACCTTTTCCTCCAACTCCGCCATCATCAGGTGCGCGTTCAACCACAGCGCATTGATCTCCACCGGCTTGCCGTGTCGCGGCGTCGGCACATACCCGTCCACTTTCACATCCATCCACGTGAGCTGACTGCCTGCGCTGCCGGCTGTGATCAACCCGTCCCGATCCGCCCGGATGTCATACCGGGTCCCCTCCCGGTAGTACCGCATCACATCCCGCAACGCCGGCAGCAACGACCGCACATCCTCTGCGTTCTGCACCGCCCGCCAAAAACGCCACACCGCCACCACAAACCACAACGACGCATCCACCGTGTTGTACTCTGGCGTCTCCCCCGAATCGGGAAAAACATTTGGGATCTGGCCGCGATCACAGTAATGCGCAAACGTTGCGAGAATCTGCCGCGCCACCGGCAACCGCCGCGTGTTCAGCGTCAACCCCGGCAACGCGATCATGGTGTCGCGTCCCCAGTCCGTAAACCACGGGTATCCCGCCAGCACCGTCTGATAATCTCGTCCGCGTCGCGAAATGAACTGATCCGCCGCAAACACCAACGCCTGCCGTACCGGATCTGGATCCGACAGCAACCGTCGTCGTCGTTCCCGCTCCTCCGCGAGCAATGCTTCGGGCGACGGTGGCGCTTTCCGATCCGTCGTGACGGTGACATACACCGCATGGCCCGGTGCCACCCGCAACCGCAGCTCAAACAACGTGAACAAATCCTCCTCATAATCCAACCCACGTTCTTCCTCGACCGGGTACGTGAACCGGTAGTACCAGTCACCCTTCGCCTCACATTCCAACGTCGTACCGGCCACATGAAAATAAATTCGCGGCAGCTCCGCGACCGGCTGCACGGAAACACCACTCTTCGTCGGCTCCACCTCCCAGCGCACACGCTCATGCCGACGAATGATCCCGTTGTACTCGCGACACGCCAACAGCGGACGCACATGCAACGTCACCGGCCCACGGGACCGACGATTGTGATAGCCCACAATCGTGGTGTTCTCGCCGTGCACCATCGTGACCGTCCGCTCCAAATCGAAATCCGCCGTGCTGTACCGAAATGTCGGCCACGGTCGCAACCGAAACTCCCGCTGAATGTTGAACCCATGTGGATACACCGTGCCCGGATACAAGTTGGTGCAGATAAATGCCTCACTGTTCTGAACGACCACGCGCTCCTCGAACTTCGACACCATCACATACCGCTCAACTGGCGGTCGCAGCGCCGCCAGCAACAACGCATGATGCCGCCGCGTGTTCGCACCGATAATCGTCGAGCTGGCAAACCCGCCCACCCCATTCGTCTCCAACCACTCGCGCGATAACGCCGTTTTCAAATTGGTGCAGTCGCTATCCTTGAACACTATCTGCATGTTTGCCCTCCTCGGCCCACCGGCAGCTCCACGCCGCAAGCGCTCCCGGCGCGATTCGAACGCGCGACCCTCGGTTTAGGAAACCGATGCTCTATCCATCTGAGCTACGGGAGCGTCTCGTCCAAACACTGCTAAATCTACGCTGTCCTTACACCCTACCGCAAGCCCTTGGGACAGCACCTAGTCCCAACCCAGCTCCGCAAGCCGTTCTTCACCAATCCCGAAATGATGCGCAATCTCGTGAATCACCGTGCGCGCCACCTCGCGCCGGATTTCCTCCGCGTCGTCAAACTCCTCCAAAAAGGGCCGACGATAAATCGTGATTTTATCCGGTAGCCCCGTGTGCTCGAGCGAGCGCTCTGTCAACGGCGTCCCACTGTACAGCCCAAACAACGTCTCATCCTCGGCCAGTCCCAACTCCGCTCGTGTCGCCTCGTCCGGTTCTTCCTCAATCACGATCGCGACGTTCTCCATCATGCGACGGAATTCCTCGGGCACCATCGCCAACCCTTCCGTCACCAACCGCTCAAACTCTCGGGCACTGACCGGCATCCTCACCCCTCCAGCCAATACAACGCCAACCGTTTCGGTCCGTGCGCTCCCATCACCAAAATTTTCTCGATGTCCGCCGTTCGACTCGGCCCGGTAATCAACGTCACCGCATCGGGCCACCGGCCTCCGTACCGCTCGCGCAGCCGATCGAACACCGTCGCCAGGTCCGCGACCACCTGCGCGCGCCGCGCCACCACCAGATGCACCGGCGGCAACACCGAAATGGCCCGATGCGCTACCACCACCGAACCGGTCTGGGCCACCAACCACTCACAACCGGTCACCGCCAAATCCGCGCGCGCCAGCTCCGCCATGGAGCCTACCGGTTGCAACCCCGGCCAACGACAGCGCAACGCGCTGGCCGCTTCCGACCCGTCGCACACGACCCGCGTGAACTCCTTCAGAAAACCCCCGATGTCCGTCACCAACTCACCACGTTGCGCAACAAACTCCGCCTCAAACTGCGCCACCGGATCCGTCACGGGCGCAAACATGCACTCCGCCAACCGTTCCGGTACCGCCCCGGCTTCGATCCGCTCGCGCGCTCGCACCGCGCGAATGCGACGCAAAATATTGGCCCGCGCAAAATTCATCGCTGTCCACTCCACCAATCACGAAACGTGCGGCGTACCGGCATCGGAAACCCGCGCGGTCCGCGCAACCCAACCGCCCCGGCCCACGTCGCCAACCGACCCGCCCACCGGTATCGTTCGGGCGACTGCATCACCCACAACCAACCGCGAAACAACACCCGCTGCCACCATGCGTCCCGCCCGCGCGCCACCGCATCCCGCCGGTTGGCCAGTAAATGATGGTGCAAATGAATCCCTACCGGGCACACGTCGGTGCACGCCCCGCACAAACTGCTGGCGTACGACAGGTGCGACCAATCATCATCGTCACGCAACCACGGCGTAATCACCGACCCGACCGGCCCCTGATACGTCGTGCCGTAACTGTGCCCGCCAACGTTTTGATAAATCGGACAAATGTTCAAACACGCTCCACACCGGATGCACCGCAACGCCTCGCGCTGCTCACCCGCCGCAAACAATCGCGTTCGCCCGTTGTCCACCAACACCACGTGCAACTCCCCACCGGCCCGCGGCCCCGCAATCAGTGAGTTGTACACGGTCAACGACTGCCCGGTACCGCTCGTGGCCAGCAAGGGCCAGAACAACGCCAGATCGCTCACCGTCGGCAGCAGTTTTTCGATCCCGGCCAACACCACGTGCACCGGCGGACCCGAAAAACACAGGCGCGCGTTGCCCTCATTCTCCGTGATCGCAATCTGACCGGTCTCCGCGATCAGAAAATTCGCGCCGGTAATCCCCATGTCCGCCCGCAAAAACGCCGCGCGCAGTCGCTGTCGCGCAATCTGTGTCAATTCCTCCGCCCGGTCGCTCGCCGCCACTTGCAACTTCTTCCGAAACGTCACCGCTACCTCTTGCCGCGACAAATGCATGATCGGCGTGACGATGTGAAACGGCGGTTCGCCCCGCAGTTGGCACACATACTCGCCGAGATCCGTTTCCACCACTTCGATCCCGGCCTGTTCCAGTGCGGCGTTGAGGTGAATCTCCTCCGTGACCATGGATTTCGATTTCACCACCGACCGCACCCCATGCTGCCGCGCAATCGCCAACACAATGCGGCGCGCCTCCTCCGCTGTCTCCGCCCAATGCACGCGACCCCCATTGGCAATAACGTTGGCCTCAAACGCCTCGAGATACCGGTCCCACTGCGCGAGCACCTGTTGTTTACGCGCCGCTGCTCGGTCACGTGCCGCTGCCCAGTTGGCATACCGGCGTTTCCCCTCAGCCACTTTCTGATGGTACGACCCAATATTGCGACGGATGACGGCGCGGCGCTCGGTTTGCGCCACTGCCCGTCGCGTGGCCTGCGTGAATTGTTGTGCTGCGTGCTGCGTGTTCATCATGTGCTGGCCAGCACCTCAGCCAGTGAGATCGTTCGCAGGGTCGGGTGATGTTGTCGCAACTGCGTCGCAATCTGCATCAGACAACTGCTGTCGCTACTCACCACGTACTCGGCGCCAGTTCGCGCGGCGGCAGTGCATTTGACCTCGTCCATTGCACCGCTGATGTGCGGAAACTTCACCGCAAATGTTCCCCCAAAACCGCAACAGGTCTCCGCCGCGTCCATCTCCACCAGCTCCAACTCACGCACGTGGCGCAACAACGTGCGCGGCTCCTCTTTCAAACGCAGTTCACGCAGGGCGTGGCAGCCATCGTGATACGTCACCCGTGCCGGAAACCGCGCACCCACATCCGTCACCCCAAGGCGGCGCACCAGAAACTCCGCCAACTCAAACACCGGCGGCGGCGCCACGCCGAGTGCCGGATAAAAATTGCGGACCATCGCCACACACGACCCCGATGGCGCCACCACCACATCGTACCCATCAAACACGCGCGCGCATCGCCGTGCCAACTCCCGCGCTTCCGACCAGTAACCCGTGTTGAACGCCGGTTGGCCACAGCAGGTTTGCGATTCGGGAAACTCCACGTGCAGTCCCAACCGACGCAACACCGTGACCGTTGCGATCCCCACCTGCGGGAACAATTGATCCACAAAACACGGGATAAACAACCCAACGCGCATGCCGTCACCGGTACCAACGATTGAGCAGCGATTCAATCGCGCACCGGTTACAGCCCAAGCCGGTCCTCATCCGTGAACAGCCCGGCTACAAAATGAAACATCACAAACAACTCGAGCGCGAACGGGAAAAAACCCAGAAAGCCCATCCACGGCATTTCGAAGTATCGCGCCTCCCAACCGAAAGGGACCGGAAACACATACGTCCACCGCGTGTGCGCAAACGCGTTCCAAAACTCCCACAGCAACCCGCAAATCCCACCGGCCACCACAAGCTCGAGCGTGCGCCGCCAATCGCCATTCTCCCAATCCCGGTAGAGGCTGGGCAAACCGCGCCAATAGTTGAACGGCTCCAGCAACAACACCCAACCCAACCACACTGCGGCCCACAAGTATCCCCGCCACGATTCCGGCGCAAACAACGGACCTACGCAAGCCACCGCGCCCACGACCACCGAGGCGCTCAGGGCAGCCGTTGACCACCGCACCGCTCCGCCCCGACATCGCGCAAACCAGCCCCAGCTCTGGATGAGTTGCGCCGTCAGAAACACCCCCGGCATGATTGTGGCAAACGCCACCCCATATCCCAAAAATCGCAAGCCCAGATTGTCATACAGATTGTGATACTGCCAACCCGGTAGCACGCGATTGTAAGCTTCAAACAAACACCAAACCGCAACCGACACCACGCACAGCCCCACAAATCCCCAATGGCGATCCATTAGCCATGAGCTACCGCGCCGCAAAAATAACCACGCATCGAGCACCAAGATATATGCCCACCAGCAAACGGGCGTAACCCATCGGGTCAACTGTTGCCATGGTTCGGGCGAGAACATACCCGTCTGCTTCACGAACATCACCGTGTGCATCACCAGCAACACCGCTAGCCCCACCGTGCCGTACCGCGGAAACCGGTGCCGATACAAGTTCATCATCTCAACCTCGATCCAAAGCCTGCAACCGCGCCAGCGTCGCGTCTTTCGTCGCCCATAGCAACCCCAGCATCAACGACAACGGCAACAACCCGAGCAACAGTACCGGCGTGTTGACCAGCCCCACCAACTCCTGAAACTGCAACAGCGCGTTTTCCTTCAACCGCCATGCCTGCACAAGCACGAAAATCAATCCCGCCCCAAATGGTATCAACATCAACCCGGTCACGCTCACGCCAAACCACCGCGCCTCGCGCATCAAATCCTCGCGTCCCAAACAGGCCGCCAGCTCACGCAACGTGCCGGCCAGCAAAACCAAATACACCAAACCACACAAAACAAACATCACCGCGTTGAATTGGAGATACGGTTGCAACGGCGCTCTTCGCCACATGTAGAAAAGTACACAGAAATATCCCGTCAACCCCGCCCAGACCAGCAGCCGACGCGTCTGCTGCAACCACGCCCCGCCGAGTTGCGACTGACGCAACCGCCATGTGCCGGCCAGAATCGCCAAAACCCCAATCCCCAAGAACACTTCGGCCAGGGTCCGTATCCACAACAAAATCAAAATCTGCGCGCCCACCACCGAGGCCAGCATCACTCCGAAAAAAATGAAGTACAATCCCTGCGCCAGCCGAATCAAATCCACCGCGCGAATTACCGGTGCCGTGTTGACCTTCGCAGGCGCACCGTCGGCGGCCACTACGGCCGTGTCAGTTGAACCCGACATGCTCGTTGGGAAGATCGCCCTGCAACGTTTTCCACAACTCGGCTTGCTCCAGTTGTCGTTTCAGCAACGCGGTCACGAGCATCAACCGGCTGCGCACATCCAACTCCTCCAGCACGAGTTGTTTCAGGCGCGGGTTTTCAATCAAAATGTGCCCAATTGCGTCCGCCAAAATCCCACCGTCGTCCAGCGCCGCCATGGATTGCAACAACGGTTTCGGCAGCGGCTCACCCGTTCGCGCCCGCGCCCGCGATAACTTGCGCACCAGGGTCAGCACGGGCCGACGCGCACTTGCCGTGGTTGTTCCGTGGCTGTTCAAAATCTCCACGCGCGTCGCCGGGTAACCCCTGCCGGGGTATTCCGCCGCATAGTCCACCAAACGCACCCGCTCCAGTCCCTGAAGCAGCACGTCGGATGTTCCATCCGCTCGTTTGACCGCCCCGCGAATCAGTCCCACCACGGCGATCGGATGCGGCATCCCGTGCGGGTCCGCCAACCCCACCGCAAACATCCGGTCCCCCGCCAATGCGTCCGCCAGCATCCGCCGATACCGCGGCTCAAACACGTACAACGGCAACACCGCGCCCGGAAACAACACGGCGTTGGGCAACACCATGATGCCCACTTCGTGGGGAATCCTCATGCGCCGACTATACCGGCCGCCGGCAGGTGCTTCAACAACTGGTCGTACGTCTCCTCCAGCGCCTGCGGAATCACCCGCACTGACCCCGTAACCGGCATAAAATTTACATCCCCATCCCACCTTGGCACCAGATGAATATGCACATGATCCAACACCCCCGCACCGGCCACCTTTCCGAGATTGATGCCGATGTTGAACCCTGCCGGATTCATCGCGCGCCGAACCACGTCCTGACACTCCCGCAACAACACCATCAGCTCCGTCAGCTCCTGCTCCGTCAACCCGTCCAGCTCACCGGTATGCTTGTATGGCGCCACCATCAAATGACCGGGGTTGTAAGGGTACGCATTCAGAATCGCAAAACACGTCCGCGCCCGACGCAAAATCAAATTCTTTCGGTCCGCATTTTGCGCCGGTCGGTCGCACAAAAAACAACCCTCATCGCGCGGGCCTAGAATGTACTGGATGCGCCACGGCGCCCACAATCGATCCATGGAAGCGGCTTATACGCTAGCCTACCGGCCACGTCAACGCACCGCCTGTCCCAACGCTTAGCGTGTCTTATCCGTCTCGCTCTCTTTGCGGACATACTTGCGCGTCTGCGTGTCGACGCGCACTACATCGCCCGTGGCGATGAACAACGGCACCATGATTTCCAAACCACCCTCCAACCGTGCCGGCTTCCATGCCGCATCCGACCCACCGCGCTGCGGCGCCGCCGTGCTTTCCACCTTCATCGCCACGGTGTCCGGCAACTCAATCTCCAACAACTTCCCTTCCAGAAACACCGCCCGATATTCCTCGTTCTCCCGCAAAAACCAGTGCCGCTCACCCACCTGTTCTGCCGTCAACGACAACTCCTCGAACGTTTCCGCATCCAAAAATACAAACCGGTCACCATCCCGGTAGCTGAACTGCACACGACGATTCTCCACCTCCGCGGCCGCCAGCCGTTCGTCTTCCCAAAATGCCCGCTCCACATGCACGCCTTTCACCAAATTGCGCAGACGCGCATGGATTTTTCGTTTCGTCTTCGCCGTGCCGGTAATGTGAAACTCCTCAACCGCATGCGGCACGTTGTCCAACATCAACACCTGCCCGCGCTTCAAGTCCGCGGCCGTCACAAGTTCCATGACGCACCTCGCACTCTTTTTGCCAAAATGGTTCGGCTGAGGAAAGCCCGCGCTCGACTAGACCTTTTGGTATAGCTCCGCGCCGTGCTGGCGAAACTCTTCGCTTTTCTGCCGCAGCCCTTCCTCGGCATACCGGCGCACGTCCTCGGTGATTTTCATCGCGCAAAATTGCGGGCCACACATCGAGCAAAAGTGCGCCAGCTTCGCCCCCTCCGCCGGTAACGTCTCATCATGGTACTCGCGCGCCGTGACCGGATCGAGCGACAGGTTGAATTGGTCCTCCCACCGAAACTCAAACCGCGCTTTGCTGAGCGCATCATCCCACTTGCGCGCCAGCGGGTGCCCCTTCGCGAGATCGGCGGCATGCGCGGCAATTTTGTAGGCGATCACACCGGCTTTCACATCCTCTTTATTGGGCAAACCAAGATGCTCTTTCGGTGTGACGTAACAAATCATCGCAGTGCCGTACCATGCAATCATCGCGGCCCCAATCGCGCTGGTGATGTGATCATAGCCGGGCGCAATGTCGGTGGTCAGCGGTCCCAACGTGTAGAACGGCGCCTCGTCGCACCACTCCAGTTGTTTGTCCATGTTCTCCTTGATCAGATGCATGGGAATGTGCCCGGGACCCTCGTTCATCACCTGAACGCCATGCGCCCACGCGCGGCGGGTCAGCTCGCCCTGCGTTCTCAGCTCGGCAAACTGCGCCTCGTCGTTGGCATCTGCGATCGAACCGGGTCGCAACCCGTCACCGATGGAGAAGGTGATGTCGTAGGCCGCGCAAATTTCGCACAGTTCGTCCCAATGCGTGTACAGGAAGTTCTCCTGATGATGCGCCAAACACCATTTCGCCATGATGGAGCCGCCGCGGCTCACGATCCCGGTCAGTCGTTTGGCGGTCAATGGGATGTAGCGCAGCAACACGCCAGCATGGACAGTGATGTAATCCACGCCCTGCTCGGCCTGCTCCAACAACGTGTCGCGGTAAATCTCCCATGTCAGTTCCTCGGCTTTGCCGCCAACCTTTTCCAATGCCTGATAAATCGGCACCGTGCCGACCGGCACGGGCGAGTTGCGAATGATCCACTCACGCGTTTCATGAATGTTTTTGCCGGTGGACAAATCCATCACCGTGTCCGCGCCCCATAGAATCGCCCAGCGCATTTTTTCGACTTCTTCCTCCACGCTGGAGGCGACGGCGCTGTTGCCGATATTGGCGTTGATTTTGACGAGGAAGTTGCGGCCGATGATCATCGGCTCCAGCTCCAGGTGATTGCGGTTGGCCGGTATGATGGCCCGACCGCGAGCCACCTCGGCGCGCACAAACTCTGGCTCAACGCCTTCGCGGATGGCCACAAATTCCATCTCCTGCGTGATGATGCCCTCGCGCGCGAATTGAAGCTGCGTTTTGTGAGGTCGGCTCCGAATCCACGGTTGCCGGATCTTTGGCAAACCGCTCTTCAAGTCGGTGCTAACCGGGCCGCTGGTGTCATACACACGCAACGGCTCATTCGGTTCTACGCGACCGTCTCGACCAACGGTGGGTGACAGCTCGATTTCGCGAAAGGGGACGCGAATGTCGGGATACAACTTTCCCGCGACATAGACCTTGCGGGACTTCGGAAAGTACTCGGATTGTTTTGGTGCGATCATGTTGGTTCCCTCCGCCGGTATTACCCGGATCAGGTTCAGCGGGTCTAATCTCAGCCGCCGGTAGCCCAGGCTCCCGGCAGCACCCCGTTGTGGTTGGTTAGGTTAGTTGAAAGAACGACCACACCCGCACGTGCTGTGCACGTTCGGGTTGTGAATGCGGAAGCCGGTACCCTGCAAGCTGTCGAGGTAATCAATCGTGCTCCCTTTGAGAAAATTCTGGCTCATCGGGTCAATCACCACCTCAACGTCTTCCTGCCGGATGACGGCGTCGTCGGGTTTGGGATCGTCGAACGCCATCCCATATTCCATCCCCGAACAACCGCCGGCCGTCACATACACGCGCAGTGGCTTACCGGCTTGCGCTTGCTCACGCCGAAGCTGGCGAACATAATCCAAAGCTCGTGCCGTCAGCGTAATCATGGCCCCCGACGCTAACAATCTCCGCGCGCCCTGTCAAACGCCCTTGCAATCACGTCGGCAATCCCCTGTCAGAAATGTCGGAAATAAAGGGCCCACTCAGTTTCACTGGGATTGTGTCGGTCGGGCTGCTATTACATCGTCAGCTTGAGCTTCCATCAACTGCTCGAACATCCTGTATGGCGCGCGGAAGATGTGGGGCGGCCCATACCGGACTCGCCCCACGCGGTGTCGTTGGCGTTGCCGCGTTGGGACGACGTCGTGGCCTACGAGGAGAAAGAACCGCGCATCCTCGACCGATTGGTCAGCGGGTATCCGCGCTTTGTGGTGCATCCGCTGGTCGCGCAACTGGCCCACCGGCTCGGCCAGGGACGACCCTGCCTGCCGTTCCCCTCGCGAAATGCCGCTCATCAAGCCGCCCGGTATCTCGGCCCACCGGCCCAAGTCGTCGAACGAGACGGGTTGTGCGGCGTCGTCACAACCGCTGCCCAAGCCGATGATCTCAAATTGTTTTGGCAACATACCGGCTTGATCGTCTCCACCCGGCAGGCCGAAGCGATTCTTACCGGGCGGCGCGTTTCCGATGATGCTAGCGTTCGTGCTCGGCTTCGCTCTCAACTTGCCGCCTGGTACGATTGCCGGCCCGATGATGTGTTTTTGCACCCCACCGGCATGGCTGCGATGTGGGCCGCATTGCGCGCCGTGAAAACCCGCCGACCTACCGGTGCCACAATTCAACTCGGTTTCCCCTACGTGGACACGCTGAAGATTCAGCAAAAATACGGTGGCGAAACCCACCTGCTCTGGCGGCTCGACACCGTGGCGAGTGAACTCGACCGGTTGCTGGCGCAGCGCGATGTGTCGGCGGTCTTCTGCGAGGTGCCCGGTAATCCGTTGCTGACCACCCCGGACCTGCGCGCGGTAACGCCCCGGCTTCGTGCCCGTGGGGTGCCGCTGGTCGCCGACGACGTGGTGGCCACACCGATCAACGTGGACCTAAGCCCTCACGCCGCGCTGATAGCCACGAGCCTGACCAAATACGTGGCCGGCACAGGTGATGTGATGGGAGGCGCGCTCATCTGCAACCCGCGCTCTCCGTTTTACGCCGAGTTGAAACCCATCATCGCGGCCGAACATGAAGAGTTGTTATGGATTGAGGACGCGGTGATTTTGGAGGAACAAGCGCACTCGTTTCCCGAGCGCATGCGCCAGCATAATGCAAACGGTTTGTGGATCGCAGAGCGGCTCCGCGCGCATCCGGCCATCGAGCGCGTATGGTTCCCTAAGTGGGAGTCGGCCGAGGCCTATGAGGCGTTACGTCGGCCCGGTGGGGGCTGGAGCTCGCTGGTGACATTTCTGCCGCGCAACGCGGACACAGAATCGCCACGCATTTACGACCGCATGGAGGTGTGCAAAGGACCAAGCCTCGGCACCATGTTCTCGCTGGCTTGTCCCTTCACGTTGCTGGCGCACTACCGGGAGCTGGAGTGGGCGGAATCCTGCGGTGTGTCCCGGTATCTAATCCGCCTCTCGGTGGGTTTGGAGAACCCCGCTGAGTTGTGGCGCCGGTTGCACCTGCCCGATTAGCCCGCCGCGGAGACCACTTGCGCGCGCGTCTCGGGCGCGACGACGTCAACCCCGCGTTCGGTTCCCTACTTGTGTGGGTATTACACCGTCCGCCCGGCGACAGACGGAAATCGGCTTGCAATTCCTACCAAAATGATAGACATTGCAATGCGTGAAGCTTTCCAAGCGCGGCGAGTACGCGTTGCGGGCGTTGATTGACATCGGTCTTGCGCACGCGCTGGGCAAGACGTTGGTATCCAGCAGCGAGTTGGCAAAACAGGAGCGCATCCCGGTAAAGTTTCTGGAGGCGATTTTGTTGGAGTTGAAACGAGCCGGTTATCTTCACAGCAAACGCGGCGCGCAGGGAGGTTATTTTTTGGCGCAGCCCATGCACCGTATCAAAATCGGTGACGTGGTGCGTCGCATCGAGGGACCGTTGGCGCCCATCCGGTGTGCCAGCGTCACCGCGTACGAAAAATGTTCCTGTCCTGATGAGGCGCATTGCGGGCTGCGGCTGTTGATGGTGGATGTGCGCAACGCGATCGCCAACATCCTCGACCGCTACACGCTGGCCGACACCGTCGAGGTGACGCTGCGTAAGCTACGACGCGACAAGGCACCGTTGCCGTTCGTGGAGGCCGCGCGATGAGCCGATGGTTGCTCATCGTCGGGCTGCTGGGATTGCGCATGGCGTTTGGGGCGGAGCCGACTGTCATTCGTGTTGGTCATTTTCCAAACATTACCCACGCACAGGCGGTCATTGCCCACGGGTTGTCGCGCGCGGGTCGAGGTTGGTTTGAAGAGCGTTTGGGCGCGGACGTGAAGGTTCAGTGGTTTGTGTACAACGCGGGACCCTCCGCGATGGAGGCCATTTTGACCGGCGCGTTGGATCTGTCCTATGTGGGACCCAACCCGGCAATCAACGCGCATCTGAAAACCGGTGGGGAAGAAATTCGGATTGTGGCTGGCGCATGCAGCGGCGGTGCGGCGCTGGTGGTGCAAGGGGATGGTCGAATCAAATCGGACGCGGATTTCCGAGGCAAACGAATCGCCACACCCCAACTGGGAAACACGCAGGACGTGGCCGCGCGGGCGTGGCTGGAATCGAAAGGATATCGGGTCACGTTGACGGGTGGTGATGTGCGCGTCATTCCCACTGCCAACCCGGATCAACTCACGCTGTTTCGCACTGGCGAACTGGATGCGGTTTGGACTGTGGAACCGTGGGTGTCGAGGCTGCAAGTGGAGGCCAACGGGCAAATCTATCTCGACGAAGCCACGCTCTGGCCAAACGGCCGGTATGTCACGACCCATCTGGTCAGCCGCACGAAATTTTTAGCGGAGCAACCGGCCTTGGTGAAACGTTGGATCGCCGCTCACATAGAGCTGACGGAATGGATCAACAGCCACCCCGACGAAGCGAAAAAGTTGTTCAACGAAACGATGACCGCGCTGACGACGCGCCCGTTATCCGAAGCGGTGATCAACCTCGCATGGTCACGTCTAACGCTGACGCATGACCCCGTGCGGACATCGCTGCTGAAGTCGGCCGCCGATGCGCACCGGATCGGCTTTCTGAAGGAGAAACCAAATTTGTCGCGGATTTATGACCTGCGCCTGCTCAACGAGGTGTTGCGAGAAAAAGGACTACCGGCGGTGGAGTAAGGCGGCTTCGCCGGGCACACTGGCCGCTACCGGCCCATGAACCCTCTCCTCACAGACGAGCTTCGCAACGAGCCACCGGAGAAGTTGGCGGTTCACCACGTGTCAAAAACCTTTCATACCGCGCACGGACCGGTGGCGGCGTTGGACAACGTTTCGCTCCACGTTCGCGAGGGGGAGTTTGTCTGTTTGGTCGGGCCCAGCGGTTGTGGGAAGACCACGCTGCTCAACATCGTGGCCGGCTTGGAACGACCTGATCGCGGCGAGGTGTTGGCCGACGGGAAACCGGTGCGCGGACCGGGCCGGGATCGGATGGTGATGTTTCAAGAGCCGGCGTTGTTCCCATGGCTGGACGTGCTCGGCAACGTGTTGTTCGGCCTCAAGCTGAAACCAAAACTGACCAGCGCCCAACGACGCGAGGTGGCGCTGTTTTACCTGCAGCTTGTGGGACTGGAAAAATTCATCCATGCGAATATCCACGAGTTATCCGGTGGCATGAAACAACGGACGGCCCTGGCGCGCGCGCTGGCGCCGAACCCGCGCGTGTTGTTGATGGACGAACCGTTTGCGTCTCTGGACGCAATGACCCGCGAGCAACTGTACGGCGACCTACAGCGCATCTGGTCGGAGCGGAAAAAGACCATCGTGTTCGTCACCCACAACGTGCGGGAAGCGGTTTGTCTCGGTGACCGCGTGATCCTGTTCTCCCCGCGTCCCGGTCGGATTCGGGAAGAGTTTGCGATTCCTCTGCCGCGACCGCGCGACATCAACAGCGTGGACGTGGCGCAGTACGCCACCGAAATTACCCAGGCGTTGAAACGAGCCAACCTACCGGAGCACACGTCATGAAACGCTGGCTCGTGGCCGTGTCGTTTTTTGTTGTCGCCACCGCGCTGTGGGAATGGTTGGTGCGGCGCGGGATTTGGTCGCCGGTATTGGTGCCCTCGCCGCTCGATGTGGGCCGGTATCTGATCACCGCTGCCGAGGACGGAACTTTGCTCCAAGCCACGATGGTCACGTTGCGCCGGTTGGTGGTCGGCTATGTGGTGAGTTTGGTGGTTGGGTTGCCGCTGGGTTTGGTGACGGCGCGGTTTGCAGTGTGTCAGGATACGTTGGGTCTGGTGGCGCTGGGCTTGCAAACCTTGCCGAGCGTGTGCTGGGCGCCGTTGGCGTTGTTGTGGTTTGGGCAGACCGAGGGCTCGATGCTGTTCATCGTGATCATGGGGTCGCTGTGGTCGGTGCTGCTGGCCACAACTGCCGGCGTGCAAAGCGTGCCGCCGATTTACTTGCGTGCGGCCCGCACGATGGGGTCGCGCGGTGTGCACACCTGGTTGAAAGTGATCTTGCCGGCATCGTTGCCGTTCGTTGTGAGCGGGATGAAACAGGGCTGGGCTTTTGCTTGGCGGTCGCTCATGGCGGCGGAGATTTATGTGACGATTCTAACCGGCTTTGGATTGGGCCACCTGTTGCATTACGGTCGTGAGTTGCATGCAATGGACGCGGTGCTCGGTATCATGCTTGTGATCATCGCGATCGGGTTGTTGGCAGATAAACTTCTTTTTGCGCGCGCAGAACGTTGGTTGCATCACCGGTGGGGAACGGGCGCGTTATGACACCGACGATCGCGCTGGTTTTTCTGATCACGGGCGTAACGTTTGTGTTGTTCGCCACCGAGCGCATTCGCGCCGATGCGCTCGCGTTATCGGTGTTGTGTGTGTTGGGTCTGACCGGGTTGCTGACGGGCGAGGAGATTCTATCGTGTTTTAGCAACCCTGCTCCGATTACGGTTGCGGCGATGTTCATCCTCGGCGCGGGACTGACCCGCACGGGTGCGTTGGAACCGGTACAACGTGGTTTGTTGTATCTGGCTGACCGCGGCGAGTTGCTGCTGCTGTTTGGAGTGGTGACCGCGGCGACGTTGACCAGTGCCTTCATCAACAACACTGCAGTGGTGATGTTTTACCTGCCGGTGGTGCTGCAGGTGTGCGCGCAAAAGGGGTATGCACCCTCCCGGTTTCTGATTCCGCTGTCCTATGCGTCCATGCTCGGTGGCGTGTGCGTGCTCATTGGGACGTCCACCAACATCGTGGTCAACAACGTCGTCACGCGGCACCAGCTACCGGCGTTAGGGATGTTTGAGCAGACACGACTCGGGGTGATTCTGGCGTTGGCTGGTGTTGCGTACTTGGTGACGGTCGGCCGGTGGTTGTTGCCGAGACGCGAAACGTTGACGTCGTTGCTGACGACCGCACCCGTCAAAGAATATCGGACGGAAGTGGTGGTGCTGCCCCGGTCGCCGCTAATCGGACAGCGGCTCGGCGACGTGCGACGCCGCCATTTGCGTAACGGCACCATTCTCGGCGTGACGCGGCACGGGCAACCGCTCGATCCGCCGTTCGACGCGATTGTGTTGGAGGCCGGTGATTGTCTGATCATGAATCTGGCCCTGAGCGGCGTGCGCGATGTCCAGACAACCCGGGGATTGGCGCTGCTGCCGGATGCCGAGCTGGGCATCGAGGAGTTGGGCACGGAAGCGACCACCTGGGTGGAGGCGTTGGTGCCCAACAATTCGCCGTTGCTGGGACGCACGTTGCGGGAATTGGATTTTGCGCGACGACACAACGTGCGGATTCTGGCGTTGCACCGTCACGGGATGAACGTGCGCGAGCTGATGGAGGAAACGCCGTTGCGGTTTGGCGACACGTTGTTGTTGCAGGGCACCGAGGAGGCGCTGAGCGCGTTGCGAGGCAGCCGCGAATTGTTGTTGCTTTCCTCCATGCCCCAGCCGGCCGTGCGCCGACACAAACGCTGGGTGGCGCTGGCGATCGTGGTGGGCGTGATGTTGGCGGCCGGTATGGGCAATTGGTCGGTGGCGCACCTGGCGTTGGGCGGCGCGTTGTTGATGGTTTTGACGCGGTGTCTGGACATGAACGAGGCGTACGAGTCCATCAACTGGAGCATCATTGCGTTGATCGTCGGCTCGCTGGGTTTGGGATTGGCGATGGAGAAAACCGGTGGGGCCGCCTACCTCGCGCAGGGACTGTACCGGTGGCTGGGCGAGTGGGGACCTTGGGTGGCCATTAGCGGCACCTATCTCGTGGCTACCGTCCTCACCGAAATGGTCTCGAACAACGCGGTGGCGGCGCTCATGACGCCGATTGCCATCGCCAGCGCGCACGCGCTGGATTGCGATCCGCGTCCCTTCATTTACGCTGTGGCGTTTGCCGCCAGCGCCAGTTTTGCGACACCGATTGGGTACCAGACCAACACGATCGTGTACGGTGCCGGTGGGTATCAATTCCGCGATTTCCTGCGCGTCGGTATCCCACTCAACATCCTGATCTGGCTGCTGGCCAGTTGGTTTCTGCCGCTGCTGTGGCCCGTTCATCGCTAGCACAACACTCCCCCGCACGCGCGAGCACAGCGAGAATTGACAGGCAATGCGCGTGAACTATACTCCGCGCGAAGTCTTTGGAGTGCGACGCCGTTCCGAAAGACGCGGAGCGGCGTTTTCGTAAGCCGGACTGAGACAGAGGAGAAAGGACGTATGGCATCAGGAAAAGTGAAGTGGTTCGACACGAAGAAAGGTTTCGGGTTCATCCAACAGGAGAACGGCCCGGACGTGTTTGTGCATTACTCAAACATCAACGGGTCGGGTTTCAAAAATCTCGAGGAGGGTCAACTGGTTGAATTTGAGCTGGTGGACTCACCGAAAGGACCCAAGGCGCAAAACGTCATCGTGAAGTAACCTCTCACGAAGCTTCAATCCCCCGGCTGCCGCGCGGTAGCCGGGGGATTTTTTTTCTCCGATCAATTGGGGGGAGCCGGTGGGGGCGGCGTATCGGTCGTGGCCGCCGGTGCCGGCTTGGCACGAGGCGAGGCCGGTAGCACGGGGAACACTTTCTGCAACCAGCCGAAATACCAACTCCCAAGCAAAAGAATGATCACGACCAGCAGTGCCAGTACGATGTTGCGGCCGGTATTTCGCTCCGCGTATGGGTCGGTGAGGTCGCGATGGGCACCGGGTGGCAATTTTGCGATGCCTGTCAGACATGCCCCGAGCGGCAGACTGACCTTGGCCTTGGCGTTGACAGCCCAGCCGTTGGCATCGAGCAAAGGACCGAGGTTGCGCTGACGCAGTTTCAGCCACGCAATCACCATCGAGGGGCCGCTGATCACCAAAATCAACGCGAGAATGCCCAGCGGCATCCAGATGCCCAAACCGAAAAATGCTTGCAGCAACGCACCGAACGCCGCCGTGATACCGCCAACCGCCACACCGATGGCCGCCACGGTGCCGACATCAATCTTGCGCGGTGTGGGCGGGGTTTTCGTTTGGTCTGCTTTGGCCGTGGCTTCGGCGGCTGCAGCCAATTTTTGTTCGCTGGCGGCCTCGGCAGCGGCGGCTCGTTTGGCGATTTGCTCTTCGACGAACCGCAGGAACTTTTTGTACGGAGCGAAGAACGCCTGCCGAATGCTGATCGGGTTGTCCACGATCTTGGTGATGGTGGCGTCCCAATCGCGCCCTTTGCGGTCGAAAAACACGCCGTTTCGCCCCACGATGAGGTTGTCGGAATCACCGTTGGTGAACGCGGCGACGATCGTCATTTTTTCGCCGGTGCCTTTGCGCACACAATCGCAGTACGCCAGATAGAAGCGGCTGAAACCCGCCAGCACGCCGTGTTTGGCCGGGTCGTCCACGCGCAGACACAACTCGCAAGCGCGTTGGTCGAGGTACAGGGTGCCGGCCTGGAAGATGGCCGGGGTTTTACGTGCATAGAAATGCTCGAACGATACGAAGTTTTTCAGTAGCGGGACCAAATCCCGGTAGTACCGCACCAGTCGCTCCACGGCGGTGATGGCGTTGAACTCGGGCTCAAGGGCGCGGTCTTTTGCCAGTAGCGCGGCGATGGTTTCGCGCGCGTTGCTCTTGAGGATTTCCTCAAGCCGTGCCCGACCCAATTTTTCCACCGCGCCCCCGGCCTTGCTGGTGCTCCACTGTTCGTAAGGCGCCAACTTGGCTTGGATTTGCAACCACTCGGGTTCGGTGAGCGCGGTGCGTTTGCCGAGCAAGGGCTCCACAACGGTTTGATGAAATTGCCGCAGCATACCGGCCCACGCAGGATTAACGCCCTCGACCAACGGCAACGGACGAGCCGGCTCTACACGCGCGAGCGGAAAGCCCGACAATTCCGGTATGTTCAACGCGAGATCTTTCGCGGCGAAAGCAGCATAGTCGCTTTCCGCGCGATTGATCACGCCAACAGCTCGTGCGTCGTAACTGGCCAACCGGCAGCGGGCGAAATAGTCGTCAATTTTTGGACGTAGCTGCTGCACCAAGGCGGCGGCCGCCGGTGTCGCCTCGCCTAAGGGCAGAACATTGCGATCGCCCACACCTTTAGCCCACCATTCCAGATGCGCTTTTGCGTCGGCAAAAAATTGGTTGAGCTTTGCCTCGTTGATACCGGGCTTGCCACTGCGATCGGTCTCCGCGCCATAACAATCGATGACGGCCTGAATGACCGAGCGCGTGAAGTCATCTTCCGCCGCGTCCGCGATGACGATGCCGTCGCCATTGAACTTCGTCTGCGCGAAAAGGCGCACCGTGTCCACCGTGTCTTCCACGGTAATGCTCGTGGCGTTGGGTTTGCCGAGATCACGCAGGATTTGTTTAGCCGACGACAAGAGTCGTTTACCATCCTCTGTCTGATCATTGATCGCACCGAGCGGCAACGCGCCGTTGGGGCGAAACAACTCATCGGGATTCTTGAGGCACGAACACGTCCATTTGGCAGCGGCGATGATTTCGGGAACGCGCAACCGGCCGTCGCCATCGGTGTCCATCAACTGCAACGTGCGGGAGTCGAACTCCAGTCCCTGCACCGGGCAGGCGAGCGCGACCCAAAGTTTGGGGTCGAGTTGATCGAGATTGGCGAGGTCAAGTCCGCTGTGGAGATTGACCTGATCGAATCCCCCTGCGCGAAAAAAGTGCCACCGGTGATTGGTTGCCATGGTGAAACGCTTCTCCTTTTGCTGGCGCTCAATACCTTTCACCCCAATCTGGCACAAGGAAAAATTCAGGGCGGTGCGTCGCTGTCTCCAGCAGCAGGTGACGGCGCAACGGGGGGCTTGACCCTCAGGGAGGGTGCCGGTAGTGTCCGCGCCTGTTTTACCCCGGTAGCGTTTTGGCGATGGAAAACGTAATCATCATCGGTTCCGGTTGTGCAGGCTGGACCGCGGCGCTGTACACCGCGCGCGCGAACTTGCGACCGGTGGTGTTGACCGGTGCCCAACCCGGTGGGCTGCTCACCACCACCAGCATCGTAGAAAACTATCCCGGTTTCCCCGAGGGCATTGACGGTACCGAGTTGATGATGCGGATGCAGAAACAAGCCGAGCGTTTTGGCGCGCGCACAGAGTATGGCGCGTTGGTGACCCGAGTAGATTTTTCGCAACGACCTTTTCGCGTGTGGGCCGATGACCAATTGTGGGAATCGCGCACGGTGATCATCGCCTCCGGTGCATCGCATCGGCATCTGGGTTTGGAGAGCGAGAAGTTATTGGAGAAAAAGGGTGTGACCTACTGCGCGACCTGCGATGGTGCACTGCCGATGTTTCGGAACCAGCCGTTGGTGGTCGTCGGGGGCGGTGACTCGGCTTGTGAAGAAGCCACCTACCTGACACGGTTCGCGTCGCGTGTGTACCTGGTGCACCGACGCGACCAGTTGCGCGCCTCAAAAATCATGGCTGAACGCGCTTTGTCCAACCCGAAAATCGAGCCGATTTGGGATTCGGTGGTAACGGAGATTTTGGATGTGAAACAGGACAAGGTCACTGGCGTGCGGTTGAGAAACGTGAAAACCGGTGCCGAGCGCGAGCTGGGATGTGCCGGGGTGTTTATCGCCATCGGGCATGTGCCCAATACAACTATTTTTAAAGGTCAGATCGATTTGGCCGAGGACGGTTACATTATTTGTCGCCCCGGCAGCACGGCGACGAGCGTGCCGGGGGTGTTCGCGGCGGGCGATTGTGTGGACCGCACCTACCGGCAAGCGGTCACGGCGGCCGGCAGCGGTTGCGCCGCTGCCATTGACGCGGAGCGATACCTGAGCGCTCAGCGTGCGTGACATCCATTCCAACCATTCGAAAGGGAGAAATGAAACGATTTGCTTCTGCAGCCGAGATCAAAGTTGGCGTCGTCGGATACGGTGGCGCGTTCAACATGGGCCGCCATCATCTCAATGAAATGAAACAGGCCGGTATGACCCCGGTTGCTGTTGCGGAGATTGACCCCGAGCGCCTCAAGGTCGCCGAGCAAGATTTCCCCGGTATCGAGACCTACCGGTCACTCACAGAGATGTTGAAAAAGTCAGACGTCAACCTCGTCACGATCATCACCCCCCACAACTCGCACGCAAAACTCGCCCTCGAGGCGCTGAAAGCCGGTCGGCACGTGGTGTGCGAAAAACCCATGGCGATCACAACGGCCGAATGCGACGCGATGATCGCAGCGGCCAAAAAGAACGGAGTCGTGATCTCCACCTACCATAACCGGCACTGGGACGGTTGGATCATGCAGGCCGTCAAACATCAACAGGAGGGTTTGTGGGGTGAAACCATCCGCATCGAAGCACACATGGGCGCCTACGGCAAACCGGGTGATTGGTGGCGCTCCAGTCGTTCTATATCCGGCGGCGTGTTGTACGATTGGGGCTGTCATCTACTCGAGTACGCGCTGCAATTGATCACGGCGCCGATTACCGAGGTTGCCGGCTTCGTCAAAACTGGCTTTTGGGCACCGCAGACCAAGTGGAAAGAAGACACGATTGAGGATGAGGGGTTCGCCGTGGTGAGATTCCGGTCAGGGCAATGGCTGACGTTGACCATCACCACAATCGATTCCAACCCCAAACGTGGCATGCTGGAGATTACCGGCACGAAGGGCAGTTACATCATTGATTTTCACGCCAACGAATTCATCACGCGTGACGGCAACACCACCACGACCACGCGATACCCCAACCCGCAACCCGAGGGTTGGCGGTTCTACCAAAACATCGCCAACCATCTCACCAAGGGCGAGAAACTGGTCATCACCGGCGAGTGGGCGCGCCGACCCATTCACATCATTGACCTCGCCGTTCAAAGCGCGCGCAAAGGCCGCGCCCTACCGGCCAAATACCCTTGATGCATCAAGCGAGCATCATCCGCCCAACGTAGCTTCGGCGTCGCGTGGTCAGGACAAATTCAGCCGACGAACGTTCGCCAGAACGTGGTCGGCGGATTTTTTGAGTTGAGCCAGCTCGTCCGCCGTGAGTTCCAGCTCGACGATTCGCTCAACACCACCGGCCCCCAACACAACGGGCACTCCCACAAACATGTCGCGGATGCCGTACTGGCCCGTGCACCACGCGGCCACCGGTAGAACTCTTTTTTCATCGTGCAAAATCGCGCGGGCCATCTCTACCACGCTGGAGCTGGGCGCGTAGTACGCGCTACCGGTTTTCAACAAATTTACAATCTCCGCTCCGCCGTTGCGCGTCCGCGTTACCAACGCATCCAACCGCTCTTTGGGGATCAAGTCCTCGACCTTGATCCCAGCGACTGTTGCATACCGCACCAGCGGCACCATGTCATCGCCGTGCCCCCCGAGCACCATCGCGTCCACGTCCCGCATCGAGACGCCCAGCTCCATCGCGATGAAACAACGGAACCGCGCGCTGTCCAATACCCCGGCCATGCCCATGACGCGGTTTTTGGGAAATCCCAGTTTGACGCCGGCGAGATACGTCATCACGTCCAGCGGGTTGCTCACCACAATCACGATGGCGTTGGGCGCGTGCAGTTTGATCGCTTCGCAGACGCTACCGACGATCTCGGCGTTGGTTTTCAACAAATCATCGCGGCTCATCCCGGGCTTGCGCGCCACACCCGACGTGATGATGATCAAATCGCTGTCCCGGCAGTCGGCCGGGTTGTTCGACCCGGTAACCTTCGCATCGAATCCCTCGAGGCACGCCGACTCCATCATATCCAACGCCTTGCCCTGCGGCATGCCCTCGATGATGTCGATCATCACCACATCACCGAGTTCTTTCTCAATCAACCGTTGCGCGGTAGTTGAGCCCACAAAACCCGCGCCAAAGACCGTTATTTTGCGATTCATGGTGGCGGCACGTTTACGAATCCGCCGCAGCGTTGTCCAGCCCGAACCCCACCGGGAACGCTTCTATTTGCGTCGCGGCGGCGCATGCACGCACTCGTGATGCACCGCGTGGGCTGCTTCCATCCACACTTCGCTGAATGTCGGATGAGCGTGGATTGTCCGTCCCAGCTCTCGCGCGGTCAACTCACTGCGAATGGCCACTGTCGCTTCCGCGATCAACTCCGTGGCATGAGGTCCGACCGCCGCCGCGCCCACCAACTGATCGGTGGCCTCGTCCACAATCCACTTCACGAATCCGATTGTCTCCCCGACCGCGATGGCACGTCCCAAACCACCGAAGCGGAACTTCCCCACCCGCACCGCGCGATTCTTTGCTTTCGCCTCGGTTTCCGTCATCCCAACCAACGCGACCTCTGGCACCGTAAAAATCACACCGGGCACCAACGACTCATACCGGCTGCGAGCTTTGCCCAATGCATTCTCCGCCGCGCGAATCCCTTGAGAGGTTGCGTTGTGCGCTAACTGAGTCCGACCGGTAACGTCGCCCACCGCATAAATCGTCGCCACATTGGTGCACCCAAATTCGTCTACCGGGATAAATCCCTTGTCATCGGTTTTCACCCCCGCTGCAGCCAGGTCCAAACCATCCGTCACCGGCTTTCGTCCCACTGCAACTAACAACAAGTCCGCGCGCACCGTTTCGTTGCCAACCTGTGCGCTGACGTCGCGGTCGGAGGCCACAATTTTCTCCATCGGCTGGCCGGTCAGGATGCGAATCCCCAGTTGCTGTTCCATAACCTGTCGGACCTCGCGCCGCACATCGGCATCCAGCAACAACAAGATATCCTCCAACAACTCCACAATCGTCACCTTCACGCCCAACAACGCCGCCATGCAGGCCAGTTCGCAACCGATGTAACCTCCGCCCATCACCAGCAACGACGACGGCAGACTGGACCGCTCCAAAAATCCGCGACTCTCCACGATGCGCGGTGAAGCCGGTAGGTTCGACGGCATTGCGGAGGTTGAGCCGGTAGCGATGATGATTTTTTGTGCGCGCACTCGTTGGTCTCCCACGGCCAACGTTTGGCGGTCAACAAATCGCGCGGTGCCGGTGAGCTGCGTCACGCCGTTGGCGGCGAGCAATTGCCGAATCCCCCCACGAAGTTGACCAACCACCTTGTCCTTGTGCGCAATCATGCCGGCATAGTCCACGGTCTGAATCACCGCTTTGATGCCAAACCGGTCAGCGTGCTGAACCGTCGCGAACACATTGGCGGCATGAATGAGCGCTTTCGTCGGAATGCATCCCCAATTCAAACACGTCCCGCCAAGCTGTTCGCGCTCCACGATGGCCACCCGCGCACCCAACTGCGCCCCGCGAATGGCGGCGGGATACCCACCGGGTCCGGCACCGATAACGATCAGGTCATAGTTTTCCACAGATCCAAATCCTCCAATTTCTGTTTGATCGAATTGAGAAATTGCGCGGCCAATGCGCCGTCCACCAACCGGTGATCCACGCTCAACGTCATCTTCATCATCTGCCGAATCACGATTTGATCGTCGCGCACGACCGGCTGTTTTTGCGTGCTGGCCACCGCCAAAATCCCGCCCTCACCGGGGTTGATGATCGCCGCAAAGTTCTCCACGTTCAGCATCCCCATGTTGGAAATGGTAAAGGTGCCGCCGCTCATTTCGTCGGGTGTCAACTTACCGGCGCGTGCTTTTTCGGCGAGCTGCTTGGAACGGTCGCAAATCTCGCGCAACGTCAACATCTCGGCCTGATGAATCACCGGCACCACCAGCCCACCCTCAATCGAAACCGCCAACCCCAGATTTACATGGCTGTACCAACGAACGGTTTTACCGTCCGTGCTGCTGTTCACCGTGGGGAACTCCTGCAACGTGCGCACCACAGCCATCGAAATGAAATCCGTAATCGTGTACGGCAGCCCCGACGCTTTCAAACCGTTGCGGTAGGCAATCAACTCCGTCATGTCCACACTGACGGTCACATAAAAATGCGGCTGGGTCAGTTTGCTCTGAAGCAATCGCTGCGCAATCACCTGCCGCATCCGGCTGAGTGGTTTCGGTTTCTCGGCGATTGCGCGCTCGACATCCGCCACGGTGACCCGCTCCCCGTCTTTCCGAAGCGACAAGACATCAATCCCCTCGCGAATTGCCAACGCTTTCGCCGCCGGTGTGATGCGCAGACGGTCGTAATCGTGCGCCATCAAATAAGCGCGCACATCCCGCTCGGTTATCCGACCACCCGGTCCACTGCCGGTAATCTTCGTCGGATCAATCCCGCACTCTCGCGCGAGCCGACGCGCGCGCGGAGAAATGCGGAACCGTGCCGGCGCACTGGGTGTTTGGGCGGTCACCGCCGCCGGTACGATAACCGTCGGTGTCTCGGCTACCGGCGCCCTGGCAGCGGCCGCAGCCCCCGCGACCGCTGTCGCCGTAGCCGGTTTGGCAGCCGGTCGGGGCGGAGGCGGTGTCTCCGGGATTGCCTCACCCGGTTCGCCAATCCAACCGACCACGCTTTGCACGGGCACATTCACACCGGGCGGAACGACGATTTTGAGCAGCACGCCATCAAAGAAACTTTCCGCCTCCATTACCGACTTGTCGGTTTCGACGGTGAACAACACGTCGCCCTTCGCGACGCGTTCACCCTCTTTCTTGCGCCACTCAACAATGGCGCTTTCCTCGGTCATCTGACCAAACTTCGGCATGATGATGGGATTTGGCATGGCTCAGAGAATCGCCGTGGCGGCGTCCACGAGGTCTTGGATGCTGGGTAGGAAAGCGGCCTCCAACACATGGCTCTGCGGAGCGATACCGTTTTTGGCGCCGACCCGTTTGACGGGCGCATCCAGATAGTCAAACACCGCCTCTTGTATGGCGCTGGCAATCTCACCGGTGTAACTGCCAATGTGAACGGCCTGACTGGCAACCACACAGCGACCGGTTTTTTGCACCGACCGCAATACCGTTTCCAGGTCCAGCGGCACCAGACTGCGCAGATCAATCACCTCGCAGCTCACACCCCGGTCGGCTTTCAACTTCTCGGCGGCTTTCAAGCAATCATGGACTACCGGCCCCCAGGCCACGAACGTCAGGTCGCTGCCTTCCCGCAAGACGTTGGCCACACCAATCGGCACGAGATAATCCCCCTCGGGCACCGGTCCCTTCATGCCGTACAGGCCCTGACTCTCAATGAACAACACCGGGTTGTTGTCGCGGATGGCGGACTTCAGCAATCCTTTCGCATCGGCCGGTGTGGCCGGGTACACCACATACAAACCCGGGATGTGGCAAAACATCGCTTCCAACGTCTGGCTGTGCTGTCCTCCATAACCCTTACCGGCCCCGGCGCTGACCCGGTAGACCAACGGCACCTCCGTTTGCGCGCCGCTCATGTAATGCCATTTGGCGGCCTGATTGCTGATTTGGTCGCTGCTCATCAGCGCAAAATCGAAATACATCAACTCGACCACCGGCCGCAGCCCCACCATTGCCGCCCCAACTGCCGTGCCGCAAATACACGCCTCGCTGATGGGCGTGTTGAACACGCGCTCGCGCCCAAACGCCTCCAGCAACCCTTTCGTCACCTTGAATGCCCCGCCGTAATCCGCCACATCTTCGCCGTAGAAAATCACGCGTCGGTCGCGCGCCATCTCCTCGTACAACGCCTCGCGGATCGCGTCCTTGTACGTGAGCTGGCCATTGACACGTTTCAGATCCGTCAGTGGCTGCAGGATTTCGACCTTCGCGAACTCAGCCGGCACCGTGTCGCAGCGGGTGTCGGTGTACATGAACTTCAACACATCCTGCGGCGCAGGGTCCGCCGCTGCCGCCGCGCGTTTGGCCGCACGCGCGTTGCGCTCCCGCACGCGCTCCTCGATGGCTGCGATACCGGCTTCATCCAAGACACCGGCCTCACGCAGTTGCGCCTTGAACGTCTCAATCGGATCCACAGCCCGCCACGCCGCCTCCTCTTCTTTCGTGCGATACTCCACCCGTGGATCGCTCAGCGAGTGACCGAAGTACCGGTAGCAATCTACATCCAGAAACACCGGTCCCTGCCCGGCTTTGCACAGTCGCATGGCGCGCTGCACCGCATCGCGCACCGCGAGCACATCCATGCCGTTGACCACCTCGGCATGCATGTTGTTATCGGCAAAGCCCGCTGCGCGACGCGCGATGCGCTCGATCCCGGTCACTTCGTCATCGGTCCGGTGGGTCATGCCGTAGTGGTTGTTGATGACCAGAAAAATAATCGGCAATCCAAACCGGTGATCTCCCGCGTAGTGATTGGTGAACTGCTGCTGCGTCGCCCAGTTCAACGATTCCAACGCGACACCGTTGGAAAACGCGCCGTCACCCGCAAAACAACAGACCACCGCATCCTCGCGCAGATACCGCAACGCCATCGCGGCACCTGTCGCGATCGGCGTGCCGCCACCCACAATCGCGTTGGCACCGAGGTGTCCCACAGTGAAGTCCGCGATGTGCATCGAGCCGCCCCGACCCCGGCAGTATCCGTCGTCCTTACCGAACAACTCACAGATCGTGCGGTACAAATGCTCCTCCAACGCCTCTTCAATGAGTTGCTCCCGCGTCGTGGCGCGACTGTGAGGCACGCGCTGTCGCAACTGCGCTTCCGTCATCGCCCGAATCGCCACGGTGCCCTTCGCCAACGACTCGCCGTGCCCCCGGTGCGTGCTGGTGATTTTATCGCGAATCGTCAACGGCGCGCACGCGCCCACCGCACAGCCCTCCTGGCCGATGGAAACGTGTGTTGGCCCCCGATAGTTGAAGTCCGGTAACGGCGTGTAGGCACCCGACCGCAGTTTGACGATCATCTCCTCAAACTCGCGAATGATCAGCATATCCTCCAAGATTGCGACCGCTTCCGCCGCTGTGATCTGACGGGCCGCCAACAAATCACGCAACCGACCCTTGAATTGGAAAGCCGGTATCTCCCCGCAATCGATGACGTACGGTTCGAATCGCGGCCGCATGTCGCTTAACCGTACCGGCGACGGTTTGGAAGAAGCAGGGGAAGTTGAAGTTGTGACCATGTTTTATTCCTTTGCTTATGCTTTGATAACCTTGATTTCGCGTTCCGCCAGCGCCCGCGCAAACGCGCGGGAAATCTGATGATCGGTAATGACCACATCCACATCGTCCCACCGACCGGCTTCGGCGAAGGCGACCTTGCCCTCTTTGGAGCTGTCCACCAGCACCACCACCTGCCGGGCCTGCGCCAACACGCGTTTTTTGGTGAACGCCTCATTGGGATCGGAAGTAGTCAAGCCCGCTTCCTCGCTGATGCCCATGGATCCCATGAACGCTACGTCGAGATGCACCTCGCGCAACACGGGCTCCGTCAATGGCCCCACCAACGTCTGGCTGAGCCGTCGCAGCTCGCCGCCCAGCAAAATCAAGCGGGGACCCCGCCCGGCCAACTCCAACGCCGCCCGCAATGAATTGGTGACCACGGTTAGGTTTGTGTGCTCGCGCACCAACCGCGCCAACTCCAACACCGTGCTGCCCCCATCGAGGTAAATCGTCGTACCGGGTTGGACAAATGCCAGTGCCGCCCGCGCGATGCGCTGTTTCTCTTTGCGGGCGATGGTAGTTTTGGCGTCGAAAAGCGGCTCTTCGATTTGACTGGCGATGCCCACCGCCCCACCGTGCACGCGCTGCACCTCGCCCAACTGCTCCAAATGCGCCAGATCGCGCCGCACCGTGGCCGGTGAGACACCCAACCGGCGACACAATTCCTCGACGCGCACGATGTGCTGTTCGCGCAGTGCGGCCCGCAACCGGTCGAGCCGTTCGGGGGCAAAGGACGCGTGATTGATCTTGTGCATCTGTGATTGACCGTGAGCGTTTTTGCTCAAAACCAATCTCGTCGTCAATTCTAAAAATGAGACGGAAACCGCGCAGGCGCACCTGCGGTACACCCATGTAACGCGCTCGGGGAGGAGTTGATTTCGGGATTGTTCGGGGGCATACGCGCATCCCGCCGGTTCCGCCCCAAGATAAAAAACATCGCTTGACTTCATCGTTGGGGATTGGTTGCATGCTATCGGCTGCAGAAACAACCGCAGGGGGGAATCATGAAACACTGGCTCGCAGGGTTGGTGGTGGGGTTGGGCGTCGCAACATCGGCCTCCGCTTACGTGACGGAAGCGTATCTTTTTTCTGAGTGGTCCTCGCCGAGCATGCCGGCTTCGGCACCGTTTACATTCACGGGGACCAAGGGCGTGAAATTGACGTTGAATAGCAGCGGACTGGCCGTGGGCACCAATGCCCTACCGGGCGCGGTTTCCGTGGGCATCGAATTTTCTTTTCGGTATCGGCAGCACACCGGCTTGCTGAACGATGGGGAAACCTTTAGCGAACCGTTGGCCGACCGGGTCGACGCAGAGATCGGGCGCTGGGATGATGTTGATTTTATTGACGAGGGACCAATTGATGAACCGCTCAACGCCGATTTCGGCGCGAACACCGTCCTGTTCCTGATGCAACATGACTGCGCGCTGACGCACATCTTGATCGCGGAAGATGCCGGGTGGGACCCGTTCGCGTTGTGGTGGGATGCCGACGGTGATTTTGGATCGGGTGCGGTGCCGTTGTTTACCGGGTTCAACATCCCCACACGTAACGCGATTTTGGCGCGACCGGATTTCGCGGCCGATGACAGCGGGGATGACATTGATCAGGCGTACCTGTTCGTTTTTGGTGGGGCGGGGTTGCCGCCCGGCTACTTGGCGATTGCTGAAATCGGTAACTTTGGCGCCGAAGGGCTCGAGGTTGATTTTGCCGGTGCGCGGTGCATTCCCGAACCTGGCAGTGGTTTGCTGGTCGCGTTGGCAGTGTGGATGGTTGCCGGGATGGTGCGGCGAATTCCTTCGCTTCGCAATTGAGCGTTCCCCTGAGATTGTCCCCGATCGTGTGGGGCGACTCGACCCGCCAGGCAAAGCGAAGACACAACAAAAGGGTTAGTCTACCGGCTCGGGGACGCACCGCTGAGCACGAAAGCCGGTAGGCAACTGGCACCCATGCGGCGTGGTTGAACCACTGCGAAACGGGTCTTTTCCTCACCTCTCCCGACCACAGCGTACGTAAGGCACCCTGAGAGTATGGTGGCGAGAAAGTGCTTGCGCGGGGGTGGAGATTGTGATTTTTTTCACGCGCTTTTCAGCGGTCGTGTCTGAGAAGATGGCCTCATGAAAAAACTACCGCAGTTACGAGGCGCTGGCTCATACATGGCGCTGGGAATGCAAATGGTCGTGGTCACGGCGGTCATCACCGCCATCGGCTACTGGTTGGATCAACGAACGGGGAAGGAACCGTTGTTTTTGGTGATCTTTTTTGTATTGGGTGCGCTGGGCGGAATGGCGGCGGTGTGGCGCGAGCTGGCGCGGGATCGGCAGTGATGCGGTGGGCAAAACCGATGGATTCCGCGGCATGGTTGGGTCTGGCGACGGGCGGGGTGCTGGGGGGCGCGTATGCAGCGTGGCAGTTGCGCTCGCTGCGACGTCAGCAACTGGCGCAGCAACGCGGCGAGCCGACGAATTGGACCCGGCAAGCAGTTGATTCGGTGGTGCGCATCGGGTTGTTGGTGGTGGTGCTGGCGTTGGTGGTCATGGTGCCGGCCGACCGGTTGCATCGCGGGTGGTTGGCGGGAGCCGTGATCGTTTGTTACACGGTGCCGATGGTGATGCGCGTGCGGTGGATGTTGAAACGAACGGAGCAGGACAAGAGGCAACAATGAATTTGGCGATTAGTGGCGACGTCATCATGTTGTGGTTGGCGGCGGGGGCGGCGTTTTTGGTTTTGTTTCTGGGCGCGCGCGCCATCGCCGCGGCGGTGGTCTCGACGGGACGCTTTGCGAATCTGGTAGAGGCAATGGTGTCGTTTGTGGACGAGAACATCGTGCGGGAATTTTTGGGCGAGCACGGACGGAAGTGGTTTGGTTTTTTTGCGTCGCTATTCTTTTTCATCCTGTTCGCCAATCTCATCGGCAAGATTCCGATTCCCGGCTTTCATTCTCCCACCGGAGCGATTGAGGTAACGGCGACGCTGGCGGTGATGGTGTTTGTGATTGCGCAGGTGGTGGGGTTGGTGAAGCTGGGCCCGGTAGGCTATTTCAAGCGCAAGTTTCTCCTACCAGCTCCGTTATGGGTGAAGCTTCCCGGCATCCCGATCATGTTTTTGGTTTTACTTGCGGAACCCTTTTCACTGTGCGTCCGTCTTTTTGCGAACATGACCGCCGGACACATGGTGTTGTTGACGTTTGCAACCGCGCCGATGGTGGGTGGCGTGTGGTTGCTCAACCAGCCGCATGTGCTGGCGAAGGCGGCGGCGGTGTTGCCGTTTGGGCTGAGCGTGATTTTGGTGGCCTTTGAGCTATTTGTGGCGTTTATCCAAGCATTCATCTTCACGTTGTTGTCGGCTTTGTATTTGAGCGAGTCGCTAGAGGAACATCACTAGAACAACAAAAGGAGAGTCAAACATGGCAGCAGAAGTCGCAGTGGAAGTGGGCCAAGCGGCGTTGACGAACGCGGCGCTGGCGTATGTGGGTGGCGGGTTGGCGATTGGTATCGGTGCGATGGGCGGCGCGATCGGCATCGGGAGCATTTTCAGCAAAGCCATCGAATCGGCGGCGCGACAACCCGAAGCGTTGCCGTTGGTGCAACGACTGATGTTCATCGGGTTTGCGCTGGTTGAAGCGCAAGTGTTGTACGCGCTGCTGGTGACATTCCTGTTGGTGTTCAAATAGACGGGAGGGATGGTGTCGTGAGAAAACTTGCCCTGACCTTCCTCGCGGTCGTGCTGGCCACCGGCGCGTGGGCGGCGGAAGGCGGCGTCAACGTCGTGCCGAAAAACACTGGGTTGATGTTTTGGACGTTGGCGACCTTTTTGGTGATGTTTTTCCTTTTGGCCAAACTGGCGTTCAAACCAATTGCCGACGCGCTCGACCGGCGCGGGCAAACCATCAAAGCGTCGTTAGAGGAAGCAGAGCGCGCGCGAGCGGAAGCGAAGAAAACGTTAGAGCAGTACCAGCAACAACTCGCCGAGGCGCGAAACGAAGCGAAGAAAATCATGGATGAAGCGCGGGCTTTGGGTGAGAACCTGCGCAAAGAGATTGTTGCCGCGGCGCAGGCGGAAGCAGCGGCAGCCCGGCAGCAGGCGCAGGAGGACATCCAACGCGAGAAAGAAAAAAGTCTTCAGGAGCTGCAGGACACCGTGGCACGGTTGTCGGTGCAGATTGCCGGTAAGATTTTGGAGAAAGAGATCAACGAGGCCACGCATCGCGCGTTGATCAACAGTTTGATCAGCGACCTGACGCGGATCCGTCGGAGTTAGCGACCCATGCCACGAGACCCCGTGCTGACCGGTTACGCGCGTGCGTTGCTCGACATGGCCGAGGCGGAAAATGCCGTGGGCGTGGTTGAGCAGGACCTGTTTCGGCTGCGGGATTTGCTGCGCGCCAACCCGCAGTTGCTTGAGTTCCTCAAAAATCCCAACCTGAAACGGGAAGGAAAACGTCAGGCATTAGCGGAGTTGTTTGAGGGTCGGGTCCACTCGTTGGTTTTGGGTTGGTTACTGACCTTGCAGGATTCCGACCGGGTGGGTCGCCTACCGGCGATTATCGAGGAGTTCATCCGCTTGGCGGCGGAGGTGCGTCAAACGGTGGCCGGTGAGGTGATCACCGCGCGGCCGCTGGAGGAAACCGTGTTGGAGCAGATGGCCTCGGCGTTGACGCGGGCGCTTGGCAAAAACGTGCATTTGTATCAACGGGTGGACCCGTCCGTGTTGGGTGGTGCGATCATCAAGGTGGGCGAGCAAGTGATTGATGGCAGTTTGCGGTATAAACTTCAGCAGTTGCAACAGCAGTTGGCGCCGTCGCATTAGGAGGAGATTGCCATGCCGGAAACGTTGACGCTAGATCCCAAACAAATCGCCGAGGTGCTGCAACGCACCGTGCGCGACTACAAAATCGAAGTGGGAGCGGAGGAGGTGGGCGAGGTCATTGAGACCGGCGATGGCATCGCACGCGTACGGGGTTTGCCCAATTGCATGGCCGAAGAGATGTTGGAGTTCCCTAACGGCATCTACGGGATGGCGTTGAACCTGGAGCAGGACGAGGTCGGCGCGATCATTTTCGGGGACGTTGCGGAGGTGCGCGAGGGCGACCTCGTCAAACGCACGAAACGGCTGCTGTCGGTGCCGGTGGGCGAGGCGTTGCTGGGCCGCGTTGTCAACGCCATCGGGCAACCGATTGACGGCAAGGGACCCATCGCGGCGAAAGAGTTGCGGTCGGTGGAGGGGCAGGCGCCCAGTGTCATCGAACGGCAACCGGTAAAGGAGCCGCTGCAGACGGGGTTGAAGGCGATTGACTCGATGATCCCGATCGGGCGGGGTCAACGCGAGCTGATCATCGGCGACCGGCAAACCGGTAAGACTGCCATTTGCGTGGACACGATCATCAACCAGAAAGGCGGGGACGTGCTGTGCATCTATGTGGCGGTCGGCCAGAAAAAGTCCACGGTCGTCAGTGTGGTGGAGACGTTGCAGAAGTACGGCGCGATGGATTACACCATCGTTGTCAGCGCGACGGCTTCCGACCCGGCACCGATGCAGTACATCGCGCCGTTTGCCGGGTGCGCGATGGGCGAGTACTTCCGCGATAACGGGCGCCACGCGCTGGTCATCTACGATGACCTTTCCAAACATGCGCAGGCCTACCGGCAGGTGTCGCTATTGCTGCGTCGGCCACCGGGGCGGGAGGCGTTTCCGGGCGATATTTTCAACCTGCACAGCCGCTTGCTGGAGCGCGCGGCGAAACTTCACGACCGCGCGCCGCAGTTGAACCCGATTTATCCGAAAGGTGGCGGGTCGCTGACGGCCTTGCCCATCATCGAGACCCAAGAGGGCGATTACTCGGCCTATATTCCCACCAACGTCATTTCGATCACGGACGGTCAGATTTATCTGGAGGCCGACCTGTTCTATGCCGGTATTCGGCCTGCGGTGTCGGTGGGGTTGTCGGTCAGCCGCGTGGGTGGCAACGCGCAAACCAAGGCGATGAAGAAGATTGCCGGTCGGCTGCGGTTGGATCTTGCGCAGTACCGGGAGCTGGCGGCGTTTGCTCAGTTGTCGAGCGATCTGGACAAGGCCACGCGTGCTCAACTCGATCGTGGCCAACGAATGATTGAGTTGTTGAAACAACCGCAGTATGCGCCCCTACCGGTCGAGGAACAAACCATGATCATCTGGGTAGGCACCAACGGCTATCTCGATGACCTACCGGTCTCCGCCATCTCAAAGTTTGAAGCGGAGTTTTACGAGTTCATGCGCACCAAATACCCGCATATTGGAAAGGCCATCCGCGAGAAAAAAGATCTGACCGACGACATCGTCTCGGGGCTGCGTCAGGCGACGGAGGAATTCAAACGGATATTTGCGGCGAAATAGCCGGTACGGTTCGCGATGCCTTCGGCCCGAGACATTCGACGTCGCATCCGCGGCGTGCGCAACATCAAGCAGGTCACCCGCGCAATGAACATGATTGCAGCGGCGCGGCTGCGGCGCGCGCAGGCCAAGGCAGAGGCGGCACGACCCTACGCGCAGCGGCTGACAGAGATTCTGACGGACGTGGCGGCGGCCGGTGGGGCACGACACCCCTTGCTGGAGCGTCGCGAGGTGCGGCGGGTGGGGTTGGTGATTATCACCTCCGATCGGGGATTGGCCGGCGCATTCAACGCCAACATTCTGCGCGAAGCCGGTCATTTTGTTGCCCAACAACGTGTGCCGACCGGCATCATCACCGTGGGGAAAAAGGGGCGCGATTTTTTGCGGGCGCGAGGTGTTACGGTGGACGAGCACTTCCCTCAACCTTCGCGCGATGTGCGGTTGGAGGAAGTGGGGGCAATTCGCAAGCGGATCATCGGCGATTTTCTGTCGGGGCGGTATGACCAAGTCTGGCTGGCGTATGCGCAGTTTATCAGTGTGCTCAAGTCGGTGCCAGTGGTGATCCCCTTGTTGCCGTTGGAGCCACCGACGGAGGCGGCCGGTGCGCCGCGGCAGAGGGCGGCCTACCAGTTTGAGCCGGCAGGAGATGCGTTGTTGGAGACGTTGCTGCCGCAATACGTCGAGGTGGTTTTGTATCGGGCATTGGTGGAATCGTTGGCCAGCGAGCAAGCGGCGCGGATGGTGGCTATGAAAGCTGCCACCGACAGCGCCAGCGAGATGATTGAGAACCTGACGCGGGAATACAACCGCATGCGACAGGACGCGATCACGAAGCAGTTGTTGGAAGTGGTATCTGGCGCTGACGCCCTCGCGAAAGCGGAACAGGAGATGGCTTAGATGAACGGAAACGGACAACTCAAAGGCAAAGTGGCGCAGGTAATCGGACCGGTGGTGGATGTGGAGTTTTTCAGCGAGGAGCTACCGGCCATCAACACCGCGATTCGCATCCAAGCACCCGAGCGTCACATTGACCTGACGTGCGAAGTGGCGGCTCACTTGGGCGAGCGGTTGGTGCGCACCGTGGCATTGTCGCACACGCGCGGGTTGGTGCGCGGGATGGAAGCACTGGCCACTGGCCAACCCATCACGGTGCCGGTTGGGCCGCCTTGCTTGGGACGGGTGTTTGATTTGTTGGGCAACCCGATCGACGGCAAAGGCCCGATCAAAGACGCGAAACGCCTGCCGATTCATCGTCCGCCGCCGCCGTTTGAAGAGCAGGTACCGGCGACGAAACAATTTGAAACGGGTTTGAAGTCGATTGATTTGCTAGCGCCATTTGCGAAAGGCGGCAAGATTGGTTTGTTCGGCGGCGCAGGCGTGGGCAAGACCGTGTTGATCCAGGAGCTGATCCGCAACATCGCGAAAGAGCACAGCGGGTATTCGGTGTTCGGTGGAGTCGGCGAGCGCACGCGCGAAGGCAACGACCTGTATCTTGAAATGACCGAGTCCGGCGTGATTGCCAACACCGTGCTGGTGTTTGGCCAGATGAATGAGCCACCGGGCGCGCGGTTGCGGGTGGCGCTGACGGCGCTGACCGAAGCGGAGTATTTCCGCGATTTTGAGGGCAAAGACGTGCTGTTGTTCATTGATAACATTTTCCGATTTACGCAGGCGGGGTCGGAAGTGTCGGCGTTGCTCGGGCGGATGCCGAGCGCAGTGGGCTATCAGCCGACGCTCGGCACGGAGATGGGCGAGTTGCAGGAGCGGATTACTTCGACGAAGAAGGGATCGATCACCTCGGTGCAAGCGGTATACGTGCCGGCCGACGACATCACCGATCCGGCACCCGCGACAACGTTCACGCACTTGGACGGCTCGATTGTGTTGTCGCGGCAGATCGCTGAGTTAGGGATTTATCCCGCGGTGGATCCGTTGGCGTCCACTTCACGGATACTCGATCCGCGATTGGTGGGTGAGGAGCACTACCGAGTGGCGCGCGGTGTTCAGCAAGTCCTGCAACGGTACAAGGATTTGCAGGACATTATCGCCATCTTGGGGATGGAGGAGTTGAGCGAGGAGGACAAACTCACGGTCGCACGTGCGCGCAAGATTCAACGATTCCTGTCCCAGCCGAACTTTGTGGCGGAGCAATTTACGGGTATCCCGGGCAAATACGTGCGCATCCCGGACACCGTGCGGAGCTTCAAGGAGATCTTGGAAGGCAAACACGATGATTTGCCTGAGCAGGCGTTCTACATGGTGGGAACCATTGAAGAAGCGCGGGCCAAAGCGGAGAAATTGAAAGCCTGATCATGGCCGGTGAGCGAACATACCGGCTGGAGGTGCTGACGCTCCAACGGATGTTTTGGCAGGGTGACGTGCGGTTTGTCATCGCGCCCGGCCAGGAAGGGTTGTTTGAAGTGTTGGTGGGTCACGCGCCGTACGTGTTTGCGCTCAAACCCGGCGTGCTCCACGTGCGGCTACCGGATGAGCGCAACCAGTACATGGCGGTGGGCGGCGGGTTTTTGGTCGTGCAACCGGATCGGACCTCGGTGCTGACACGCAGCGCGGAGCTACCGGAAGAAATTGATGTAGCGCGAGCCCAACGAGCGCGTGAGCGGGCCGAAAAACGGCTCACGGAGCGCAGCGAGGGCGTGGATGTGCCGCGCGCCCAAGCGGCATTGGCGCGGGCGCTTGCCCGGCTGAAGGTCGCGGAGTATGCTTCTGCCGGGGCGCGATGAATCGCGTATCGCACAGTTGGGCGCAGGCCAATCTGGAGGCACGCATCGCCGCGCACGTGCATGCGTGGGAACGAGCCAAACAAGCCGGGCAACCACTGGCCACCGGCACATATCCCTTCGTAACGATTTCGCGCGAGTTTGGTTGTGAGGGCATCGCCGTCGCCCTGCGCTTGGCGGATGTACTCAATGAGCGCTGTCGGCCGTTTTTCACCTGGGTGGCGTATGAGCGAGAATTGCTCGACAAGGTGGCGCAGGAACTCCATCTGCATCGCGGGATTGTGGAGCACATTGGCGGCAAACGACGCGATGAGATGAGTGAGCTGTTCGACTCAATCCTAAACCGTCGGGTAGACGACGCGTTGGTGTTGCGGAAAATGGCCGAGGTGATTCGCGCCCTGGCGATCCACGGACACGCCATTCTCGTTGGTCGCGGTAGCCACTTGATCACACAAGATTTGAAAACAGGATTGCACGTGCGATTGGTGGCTCCCTTCGAATGGCGCGTGCACCGGTACGCGACGGATCACGGTTTGGATTATGCGGCGGCTGAGAAAAAGGTGCGGGAAGAGGAACAACAGCGCGAAAAATTTTTGCGGACGTTTTTCGTCCAGGACCCGAAACATCCCTTCCATCACGATCTGATCATCGACAACTCGCGATTCAATCTCGACCAGATTGTCGAAATTTTGTTTACGGCGCTGAGCGTGCGCTTTGGAGAAACGTTGGTCAGCGCGTAGGGGGCGGTGGTTTTTGCCAGTGGGTCTCGGGGTGATGAGCGAGCCGGTTGGCTTGTCGGGCCATCACAAAAAGC
>JANWVU010000019.1 GCA_025056465.1 Verrucomicrobiia bacterium | reverse complement strand
AGAGTGGCCGGTGGTGTTGGCGTTGGCGCTGCCGTGCGCGTGGACACTGTTACCGGGATTTGTACCGGTGGTGCGTAGTCATGTGTTCACCTACTTGTTTTTTGCGGTGACGTTGTGGTGTTTGCCGCGTTGGCCGTGGGTGGTGCCGGTAATGATGGTGCCATGGGTGAACATGCATGGCGGGTTTGCGGTGGGATTGGTGGCGTTGGCGGTGCATCTGCTGCCAGTGGCACAGCGAAAGCCGGTCGGCTGGGCGCTGGCGGCGGCGCTCGGTGCAACGTTAATCAATCCGTATGGCTTGCGATTCTGGACCTATTTGGTGCCGGCATGGTTGCATCGGCGAGCAGACATACCGGAGTGGGGGCGGATGCCGCTGGAGATTACCGGGCCGTACGGTGGGTTTTGGGTGTTGGCGGCGTTGGTCGCGGTGGTGTTGGTTGCCGGTTGGAGAAAGGCACCGGCACGTGATCCGGTAGGGTTGGTGATGCTTGCGGTGACCGCCGTTGGGGCGTTCTGGCACCGCCGGCACGCGCCGTTTTTCGCCATCGCAGCGTTGACGTATGCAGGTCCGTGGTTGCAGGTGGCGTGGGGGCGTTTGCGATTGGGATGGGTCGCGGGGGCGTACGCGGTGGTGACGGCGATGGTGTTGGGATGGCTGGGGCCGGTAGCCACGTGGGAGCCGGTCGCGCCGCCCACCTTTTATCCGGTACAAGCGGTGGATTACCTTGAGCGAGTGGGCGCGCGCGGCAACATCGCGGTGCCGTTCCGATGGGGCAGTTATGTTTCGTGGCGGCTGTATCCGAAGATGCGCGTCTCGATGGATGGCCGGTATGAGACGGTGTTCCCTGAATCCACGTTCGAGATGAATCGCGATTTTTTCTACCGCAACGGGCCGGAGTGGGATCGCTTGGTTCGGCGCTACCGGGTGGATTATGTGTTGGTGGAGCGGCGCGCGGCGCGAGTAACGCCACTCGATTTGATCGAGCGCGGGTTTGTGCAGGTGTGGGAGGATGAAACGGCTACGGTGTGGGCGCGCTCCCCAACGCTTCCGCCCGGCTCATGATGCGGACTTTCATTTCGACGCGTTCGTTGGGATTGTCGCGTCGGTCGCGGGGAACGAGCGAGATTTTGTCGGCGACATCCATGCCCTGAATGACGCGGCCAAAGACGGTGTAGTTGCCGTCGAGGAAATGATTATCTTTGACGTTGATGAAGAATTGGGAACCGCTGGACCGCTTCTCGGGATTGACCTGATCACCGAGACGCGCGGTGGCGACCGTGCCGCGTAGGTGCGGACGTTTGATTTCGGCCTCAATGGTATAACCAGGACCGCCGGTGCCGTGCTTGGATCGGTCGTCCGTTTTGCTGAGCGGGTCGCCCCCCTGAATCATGAAATCCGGTATGACGCGGTGGAAGGTGGTGCCGTCGTAGAATCCCTCGCGAGCAAGTTTTTTGAAATTGGCGACAGTTTTGGGCGCGTCGTCGGCAAAAAATTCGAGGATGATTTTGCCGAATTTGGTTTCGATCACGGCCACTTCGTCGTTGGTTGCTGCCATGGTGTTGGCTCCGATGAGTAGGGTTAGCAGGAACGCTCTCAACTGCCGCATAGTTTCAAGACCTCCATGGAAACGCCGCCGACTGTAACGGTTGTGCCCGGCTTTGCAAGCTCGCGGCGCAAATAAGCCAGCGCAAGATACCGGTTGTGCGACGGCGACCAGACGAGGCTGGTGACGGCGTCGCGAGCCGGTGGTTGGGCACCAGCCAGTTGGCAGAGGTGGCGATTGACGTGACCGTAGGTGCGGATGCGGGCGATGGTCTCCTGACCGATGTAGCAACCTTTCTCGTAGCTGATGGCCCAACGCTCCAGACCGGCCTCGATGGGGATGACGTTTTCGGTGAGGTCCACGCCCCACAACGGCACACCGGCCTCGATGCGCATGCGCTCGAATTCTTCGGCGCTCAGCGGTTCGCCTGCCGGTCTGAGGCCGATCACGTTCCAACCGCCAAGTCGGTTATCGTACCGGATGGCGTCGGCCGGTGGGGTTTCATCCCACAGAGCAAATTCCGGCAGTTCGGCCGTGACGTCCTCGATGGTGACGTCTTCGGTGATGATGTAGCGTTCGAGCGTCGGCTGCAAATCGGCGTGGCTGGAGATGAGGAAGCAATCCTCAAGGCACACGATGTCGCCGTCGCCGCGCATTTTACCTTTGGGGTTCAGAAACGCCGCATAGCAATGATCGCCGAGGCGCAGGCGTTTGATGTCGTTGGTGCACTGTCCGTGAAGAAACGTGGTGCGATCGGCTCCGCGGATGCGGAGTCGGCGACGCAACGTGTTAAGGTCAAAAATGCGTGGCATGCGGCCGGTGCTGAGTCCTACCGGCTTGCGGGTCGGCCGGTCGGTTACTACGCTCGCCGACGATGCCGGTGGATCTGACAAGCGATGAGTATTTCATGGGCGAGGCGTTGCGACAAGCCCGGTTGGCGTTTGAAGATGATGAAGTGCCGGTGGGCGCGGTGATTGTGCATGAGCAACGGATCATTGCGCGCGCACATAATCAGGTCGAGCGGCTGAAAGACGCGACGGCGCACGCGGAGATGTTGGTGTTGACGGCGGCAGCTCATGCGCGAGGTGATTGGCGGTTGGATGGCTGCACGTTGTTCGTGACGAAGGAACCATGCCCGATGTGCGCCGGGGCGTTGACTTTGGCGCGCGTGAGCCGGTTGGTTTATGGCGCGCGGGATGAGAGGGCCGGGGCGGCCGGGTCGGTGTTCAACATCCCGCAGCAGGGCGGCCTGAACCATGTGGTGTCAGTGATGGGTGGGGTGCGCGAGAAGGAGGCGCGGGAGTTGTTGCGGGAGTTTTTCCGATTGAAACGGCACGAGTGATCCGGGAGGCGCGGGGTATTTGCAGGGCTGATTTCGTCGCGTTATAATTCGGCGTGAAAGGGGCGCACAACCAACGATGAGCGATCAAATGCCCAAACGACCGCGACCCGCGGGTCGAGTACCCGAACCACTGGAGCCGTGGGGAACCACTGAGGAAGATTCCCCGATTCATCTGGTTGATCGTCTGATTGCCGGCACTCCTGAGGGGCATCCATTGCGCGTGGATTTGTTTCGGTTGCGTCAGCAGATTCAAGAACGCGACATCACGCTAAGCGAGGCACGCGCGGCGATTGAGAAACTCGATGAGGTGGTGAAGAAAGTCACCGCGCCGGCGAACCGCATTGGGACATTTTTGGGTTTGCCGAAGCCTGACATCGCGCACATCGCAGTGGGCGGGCACGACTACTATTCTAACATCGACCCGCGGTTGGATGCGTCGAAGCTGAAAATTGGCACGCGCGTGCTCGTTAATGAAGCCTATGCGGTGATTGGCGATTTGGGATATGACAACTCGGGGCCGGTGGGCGCGGTGATGGATGTGTTGGCGGATGGACGATTGCGTGTTGGCCAGCAACATGGCGTGCAATCCATCATTTTGCAGCGGAGCACGGATTTGCTGAACGCCAACATCAAGGTCGGCGACGAAGTGCGGATTGATCCGGCCTACCGGGTGGCGGTGGAGTTGTTGGCGACGCGCGGTCAACGTGAGTACTACCTCGAAGAGGTACCGGAGTTGCCGTGGAGTCGGGTGGGTGGGCAGCAGGCGGCGATTCAGGGAATCAAGGATGCGATCGAGTTGCCGTTGCTGCATCCCGAATTGTTCGAGCGGTTCCGGTACGCGCAGCCGAAAGGCTTTTTGCTGCACGGGCCACCGGGTTGCGGCAAGACGCTGATTGGCAAAGCCACCGCGTACAATCTGACGCGGCAATTGCGCGAGCGAACGGGGCGCGAGGTGAAAGAGTGTTTCCTGCACGTCAAAGGGCCGGAAATTCTCAACATGTGGGTGGGCGAATCGGAGCGGATTGTGCGGGAGATTTTCGCCATCTGCCGTGAGAAACGGAAACAGGGGTTTATGCCATTTCTGTTTATCGACGAGGCCGAGAGCATCCTTGGAACCCGGCACGCCAGCCGGCATTTCAGCATGTCGTCCACGTTGGTGCCGATGTTCTGCTCGGAGATGGACGGCATCGAATCGTTGCATGATGTGGTGATCATTTTGGCATCGAACCGCGCCGACCTGATTGACCCGGCAATCCTGCGACCCGGTCGGATTGACCGGAAAATCAAGGTGCATCGGCCTGACAAGGAAGGTGCGCGCGAGATTTTCCAGATTTACCTCGGCGACAATATCCCGTTGGCTGAGGATCTCAATCGGTTGCTGGACAGCGTGGTGAACCACTTGTTTGCGCACCGCGAGGAAAACCGATTCCTCGAGGTCCAACTCCGCAGTGGTCGCAACCACATCTTGTATCGCGGCGATCTGGTAAGCGGGGCAATCATCGCCAGCATCGTGGATCGCGCCAAGGAGATGGCGATCAAACGCAGCATCGCCTCGCGCAAAGACGAGGGGATTACCGAAGCAGACCTGCTGCAGTCGCTGGAGTTGGAGTATCAGGAAAACGACATTTTCCCGCCCACCGACATCACCGAGGATTGGCTGAAGTTGCTCGACTACGATCCTGAAAACGTCGTGAAGGTTTCGCCCATTCAAACGCGCAGTCCCGCGCGAACTCGCGGCGTCAGCACCGTGGTCTGAGCCTTCACATAGTGTGAGGGAGATTCTGCGGGCCGGGCACTGACCGCGCTGGGGGAGATGGCACCGGCTTTGCTCTTTTTAGGGGCACATAGGAGCGGTCAAAATCATCATGCAAACGATCAGCACTCAGCCAGTGAATCAACCCCAACCGGCTCAGGCAGCACGTTATTCCGTTTTGGTCATCGATGACGACGAGGATTTTTGCAAAATCGTGCGTCAGATGCTCGAACCGAGTGGTTATGAAGTCATCACGGTGAACAATCCCGTCAAAGCGCTGGAGTTGTACACGCGCGATAAGGACAAAATTGACCTCATCATTCTCGACTTTTACATGCCGGGATTGGACGGCGGGAAGACATTCGAGTGGCTGCGCAAGCTCAACGACAAAGTGAAAGTCATTCTTTGTTCGGGCGCGGACGAATTGCGGTTGCGGCAATTGATGGTTCAGTACGCGCTCGATGGGTACATCCACAAACCGTTCCGCGTTCAAGAAGCGCTGTATGCCATCCAGCGCGTTTTGGCAATCAAGCGGTAGCAATGCTCTGACGTTTTTATCCCAGACCGCCTCCTCCTGGGTAGGGCCGGCGCAATGCCGGCCCGATCTTTTTGCGGGCCAAATTGGGTTACCGGTGCCGTTGGCGCTGACTTGCCACAAACATGAACCGCTGATATGGTCAGCGCCACCGGTTTCGATACCCAACGCGGGAGAGGTGGCTGAGTGGTCGAAAGCGGCGGTTTGCTAAACCGTTGTACGGGTGAAAACCTGTACCGAGGGTTCGAATCCCTCCCTCTCCGCCAGCTCATCCATCGCCAAGTAGGCTACCGGTCTCGAATCCGGTAACTCTGCTGCGAGCGCGCGTCTTGGCGTCTGCTGCGCCGCAGTTGGACTCCTTTATCTCCGCATAGCCGGTAACGCGGTGGAAACTCTGTTGCTGGGTCCCTCTTCCCGAACGTGGTGCCTGCGGTTGCGTGTCGTCGCGCGTTCCTGCGAGGACCTGGTGAACGCTGCGGGTCTTGCGTGCGTCAAAGGGGTTGTGTTAGAAACGCGCGCTGCCGCGAGGAGGGCGGCGTAGACTCTGGCTTGTCGTATGAATCCCATGATCAAAGTGGAAGGATTGACGAAACGCTACGCCGGGGTCACGGCGTTGCAAGACGTGACGTTTACCGTCGGGCGTGGCGAGATTGTCGGGTTTCTTGGCCCGAACGGCGCCGGCAAGAGCACGACAATGCGCATCCTTACCGGTTTTCTGCCGGCAACAAGCGGGCGGGTGGAGGTGGCCGGTTGGGATGTGTTCCAGCACTCGTTAGAGGTAAGGCGGCATGTGGGCTACATGCCGGAGAACAATCCGCTGTACGATGACATGCGAGTGTTGGAATACCTGCGGTTTCGGGCGCGGTTGAAAGGCGTGCCCCGCGCGCAGCGCAAAGAGCGGATTGATGAGTGCATGGAACGCACCGGCATCCAAGACGTCCGCCGACGTGTGATTGGCCAGCTCTCGAAAGGGTACCGACAGCGCGTGGGTCTGGCAGATGCGTTGCTGGGCGATCCGGATTTATTGATTTTGGACGAGCCAACGATCGGTCTGGACCCTGTGCAGATTCGGCAGGTGCGTCAGTTGATCAAGGACCTAGGTCAGCGCCACACGATTTTGTTGTCCACTCACATCCTGCCGGAAGTGGAGATGACCTGTAATCGTGTGCTCATCATCCACCGTGGCAAAATTTTGGCGTCGGATACTCCCGATAATTTAATGAAGCGGCTCCAAAGCGGCGGGGCCATTCACGTGGAAGTGGGGGCCGCTCCGGAGGCGGCCATGGAGACCTTACGTAAGGCAGCCGGGGTGGCCGAGGTGCAACTGGAGTCGCATCGTGACGGGTATGCACGATTGACGGTGTGGCCGCGGGGCGATGCGGATCCGCGCGTCGAAATCTATCGGGCGGTCTCGGGGGCGCGTTGGGATTTGCGGGAGCTGACCCGCGCCCGCACAACGTTGGAAGATGTGTTTGTGCAGGTGACGCGAGAAGAAGATGAGGCGGAAGAAGACCGACGAGATCAACGATTGCGCTTGCGATGAGAAACATTCCTCCCTTGTTGCGACGTGAGTTGAGCGCGTACTTCGCCTCGGTGCTGGGGTACGTGGTTGTGATGTTTTTTCTGATCGTGATGGGCGTAACCTTCGCCGTGGTGGTCGGGTACTTGAATCGCGGCCCGACCCAACTGACGGCGATGAAAATCATGTTTCAGATGTTTTGGCTGCCGTCGTTGGTGGTCATCCCGATGATCACGATGCGGCTGTTGGCTGAGGAAAAACGCAGTGGCACGATCGAAACGTTGATGACGGCACCAGTCACCGATACCGAGGTGGTGCTGGCAAAATGGCTCGGGGCGGTGGTGCTTTACACGTTGATGTGGGCGTTGACGGGGGTGTACGTGGTGATTCTTCAACGGTTCTCGGGTGGCACGCCTCTGGATATGGGACCGATTTGGGCCGGTTACCTTGGGGTGCTCCTCATCGGACAATTCCTCATCGGGATTGGGTTGATGAGCTCAGCGCTCACTCGCAGCCAGGTCACGGCTGCGTTGATGTCTTTTGCAGCGATTTTCCTCATCCTGATCGTGATCAATTGGCTGGGCTTTCTGTTCCCTGGAGGCCCGATCGGCGATTTCGTGCGCGCCGTCTCGGCGTTTGAGCACATGGAAGACTTCGCGCGCGGGATTGTGGATTTGCGCCCGGTGGTCCTGTACCTCAGCGGCACGGTGTTGGTGTTGTTCATCACTAAAATCCTCGTCGAAACCCGCAAATGGAGGTGCGCGATGAGTGAGGCAACCGCGACACCCAGCGCGAGCAAACGACGGCTGACCATTGGGGCCAACGTCCTAGCTCAAATCGTGTTGGCGGTGGCGCTGTTCGCGATGATCAACTGGCTAGCGTCCCGCCATTACCAACGCTACGACTGGACCAGCACCCGCTACTACGCGTTGTCGGAGAAAACGAAGCAGACGCTGGCGGCGCTGCGTGAACCAGTGGATGTCGTGGTGTTTATACCAGAGGGTTCCGAGGTCGAGTACGTTCAGAAAGTCCTCCAAGACGTCCGCGATTTGCTAAAGGAATTTCAACTGTACGCCCGCGACAAGTTGCGCGTGGAGTATGTGGACCCGCAACGTGACCTAGCGCGGGCGCGGGCGTTGGTGGAAAAGTACAAGCTTGACTCGCCCGACGTGGTCATCTTCTCGACCGGCAACCGCCACAAATACGTACGGCTTGACGAAATGGTCGAGCTCGAACATGCCGGCTTCATGATGGGCGGCGGGCAACGCGTGCGAGCATTCAAGGGAGAGGGTGAATTTTTGGCGGCGATCCAGCGCGTCACCGAAGAGGAACCCCCAAAAGTGTATTTCCTCACCGGCCACGGCGAGCGGGACCCCGATAACTTTGATCGGCAGAACGGTTACTCAAGCATTGCGCAATACATCCGCCGCGACAACATCGAGGTGTTGAAATGGAACCTCCTGCAACAGCAGGCGATGCCGACCAACGCTGCTGCGGTTATCGTCGCGGGACCGCGCACGCCCTATCAGAGTCACGAACTCCGCGAGCTGGGCCGGTACCTTCGTGAGGGCGGGCGGATGATGGTGTTGCTCGATGCGCGCCAGGACAGCGGTCTGAAACCCTTGCTCGAAGAATGGCAGGTGCGCGTGGGCGACGACATTGTGGTGGCCAGCGGCGGGCGGTTGCTCGGCACCGAGCTCGTCTTGGTCGAGGCGTTGGGAGTGGACTACGGATTTCACCCAATCGTCAATCCCCTCGGCGGCATCAACACAATTTTTCCTTATTGCCGCACCGTGCGGCGCTTGTCGGCGCCGGACCGTCCTGCTGGTCCCGATGCTCCACGAGTAACGGAGCTGGTGCGCACGCCTCCCGCGTTTTGGGCGGAAACCAATCCCGATCCGGAAGCGCTCGAGTACACGCCCAACGTGGATGAACGCGGCGCGCTGTCGCTCGCCGTAGCTGTTGAGACCAGCCGACCGGCGGATGTGGAGTTATCCGTTGCTCAAACGCGGCTCGTGGTTGTCGGCAGCTCCGCAATGGCCGCCAACGGCACTCTGGGCGGTGCTCCTGGCAACCTCGACTTTTTCATGAATGCGCTGAACTGGTTGTTACAACGCGAGCAATTGATCGCCGTTGCGCCCAAGCGCCCCCAAGAGTTCAGCCTCAGCATGACGCCGACACAAGCCCGTGCTGTGTATGTGCTCAGCATTGCCGGGCTGCCGTTGGCAGTCGCAGTGCTAGGGTTGGTCGTCTGGATCCAACGTCGCAAATAATCCATGAACGCACGCACCACGCTCATCCTCGCGATTGTCGTCGCGCTCGTTGGCGCGTTTGTATGGTGGGACTACAAAAAAGGCACTCCCACTGACAAACGGCGCGAACAAAGCCGCCGGCTCACAAATCTCAAGTCCGATCAAGTCACCCGGTTGGAATTAATTTTCACCAATCAAACGATCGTCCTCGAGAAAAAGAACAACCGCTGGTACCTACTTGAGCCGATCGCCTACCGGGCCGACTCCGGCACTGTCAATTCAATGCTTGATGGCCTCGAATTCGCCGAGAAAAAGCGCACGCTCTCCGCGGAGGAGGTTGCCGGTTTGGATCGCAACGAACTGGGCTTGGTCAACCCACGGCTGCAGGTCGCATGGCAAACTTCTACCGGCCGACGCGTCCTGCGCTTGGGCGGGGAGACTCCCACCGGAGACGCCTTCTATGCGCAATTCGACGGTCAACCCGAAGTCTATATCGCCGAGGAATATCTTTTTGACCGGCTCAACCGCACGGTCAACGACCTGCGCGACCGAACCGTCCTAGACTTCGATCCGGCCACCACACTACGCTGCGAAATCAAAAATGGCGATCGCGTTCTCGAATTCGCACGCAGTGGTGGCGACACCGCCAGCCCGTGGACCATCGTTCGACCCGTCAGCGCCCGTGCCGACCAACGTGCGGTTTCCGATCTGCTGAGCCAACTAAGCCGACTCCGCGTGCAAGAGTTCGTCAGCGACAACCCTGCCGACCTCGCGCGATACCGGCTCGATGAACCGGCCCGCGAAATCACCATCAGCCGTAGCGGAGTTGAAGGCGTGCTTACGCTGCTGGTAAGCACGCCGGATCCGCAGAATGCCGGCCGCACCTACGCCAAACTGAAAACCGCCGACGCAATTTTGGCACTCAACACCACAGACCTACCGGCGGCCGAACTCAACGTCGCAGATTATCGCGACCGGCGGGTCTTGGTTTTTGACGAAAATGCGGTCGAGGGCATCGAAGTCTTGCGAGGCAGCGAGCGATTGGTGCTGACGAAGACCAACGCGGACTGGCAGGTCACCGCACCGGCCGTGCAAAGCGCCGATCGCGACCGGGTTCAATCGTTGCTGGGCAAGTTGCGCGACCTGCGCGTGGATCAATTTGTGACTGATGTGGCAACGGAGTTGGAGCCTTACGGACTGGCGACACCCGCTGCCGTCGTCCGATTGCAAGGCAGTGGCACGAACATCGTGGCCAACCTCGTGATCAGCGCACCGGATGCCTCGCGCGGCTTGTGCTTGGTCAAACGCGACGATGAACCCTTCATCTACGGAATAACCACCAACCTACCGGCGTGGTTACCTTCGCATCCGCTCGATGTCCGACCGCGCCGCGTCGCCAGCCTCAGCGAGGCATCCATTCGCCGGTTCGAGCGTCAGCATGGCGAAACCCGGGAGGTTATTGAGCGAAACGAACAAGGCCAGTGGGTTTTGCGCGAGCCCGTGGAGGGCGTGCTCAACACCGATGACGTCACGATCGTTCTCAACGTGTTTGCAGCGCTCGATGCGGAGGAGTTTTATCGCGCCGCACCCGCTTCGCTTGATCAACCTACCTATCGGTTCGTGCTGCTAGCTGGTGACCAAACCTACACGCTCAAGTTGGCGGGTCAGGATGCGTCGTGGAGTGACCCGCCGCTATCATTCCGTCTCTCCGAGGCAACGGTCAACACGTTGATCAAACCGCTGGTTAGCACCTCGGCTTCGGAAACTAACGCAGCCCCTTCGAGTTCCGCTTCTCCATGACAACCAAGAGCAGTTGATCCCCGGCGCATTCGGCATCACCGAAATGCCTGCCTGCTGTTTCGGCGAGAAGTGAACGCGCGGTTGTTGTCCCTCGTACCGGCAAGCTTGTTACCCGCCGAGGCCGACAAACTTGAAAACCAGATATGTGATAACCGCGAGAGCCACCAAGCCCAACACCAGCAACGCCCAGATCAAATACTGCGGCTGCGAAGTTTGTTTGCGTCCGAACGGGGACGCAGAGGTGAAGTTCGGCGGTTTGCCGGTGCCCAAACCCACCTGACTCAAATCCACACCGGTTCGCGCGGGAGGCAGAGGCTGGCTGGATTTTTTGACATCGGATTCGTAACGGATTTCCACCGAGCCGAGCCGAAGCAAATCACCGTTATGCAACTTGGATTCGACCACGCGCAGGCCATTGACTCGGGTGCCGTTGGTGGAATTGAGGTCGCGTACGGTGTAGTCGTTGCCCTCGAGAATCAACAGCGCATGGTGATGCGAAACGGTCCCGTCCTCGAGTCGGATCATGTTGTCCATGCCACGGCCGACGGTGATCCGCTCTTCAATCAGGTCGAACGTTTTTCCCTCGAGAACACCCGACAAAATGTGGAGTTTTGGCATGTCCCTGACGTATCGGTGGCGCATGATGTTCGCCCGCTATGGCCAAGTCAATCGTGATTTTCCCCGCTGCCCCAGCGGCGGGGCATGGTCGCGCCAACCGTCGCGCGGACCAGAACCGTGCCATCAGTGGCGGTTGCTCAAGTGCCGGATTCCAGGGACGCATCCACATCAAACCGCGTTTTGGGATGTGGCGAAAGCTTACGGTACAACGTCGCCATGCTGATGCCCAACGCCTCGGCGGCTTTCTCCTTGCTGCCGCCGTGCGCTTTGATGGCTTGCTCGATGTAAACGACTTCCTGTTGGTGCAGGAACTCTTTCAACGTCATCCCGCCAAACCCTCTCGAGAACTGCGCGGCGCTGGCCACCTGTACCGCCAACGCGCCGCTGACCGGTGTGGCGGTTGGCTCGGTTTGTCCGTGACCGTTACCGCCGTTGGTACCGGCCGCCACCGCCTCAAGGATGCGCTCGGGCAGATCTTTCAATTCAATCACACCGTCGTCGCACAACGCGCACGCGCGCTCGATGGCGTTCTGCAGCTCGCGCACGTTGCCGGGCCAGCGATAAGCGCGGAACACCTGCATCACGCCCTCCGAGACACGCGGCGTTGGCATTCCGAATCGCTGGGAAATGGTTTGCACAAAATATTGCACCAACAATTCCAAATCTTCGCCTCGCTCTCGCAACGGCGGCAGCGAAATCGGAATCACGCTGATGCGGTAGTACAAATCCTCGCGGAAAGTTTTCTCCTTCATTTTTTGGAGCAATGGCTCGTTCGTGGCCGCAATCACCCGCACATCCACCTTGATCGTCTCGGTGTCGCCGACCCGTCGCAGTTCTTTATCCTGCAAAAAGCGCAGCAACTTCGTTTGCAGTCCGGGCGCCATCGAACCAATTTCATCGAGGAAAATCGTCCCGCCGTCCGCGTGCTGGAACAAACCCACCTTGTCGAACGCCGCACCGGTAAACGCGCCCTTGCGATGTCCGAACAGTTCGCTTTCCAGCAGGTGTTCCGGCAATGCGCTGCAGTTGACCGCCACAAACGGCATCGCCGCGCGTCGGCTGTTGTAATGCAGCGCCCGCGCCACCAACTCCTTGCCGGTACCGCTCTCGCCCAGAATCAACACCGTCGCGTCGGTGTTCGCCACGCGCTCGATCATGCGATAGACCTGTTCCATCTGCGGGCTGTTACCGATGAGCTTGTCGAACCGGAACTTGTCCTGCAGTTGTTTTCTCAACTCGATATTTTCCTGAATCGCGTGCACCGCGCGTTGCTGGAACAACGCATTGCCCACTCGTTTCACCAGCTCATCAATTTGGAATGGCTTTTCAATGAAGTCCTGGGCCCCCGCGCGCAGCGCTTCCACCGCCCGTTCCTTGGTGGCTTGACCGGTGACCATGATCACCGGGATGGAGCGATTGAACTCTTTGGTCTGGCGCAACACGTCCAATCCGCTCGGCGTGCCTTCCGGCATTTCCACGTCCACCAGCACCAAATCCGGCGCATGTTGCCGGATCAACTCCAGCGCGCGCTCCGGGTTGTTGGCCGGTAAGACCTGGTGCTGGTTGTCCTTCAGCACTTCAGCCAGCACCGACACCATTGCAACATCATCATCGGCTACCACGATTTTGGCCATGATCGTCCTCGCTTAGAACTGCACGATTTCATTCAGTTTGAAGATCGGCAGAAACATGCACACCACAATGCTGCCGACCACGACACCCAGAAACACAATCAACAACGGCTCAATCAATGACGTCAGCCCCGCCAACGTCGCCTCGATTTCCTCGTCGTAGAAATCGGAGATTTTCTCCAGCATCACGTCCACTTTGCCGGTCTGCTCGCCGGCGGCCACCATCCGCACGAGCATCGGCGGGAAAATCTTGTGTTGAGCCAGCGAGCTGGCGAGATTTTCACCCCGCTCAATGCTGACGGCGGTGGCCTGCGCCGCCTCCTCAACCACCGTGTTGCCGGCCGACTGCCCCACGATGCGGAGCGTTTCCAGAATCGGCACGCCACTACGCACCAGCGCCGCAAACGTGCGCGCAAACCGCGAGATGACCACCTTGTGCGCCAGCGCGCCAAACACCGGCAGGCGCAACACCAAGCGATCCCAAATTGCCGTGCCGCGCGGCGTCTGTTTGAGTTTCACCAGCGCGAACACGCTCACCGCGGTCACCACCACGAACGCAATGAAATACTCCCGCAAGAAATTGCTGAAATTGATCAGCATCTGCGTGGGGGCTGGTAGTTTGGCGCCGAAGTCTTTGAAGATGTCCGCGAAAATCGGGATGATCTTCAGCACCAAAAACAACGCGATCACAATCGCGATGAAACAAACGATGACCGGATAGGTCATCGCCGACTTAATTTTCTTTTTCAGCCGGGAGGTCGCCTCCAAATAAGACGCAATGCGGTCGAGAATCTCGGCCAGCAACCCACCGGTTTCGCCCGCCGCCACCATGCTGACGTACAACCGATTGAACACGCGCGGATGCTCGGCCAGCGCCGCGGAGAACGGCTCACCGGCTTCCACGCGCGCGGTGATTTGCTGGATCACCGGCTTCAAAGTTTTGCTGGTGGTTTGCTCTTCCAGCGCCGTCAACGTTTGCACCAGCGGCAACCCGGCTTCCATCATCGTGGCCAGTTGCCGCGTGAACACGACGAGGTCCTGCGATTTGACCTTGCCACCGCGTCGCTCGGCCTTGCGTTTCGCCGCCGGTGCCGGTTGGATCGTGGTGACGATCAGATCGCGGTTGATCAATTGCAACGCGGCGGCCGGTTGGTCCACCGCTTCAATTTGTCCGCTGACAACCCGCCCCTGTGCGTCGCGCGCGTGATACACGAAAATCGCCATTCGACAAATCCTCTCACGGACAAAATCAGCAACGGCGATGCCACCGCTTCAAATCCTTGAGAATCTCCCACCGGTGCGATGCGATTCTCAGACTCGTACAAAAATGCCCATCTCAGGCGCGCCGTTTTCAGTAGCAGCAGCAGATCCGTTTTGCGGGTCGCACGCCTTTTGGCTCGGCGGCCAAGAAAGTCTCGGCGCTTCTGGTTTGTGAGCGCGCCGTGACGTCAGCGCTTGCGTACCGGGCTGGGGACCGTGCGATCGAACAATGTCCGGTACATCAGCCGGTAGATATCGGTGTTGTCAAAGCTGCCGCGCACCAAATGGGCGTTGTAACCGGCTGCGCGCACGCACACCGCGCCATACGTGTCATGCGAACCAATCCATACGACAGCGAAGGGCAGGCGTTTCCCAGTCACGTCGGGCGCCGCAAGAAATGGCAAGCTACCGGGCCCGTCGCGGCCGTGAAGCGGCGGTTCCGAAGGTGAACGGGGTGGCGGCAGCGGCTGGTCAGCGCGGACGCCCGCCGCTACCACTTGCATCCCGCTGGCATCGCTGTCGGCCGCCACCAGTAACAACGTTCGTGGATGTCGCCGCACGAACTGTTGCGCCACACCAATCGCGTGGTCGGCACGGCGCAACGCCTCGAAGGTACCGGCCGCATTGTTGACATTGCCGAAGTTGTCGGTGCCCTCCTCTTCCACGACGAGCAAAAACCGTTGCCGACGCGCGCCGAGGATTCGCAGTGTTGCGTCGGTCATCTCAGCCACCGAGGGTGCTTCGGGCCGGTAATGCGGCAGGCCGGCAGCCCGGAGTTTTTCCTCGGGCTGGTCATGGAAAGTGGCTCCGCTGGCGAATAAGCCCAACACTTTTCGAGTGCGCGCCGGTAGCTTCGCCAACTCTGTGCGGTCATAAACGATCGTGTAGCCGGCTGCCTGGGCCTCGGCGATAAGATTGCGTCCATCGGAGCGTTGACCCGGACCGTGGTGACCGACAACTCCTTTCGGCAAAAACCATTGTTCTCCTCCCCCCATGAGGATGTCGGGCTGGGCGGCGAGGAGCTGCGCGATGATTTCCTCATGCGCCGTACGGGAGCTGACACTCGCTAGAAACGTTGCCGTACCGGGCTCAATGAGGTCACCGGAGTTGATGATGCCCACCGCCATGCCGGCACGCTGCGCTTCGCGCATGATGCTATACGGTTTCCCCGACAGCGCTGTAATCGGCTGGCCACCGTTGTTGCCGAACGCACCGTACACGACCTTACGTCCGTAGGCGTGAACGGTGCCACCGGCGTTAGAACTGGCCGTAAGACAATCCTCCAAATGGCTGCGGTACAGAGCCAACCCCGGTAGGCGGTCCCAATTCAACTCGGCATCAGGTCCCACCCAGTACAACCGCGCGGCATTCCAGTGATTGAGGCTGGCCCCGTCGGGATGGATGAAAATAACGCTACCGGCTCCGAGCGCCTGCCCAATCCCAATCCAACACACCCACCACCACCGCAAACACGCAAGAAATCGCCAACGCATAGCCGTCTGATGGAACAGCGATATGGCAAGTGCAAGCCGCGATTCCGTTACATTTCGATGGCGCCGCGGCCGGTAACCGAGCGGCACGCGTCAGGTCATTCAAGATTACCGGCTGTGCTACCGGATTTTCCCGCCGACGGATTCGCGGTAAAGGTGGGACGTATGCGTTTGTTTGTTGCCATTGACCCCAGCCCGCAACTGCACGCGGTGGTGAGTGAGTTGCTCGCCGAGCTGCGCCGCGTTCGCACTGCGACGAACGCGTCATGGACGAAAGCCGACAACCTCCATTTCACGCTCCAATTTCTCGGTGAGGTCGAGGAGGCGCGACTGCCGGCAGTGCAGGAGGCGCTGGGTGCCGCGGCCCGTGGACAAGCGAGCTTTGAATTGGAATTTGTCGGCTGGGGTGTTTTCCCGAATCGCGACCGGCCGCGCGTGTTGTGGTTGGGCTGTGCCGAACCGGTCGCGCCGATGGTTGCCCTGGCCGACGCCGTCGCGTGTGCGTTGGAACCGTTGGGATTTGCTCGGGAAGCGCGGCCGTTTCATCCGCATCTCACATTGGCGCGCTTGCGACAACCATGGCTCGATGATGCGTTGGTGCGGCGATTGAACGCGCGCGCCACTCAGCCGCTTGGTCGTATGCGTGTGGAGGAACTCCATTTGTACGAGAGCCGACTGCGCCCTACCGGCGCGGAATATCAGCGGCACGGGTCGTACCGGCTGGCCGGGTGACGGTGGTGCGAAACCTGGTTCACTCTCCTTCGGATCGCTACGCCAGCCGGTAGGCTGGGCTACCGGCGGTGATGTGCAGCGTTGAGCCGCGGCGGGCAAGCGTCTAATCTGTGGCGTCATGGTCATGACCGCAACCGAGATTCGCCGGAGTTTTTTGGACTTCTTTCAACAGCACCAGCACACCATCGTGCCGTCGTCGTCGCTGCTACCGGATGCGCCCAATTTGTTGTTCACCAACGCGGGCATGAACCAGTTCGTGCCAATATTCCTCGGGCAAATGCCCTGTCCCTACCGGCCTCCCCGCGCGGCCAACACTCAGAAATGCATCCGTGCCGGCGGCAAACACAACGACCTCGAGGACGTGGGTTTGGACACCTACCACCACACGTTTTTCGAGATGTTGGGCAACTGGAGTTTTGGGGATTATTTCAAACGCGAGGCGATTGATTGGGCCTGGTCGTTGTTGGTGGAGCGCTGGCGACTGCCACCGGCGCGATTGTACGCAACGTATTTTGGCGGCGACGCGCAGTTGCCGGCCGATGAGGAGTCGCGTCAACTCTGGTTGCGATACCTACCGGCCGACCACGTCGTGGCCGGTAGCCGCAAGGACAATTTCTGGATGATGGGGGATACCGGGCCGTGCGGGCCGTGCAGCGAGATCCACATTGATTTGACGCCTGCCGGAAACGCTGGCGCGCGCATGGTCAATGCCGGCAGTCCGCTATGCATGGAAATTTGGAATTTGGTGTTCATCCAATTTAATGCCAACCCCGATGGATCGTTGACCCCGTTATCGGCGAAACATGTGGATACCGGCATGGGCTTGGAGCGCGTGGCCGGTATCGTGCAATGCACGGATGGCTTGCGCGATTTTTCGCGACCGATCTCGAACTATGACTCGGATTTGTTCACACCCATTTTGCGGGCCCTCGAACAGCTCAGCGGTCGTCGGTACACGGGACGCGTGCCGGCGCCGGGACAACCGCCGACCGGGGAGGAGGCCGGTGACGTGGCGTTTCGGGTGATCGCGGATCACATCCGTTGTCTGACGTTTGCCGTGGCCGATGGGATTGAGCCGTCGAATGAAGGGCGCGGTTACGTGTTGCGGCGTATTTTGCGGCGCGCGGTGCGGTATGGTCGCAACCTCGGTTTTCACGAGCCATTTTTCTACAAACTGGCGGATGTCGTGGCGGAGCGATTTGGGGATGTGTTTCCCGAGGTGCGTCGGCGCTTGGAGCCGGTGCGCGCGACGTTGCGTGCGGAGGAGGAAAGCTTCAATCGCACGCTCGACCGCGGTCTGGAGTTGTTCGAGGAGGTGTTGGCGCGGCCGGGCGCGGTGCGCGACGGTGTTTTCCCTGCGGACGAGGCGTTCAAGCTGTACGACACGTATGGGTTCCCGCTCGATTTGACTCAGTTGCTGGCGCGCGAGCGCGGGCTGGTGGTGGACACGGCGGGTTTCGAGCAACGCATGGAGGAGCAACGCCGGCGTGCGCGAGAGGATTACGAGCGCAAGAAAATCACGGTGTTGGTGGTCAGCGAGAACACACAGTTACCGCCGACCCAATTTATCGGTTATGAGCAGCTTGAGAGCACAGCGGTGGTGCAGGCCGTGGTGCCGGAAGCGGAGGCCGGTCAGTTTGAGTTGGTGCTGGATCGGACGCCGTTTTATGCAGAAGCCGGTGGGCAGGTGGGGGATACCGGTTTGGTGCTGTTGTCGGCCACCGGACAGCACGAGGCCGGTGAGTTGGCGGTGATGGACACACAACGACAAGGTCGCGTGCACGTGCATCGGGTGCGATTGGCGCGCGGTCGCGCGCCCGAAGTGGGCGAGACCGTGCAGGTGTGCGTGGATGCGGCTCGCCGTGCCGATGTGCAACGTCATCACACGGTGACGCATTTGTTTCACTGGGCGTTGCACGAAGTGGTCAGTCCCGAGGCGCGGCAACGCGGCTCGTTGGTAGCACCGGAGCGAATGCGATTTGATTTCAATCATCCCGAGAAATTAACCGCGACGCAGTTGGCGGACATCGAGCGATTGGTCAACGAGCGGATCCGTGAAAATGCGCGGGTGTATTGGTTTGAGGTTCCCTACCGCGAGGTTCGTGGCCGACCGGATGTAATGCAGTTTTTCGGTGAGAAATACGGCGAGGTGGTACGTGTGGTGCAAATCGGCGGAAAGCCGTCAGGGCTCGATGGGTTTTCGATGGAGTTGTGTGGCGGCACGCATGTCAGCACAACCGGTGAGATTGGAGAGTTTCGGATTGTAAAGGAGTCGGCCGTCGCGGCCGGTATCCGGCGCGTGGAGGCGGTGTGTGGGGCGTACGCGGCAGCATTTGTGGCGGAGTTACAGGCGCGACAAGCTGAGGAAGCGATGCGGGAGCGAGAACGCGAGCGACAGAAAGAACGGGAGCGCGAAGCGCGCGCCGACGCGATGCGACGCGCTGGCGAAGTGGCGAACGAATTGTTGCGTGCGCGATCACACCCGACCGCGCCGATTGTGGCCGAGGTACCGGGCGCGACGCCGGAGTTGTTACGGGCGGTGGTGGATGCGCTGAAACCACAGCTTGGGACCGGGGTGGTGGTCTTGGGTGGTGTGGCCGATGGGAAGGTGGCATTGGTGGCCTACGTGACACCGGATTTGGTCAAAGCCGGTCAGCACGCCGGCAAGTTGGTGGGCGAGGTGGCCCGCATCTGCGGCGGGGGCGGGGGCGGACGCCCCGACCTTGCGCAAGCCGGTGGGAAGCAACCGGAGAAACTGGCGGAGGCGCTCAACGCAATGCGGCGGTTGCTGGGGTGAGCACGGCTGGCGCACCCGCCGGAGCAGGGCTTACGTCGGTGGTGTCTGGGCATGTGCGACGAGCGATCTCGGCTTGTGGCTCAGTCGGCATTTCGGCATAGTTGGCGCTCACAATTTCGACCATGAAACGGGCATTAATAACCGGTATCACGGGGCAGGACGGGTCGTATCTGGCCGAGTTGCTTTTGAGTAAAGGGTACGAGGTGCATGGCATTATTCGCCGCGCCAGCACCTTCAACACCGGTCGGATTGATCACCTGTATCAAGACCCGCACCTGCGCGGCACGCGATTGTTTTTGCATTACGGGGACCTGACCGACTCGGTCAATCTGGTGAAGCTTTTGTACGATCTCAAACCGGACGAAATCTATCATCTCGCCGCGCAAAGCCACGTGCGGGTCAGCTTCGACATACCGGAATACACGGCGGACACGACGGCGTTAGGTACGATTCGCATTCTCGAAGCGATGCGGGAGACGGGGGTCAAATCGCGGTTTTATCAGGCCTCCAGCAGCGAGATGTACGGCAAGGTGGCCGAGATTCCGCAGCGCGAAACGACGCCGTTCCACCCGCGCAGTCCGTATGGCGTCTCGAAGGTGTTTGCCTACTGGGCCACGGTGAATTACCGGGAAAGCTACAACATGTTTGCCGTGAACGGCATCCTGTTCAACCATGAGTCGCCGCGGCGCGGCGAGACGTTTGTTACGCGCAAAATCACGCGTGCCGTCGCCCACATCAAGGCGGGGCTGCAGGACAAGCTTTACCTAGGTAACCTCGATGCCAAGCGCGATTGGGGTTACGCGAAAGAATATGTCGAGGCGATGTGGTTGATGCTCCAACAGGACCAACCTGATGACTATGTGATCGCGACCGGTGAAACCCACAGTGTGCGAGAGTTTTGTGAGGAGGCGTTCGGGTACGTGGGGTTGGATTGGCAGAAGTATGTGGAGATTGACCCGCGCTACTTCCGGCCGGCCGAGGTGGATATTTTGATTGGCGACGCCAGCAAGGCCAAGCGCGTGCTGGGTTGGGAGCCGCGTACCAAGTTCAAAGATCTCGTGCGCTTGATGGTGGATGCCGACATGGAGGACCTGCGCAAACGGTTGGCCGGCGAAGTAAGCCGTATCAACGCGGAAAGTCATTAGCGAGTGAGATGAGTTTTTGGGCTGATCAACGTGTGGTGGTGACCGGTGGGGCCGGGTTCCTGGGTTCTTTTGTCGTCGAGGGTCTGCGTGCGCGCGCCTGCCGGGAAGTGTTCGTTCCACGGCGGCGCGACTATGATTTGCGCGACCGGGAGGCGATTCGTCGGTTGTTGCGCGAGACGCGACCGACGATGATCATCCACCTTGCGGCGGTGGTGGGCGGCATCGGCGCAAACCAGAAACATCCCGGGCAATTCTTCTACGACAACGCGATCATGGGTATTGAACTGATTGAACAAGCCCGGCAATTCAACGTTCCGAAACTGGTGGTGATCGGCACCATCTGCGCGTATCCAAAATTCACGCCGGTACCCTTCAAAGAGGACGATTTGTGGAACGGGTATCCCGAGGAAACCAACGCGCCATATGGGATTGCAAAAAAGGCGTTGCTGGTTCAGTGCCAGGCCTACCGGCAGGAATATGGAATGAACGCGATCTTCTTACTGCCGGTCAACCTCTACGGCCCGCGCGACAACTTTGATCCCGAGTCCTCGCACGTCATCCCGGCGCTGATCAAAAAATGTGTGGACGCCCGCGATAGCGGCCAATCGTTCATTGAGTGCTGGGGCACCGGCACGCCGACGCGTGAATTCATCTACGTCGAGGATGCCGCGGAGGGGATCCTTTTGGCTGCGGAGCACTACAACAAGCCCGACCCGGTCAACATCGGCTCCGGTTTTGAAATTTCCATCCGGGACCTAGCCCAACTGATCGTGCGCCTCAGCGGTTTTCGTGGGGAAATCCGGTGGGATAAATCGCGGCCGGATGGTCAGCCGCGCCGGTGTCTCGACACCACGCGGGCGTGGCGCGAGTTTGGATTTCGGGCGCGAACTCCTTTTGAGGAAGGCCTTCGCCGCACCATCGCGTGGTACGAACAGAACCGCCGATAGGGCAAGCCGGTGCAGAGGATCAGGCTCGCTGTCCGCTCTTCAGCGTGCTTATCAGTGCGCGCGGCTGACGGCCTATCCTGAAGGTGTGAGAGTTTTCAGATCGGCGCGTTGTTTCTCGTAGGTGACGTTGTAGGCGAGCACTTTCGGGTCGGGTTCGATGCCCCAGCGTTGACACGCCTCGCGGTAGACGTCGGGCCACCAGTTGCGATGTTGGGTCAGACCTTCCTCGCGCCAGCGATTCCAATTCATCAGAACTTTCGACCAACATTCGTCCCCGTAGCGGACGGCTTCGGCCGGGTTCTCGAACTCGTTGACGTACCATTCACGCCCGATGCGAGCATGCAACACCTCGTCCGCCCAATCGTAGTCTTGGAACAACGCGGCGAGCGGGTTTTGGGAGGCAACCCCGACCTCCCATTCGTAGCGTTTGCCGGTCTTGGGCATGAGTCCTTGTTCGATAAAGTACAGAACGGCGTGGCGTTCCCATGGTTTCAACTGGGTGTTGAGACCCAGTGACCAGGTGAAATTGATCATGACCTTGCGCCAATCCACTCCGAGTGCGGCAAATCCCACTTCGCCCATGATGGCATGGCGGGCTTCGTCCCAAAGCTGCCGGGTCATGTCCCGGTAATATTCCCACGGTTTGCCCTTCGTCTCGGTGATGATGCTGGCCATCATCTCGGGCACGTCTAGCTCGCGGATGCGTTTGTAAAACATCATCAACACTTTCGCCTGGGGCGGATAATCGGGGTCGTAGAGGAACACTTCGGCATTGACACCCATGTTGTACGGGTCGGGGAATCGCTCATCGCGTTTGGGAACAGGGTCGTAACGGTATGGCTGGGCGGAATGCTGACGGGTAATGGTGATGGCCTGTGGCTGCGCCGTGCCGTCGAGGCCGCCGGCCGCCGCGAGGCAATCATCGAGCAGCTTGAGCCATCCCGCAAATTGTTGCCGCTGTTGCGGGCTGACCAGACAAGCCACCGCCTGCCGGCCAAACTTCAACATGTCGGCAATCTCCATTAAAGCGAACCGGTAGACGCGCACAGATGGATGGTCGGCGAGGTGGTTGGTCTCCTGCAGGAACCGTTGCATCCCGGCCTCCACTGCCGGCAGGGCTTTTTCATACAATCCCAACACCAACTCCTCAGTGGTTGGCGCTCCCAAAATCTCGTCGAAGAAAATTGCGAGGTGTTCGTCTGGCACCACATCAAGGTGCAGAGGAGGCTCCCGCATCTCGGCAACGCGCTTGCGCAACGCGGCAACATGCTCGGCGCACAAGTGCGCATGCAGGCTGAACGCCGTTTTCAACTCCATGATGGGTTCGGCGGTGATACGCGCGGTGAAGATTTCATGGAGCCGTTTCAGGGCGTAGTGGTGGCGTTTGTGACGCCGCACGACTTCCTCGACCGACAAACCCGGTCGAGCCGCTTCGATCATGGAACAAACACCGGCAATGGGGGGTAATCCGCGGTAAGAGGTGTAGGTTTCTAGATTCATGTTGACCCTCGCAGTGATGTTGGCGACCACGTCCACACTAATGCTGTTTGATTCCCGTCGTCAAGTCGCGGTTCGGTGTCCCTCTCTCGACCCCAAGGCGAAACGTTAGCCCCCGCCGGTTTCGTTGATGCAACCGCGTCTTTCCGCGGCGTGAATTCTCGTTTACACGGCGACAATTCCCGGTAGGATGCCGCGCTCTGGAGCCAATGCCATGATCAAAGCGAAAAGCGAACCACAACTGAAGCAGTTTGCCGGATTTTGGACCCTGACCGGTCAGCCGGTGGGCGGACAGGAATGGAGTGTGGAGGAGAAAATCCGACGCGCGAAGGATGTAGGGTTCGTGGCGATGGGCGGTGGCGCCAGTGCCGAAATTGCCGACGCGGTTCGAGCAGCCGGTATGGATTACATTTGCTACATCGATGCCAATGAGCAGACATGGCGCGAGCGACTGGCAGCGGCGGCCACAACAAAGTGCGCGCGGGTGAATGTGCAGTTGTGGGACCATGACACGCCGCCGCGTGTCGCGGTGAAAACGTGGATCAAAATGATGGAGGCGGCGCGCAAGATGAAACTCGAAATTGACCTGGAAGTGCACCGCGACACCTGCACCGAGACGCCCGAAAAAACCTGGGAAATCGCGCGGCTGTACCAGCGAGCGACCGGACGGCGCTGCCGGTTTTGTTTCGATTTCTCCCACTTCGCCGTGGTCAAACACATTGCCCCGCCGTATGCGAATCGGTTGCTGGAACATCCTGAACTGATTCGATTTGCGCGCCAGATGCATTTTCGGCCGTTCAACGGTCATCATTGCCAGGTGCCGATGACGGATGGTCATGGCAACTTGTCGCCTGAAGGCCGGTACTACTTGGAGTTTGTGGATGCGCTCCTGGCCTGCTGGCTTCAAGGCGCACGCGGCGGTGAGGTCTTGTATGTGTGTCCTGAAAACGGACCGATTCCGCATGGCTACGGATTGTCGTGTTTCCCGAACGTGTGGGATGACGCGGTATTTCTGGCGCGCGAGGTGGATAAGCTCTGGCAGAAAAACCTCGCCGCGTGGCGCCAACGCAAGGCGTAACATCGTCGCCTTTGGCACACCGGTAGGCGAGCGTGGTGATACCGGGCTGCCCCCTTCCTCGTCGCCATTCCACATTCAACGGCTGATCAGCGGTTTGTTGTCCAGTGGGCGAGGGCGTCGCGAATGGCGTCGTGAACCTCGGTGAGGTGGATGCCCGCGCGCAGGAGCTTACCGGAGTCGAGAACGCAGTTGGAGCGAGGTGCTCGCGCGGCGGTGCGCATGAACTCCGCCTCGTTTTCAAAGAAGTGGAAGGTTTTCCGAACGACACCGCTGGCGAGAATCATCTCCACCACTTCGCGAGTGGTGACGCTGCCGGGATTGGTGACGTTGTAGATGCCGAAAGGCAGGCGGCGTTCCCAACATTCCCACGTGGCGCGAACAAACTCATCGAGATGGCTGAGCGAGTTGCGCGCATCGAGGAGGCGATCGTAGCGCATGAGTTTGGTCAGGTAATTGCGCGGATGATCAATGTGATTGAACGGGATGCGACCGCGCCAGAGATAACAACGGGGAGCGTCGCGGAGAATCTCTTCCGCAAGTGCCTTGCAACCGCTGTAGAAACTGCAGTTGTTGTGGCGAAAATCGAAATTGGGCGGGTCATCCTCGGTGAAACCAGTTCCGTCGGGACGGCAGCCGGTGTAAATGCAGCCCGAAGAGAGGTGTCCCCACGGCAAACCCGCATCGGCGCAGAGTTCGGCGATGCGGCCTGGTAGGACGGAGTTGGCGAAGAGGCACTCGGTTTTATGCGATTCGCAAGCGTCCACGTTGGGGGTACCGGTATAGCCGGCGCAATTGATGAGGAAGTCGGGGCGGAGCTCAGCGAGGAGCCGCGCCAGGTGAGTGGGTTGGGTGTAGTCCACATCACGTCGCGACACGCACCGAAACGGGATACCATGCTGGCGAAAAAAACGTTGGTAGGCTTGACCAAAGTACCCGGTACCGCCGAGCAACAGAATCATGCGGTTTCCCTAACAAGTCGGCGATGAGCGTGCAACGAGTGTTTATCGAATCCCGATGGCGGGCGTGCTTTCTCAGAGGGATTCGTTGTGGGACGAGAAAAAATTTGCGTGCGGGTCATCGGAGGCGCATATTATTTGTTGAAAGGAGGACGGACGGATGTCGAGCGGGCAGCCAGAGTACACCGTGCGCCGGCCAACCCATCAGGAAATCGCCGCGCGCGCGTACCAGATTTATCTGGAGCGCGGACGAGTGGACGGACACGATTTGGACG
>JANWVU010000199.1 GCA_025056465.1 Verrucomicrobiia bacterium | reverse complement strand
GGGCGCTCTCCACACCGTAGGGCGGATCAGAGAAAAAGATCACCCCGTCCCGCCGACACACCACATCATTGGGACTGTTCAGCCGGCAGCCCTCGAACTGCGTCGCCAACGGGGTCACGGTGCCGTCGGGTTCCGTGCGCGTCACGCGGCGCGTGGCGTGTTCGCAGGTGATGAGACGCCCCTCGCGATCCAGCGTGTTGCCGTTTGCTTGGTTCGACGGCTCGCGAAACACCGACACGGCACCGTCGCGCAGCCGGTAGATTCGATCCGCCGGTATGTCGGAGAACAACAACTCCTGACGGGTCGCAACCCATACCGGCCCTTCGAGAAATTGAAACCCACCGGCCACTCGTTCGACTTCCGTGATGAATACGCGCTCGTCCATCAACCCTCAACCCGCCCTTATCAAAACCGGCCCCCAATGAGAAGCCCCACTCCGAACGGATGGACGTCCGCGTCCGTAAAAAATCTTCAAACAACTCGAAACGCAGATAAAATCAAAGCGGAGGGAGCTATGAAACAATCACTGCACAAATTGCTTGCTGTTTTGGGCGCGATGGGTGCGTCCCTGTTGATTTGCGCGGCAACCAGTTGGGCACAGACAACCGTGGATCTGCATGAGGTCGATGTGCGTTTCACCATGGCCTTCGAAACGGAAAGCAACGGCCGACCGGTCATCCGACAGACCACGCTCACAGCCCGCAACATCATTCAGGGTGCCGATCCGGATGCGCCGTCGAATGCGATCTTGGTGTTGGCATCCAACTGCGACGAGGGGGCTCTTGGGATTTTCGTTTACGACCCAAACGAGGGTGCTCTTCGTGCTCAGGTGCTAGAGTCCACCGATTACCAACTGACGCTGGTCGCGGGGACGCGCGCGACCGTCTATAGCCTGATGCAAGTAGTCGAGTCGGGCATTTTGCTGGATGGCGTTGTTTCGTTTCAAGGTACGGCGACCCTGCGAGAAGGCACATGCTTGCAATCCGCGCGGGCCACTTTCAACGGGGTGCTGGGCGTTTATGATGAGGCGTCGGACTCAGTTCAGGGGGCCATCATCACCCGTGGATCCATCACCACGAAACGATACATCGGCCGCATCACAATCGAGTAGCATGGTGGCTCACATGACGACTGGCGTGGCTCTCAGGGCCATGCGAGTCAAGCAGCCATCATGTCAGCTCAATCGGCAGAGCGCTAGGGTGGTTTCAGAGTGGGGTGTCGAGGGCTTGTTGGACGATTTCCTGGACGTCGGCTGCCGGTACGACGGCCGGTAGGAAACCGAGACCACCCTGACCGGCGGACATCATCGAGGCGAGGTTCATGCTCATGGGCGTGATTTGCCCTACGCGGATCAAAACGATCCCGACCGGTTTGCCTTCGAGGCTGAACACGACGGAACCAAGCCCGGCGCTGGCGCTGGAGGCCAACGTGTAAAAGGGACGCGGGCGGGTGATGGCGGCGCTGATGCGATCGAGGGTGATGACCGAGGAGCGGTTGGCGACTTGTGCGAGGCGATTCAGGCAGACGACCTGATCCAACACTTGCGGTTTGACAGCGGCCCGTAAATCGAGCGCGGGGAGTGTGCGCGTGGGTTTTTCTGCGGGGCGAAAGATGGCCATGTCGCGGTCTTTGTCGCGCAACACGACGCGCGCCGGTAGCTCGGTGCCATCGGGCAGCAGGATTTGGGCGTCTTTGACTTTCATTTCACGGGAGAGGCCCTGTTGGGCCATCATCCCTTGCATGGCGCCTTCGAATAGCGTGGTGGGATCGAGCGCCACCAGCGAGGTGAGCGTAAGGCCGCTGGGGTCGAGCATCACGCCGGTAATCTCGGATTTCATTTCCTGCTGATGATTGCGTCCGCCAAACGACATCGTCATTTCCATGACGAGTTTGATCGTGACGATGACGTCGCCATAGGTTCGCTGCACGCGACGACCGGCTTCGGCAACGGGATCCGCATGCAGGGTGGCGGTCGTGGTGAACCAGACAAGAGCGATGATCAGGGCGGGACGATGGATCACGGTTTTTCCTCCTGCTGAGCGATGGTAGTCCACTGCGGCTCGATTTCAAGCAGCCGCGTGTGAACTCCACGCAACACCTGCAGAACAACGTAGCGCGGCTGGCGGGTGCGGATTTGTTGCACGGCGGCCTCCAGGTCACTAATGCTGGTGATGGAAGCATCGCCGACGGATTGAATGATGTCGTTGACGCGCAAGTCACCGAGGGCGGCCCAACTCCCGGCCTGCACCTCGGTGACCAGCACACCCTGCACCGCATCGCTCAAGTTCTGCCGGAAACGATCATGGAAACTCAGGTCACGCGCTGTGAACTCAAATTGTGGGTCGGTAAACTGCCGCATCTCGCGAGGCAACGGCGGAGCGCGTTCCAGCGGGACCGTGACACGGAGGGTTTGGCCGGTACGCCAGACACTGAGCGTGACCGAGTCGCCGATGCGGTATTGCCGGATGCGATTGAAAAAAATCTCCTCGTCACCCGGTTGGGAAGCCGGTAGGGCCTCGTCGTCTACCGCCGTGATCACATCGCCGACTTGAAGCAACCCCTCGGCAGCCCGCCCCGGATGCACGCGGGTGACGCGCACGCCGCTTTGACCGGGAATGCCGAGTTGCGCCGCCAACTCGCGAGTGACCGCTTGCACCGCGACCGGCAACCACGCTTTGCGCACCTCGTGGCCGGGGTCGTGCCAATCCGGTATCCCCACGCGCACCACCGTGAGC
>JANWVU010000198.1 GCA_025056465.1 Verrucomicrobiia bacterium | reverse complement strand
GACCACAGCAGCGCGCGTGATTGCGTGCGACGTGCGCGCTGATCGCCTCACCACGCTAGAGCGCGAGTTGGGGATTCGCGTGAGTGCTGACCCGACCTCGGCTGATGTGGTTGTGTTGGCGGTCAAACCGCAACAGATGAGTGAGGCATTGGCGGCATGGCGGCCAAAGCAAACCGGGAAGGAGTTGGTTATCTCCATCGCGGCCGGTATTCCAACCTCCCGGATCGAGCGCGAGTTGGGAGGTCGTCCGCGCGTGGTTCGGGTGATGCCCAACACGCCGGCACTGGTTGGGGCTGGAGCCAGCGCATTGTGCCGAGGTGCCTACGCAACAGAAGATGATCTGGCGTGCGCAGAGTTCATCATGCGCGCCGTCGGAATTGTGGTGCGGGTGGATGAGTCGTTGATGGACGCGGTGACGGCATTGAGCGGCAGCGGACCGGCGTATGTATTTCACTTGGCAGAAGCGCTGATGGCCGCCGGCGAGGCACAGGGATTGGATGCAGCCACCGCGCGGGAATTGACCGTGCAAACGATTTGGGGCGCGGCGCGGTTGTTACGCGAGAGTGGCCGCAATGCCGCGGAGTTGCGCGAGCAGGTCACGTCACCCGGTGGGACGACTGCCGCGGCGTTAGCGGTGTTTCGCGAGCGGGGTTTGATGGAGATTTATCGCGAGGCAGTCGCGGCCGCCACTCGACGCGGGAGGGAACTGGCCGCAAGCGGAGCGGCGTCGTCGCACCAAGGGCCTAAATGAGCGCGGGGGGAAGCTTCGGGAGCATCACCGGGCGCGTGCTAGCGTTAGCACGTGAGTTGTTGTCCTTACCAACTGCGCCCTACCATGAACATGAGGTGCGAGCGGCCGTTGAAGCGCGGTTGCAAAAGTTGAGTTTGCGACCTCAGCGCGACAAGGCCGGTAATGTGATGGTGCGTTGCCCGCCAGGATCGAGGAGCCGGTGCCCCTTGGTGTTGATGGCCCACATGGATCACCCTGGGTTTGAGGTTGTGGGGCCCCAACGGTTGGAGTTTTTGGGGCACGTGCCGCGCGAGATGTTTCGCGGGGCTCGAGTGCGGATTGATGGCGTGGAGCGGCCGGTACGAGTCAAAAAGGTGCTCCGCCAACTCACACATGGTTGGTTGGTCGAGACGGTGGAGGACTCCTTGCCGGTAGGTGCGATGGGGGTGTGGGATTTACCGACCGTGCGTGCGCGTGGGGGACAGATGCGGGCACGAGGAATTGATGATGTGCTGGGTGTGGTCGTGGTGTTGGCAGTCCTGGAGGAGGCCGTCCGCCGACGATTGCGTGGTCCGGTCTGGGGATTGTTGACGCGGGCCGAAGAAGTGGGTTTTCACGGGGCCGCGCTCGCCGCGCAGAATGGGGAATTACCGCGGGATGCCGTTGTGATTTCCATCGAGATGAGTCGGGAACGTCCATGGGCGCGGTGTGGCCAAGGGCCGGTGGTGCGGGTCGGTGACCGTTTGACGGTCTTCGACCGGGATGTTGTGTGGTATTTGGGAGAGGTGGCGCGTCGGGAGAAAATATCGGTGCAGCGAACGTTGATGGATGGGGGCACATGCGAGGCGTCGGCGTTGGCTGCGTGGGGATACCGGGTGGGCGGCGTTTGTATGCCGTTGCGGTGTTACCACAACATTGGACGCGGTCAGCGGCCCGCGATGGAGAGTGTAGCGATTGCGGATTTGTTGGGCTTGGTTCGGTTGTTGGTTGCGGCGGTAAAACATTGGCCACCGGCACAACACGAGATGACTGGTTGGCGGGAGCGGGTGCAGCAGGCTGTGCGCATGGCGCCACGGCAATTGAGCGGGTGATGCGATGGCGGCGTCGAAAGTCATGATGAACTGGCCGGTAGCATCGTGGTTAGTGATGGCAATGGCGGTCATCGTTGTGGCGGCGGAACCCGAGACGGTGAACGACACGAATGAAACCGCAGAAATTGAGCAGGTGTTGACTCCTGAGCAGTTGGCGACGGCCCATTTTCAGTTGGGCGTGCGCATGCTGGATGAGCGGAAGTATCTGAGCGCAGCGGACGCGTTTGAACGAGCGACGCAGGTCGCGCCGAAGTTTTTTGAGGCGCATTTGAATTGGGGGATTGCGTTGATGCGATTGGGTGAAGAAGCGGCGCTGCCGGTGTTGCGGGCGCAACGATTCCGCGAAGCGCACGAGCGCTTTGAAAACGCCGAAAAGCTGAACAACCGGCATCGCCAATTATACCGATTTTGGTCGGAGACGCTCATGTTGTGGGGGGATGCACTGACGGAGCCGAATGCGAAGCTGGAACGGTATGCGGCGGCGTTGGAGAAGAGCCGCCGGATGACCGAGTTGGATGAAAGAGATTGGGAAGGATACAACCGCATGGGCACAATCATGACGACCCGGTTGGCACCATATGCTGCGGATGATACGACGCGGCGGCAATTGTGTTTGGAGGCGGCGCGGCTGTTTGAGCAAGCGTCGCAACACACGCGGTTCCGATCGGATTCGGCGGCAGTCTATGCCAACTGGGGCGCCGCGTTGACGGAGGCGGCCAAGGTTGCGCAAAACCTGCAGGAGAAACGCAGCTTGCTTGAAGCGGCGAATCAGCGGTTCGAGCAATCGGCGCGATACGTGGCTGCGGTGCCGTCCACACATGCGATGTGGGGCACGGCGCTGGTGGAGTTGGCGCGGCTTAGCGGGTTGCGGAAGGATTTGCGGATGGCTGCGGAACGTTTGCGAACGGCCTTGCAGGGCG
>JANWVU010000197.1 GCA_025056465.1 Verrucomicrobiia bacterium | reverse complement strand
GTGCCGATGATCTCGGGACGTGGGCTTGTGCCAACGGGTGGCACGCTCGACAAGTTGGAAAGTATTCCCGGCCTGCGCACCGATTTGTCCGTGGCGGACCTTCAACGGATTACCGAAAACGTTGGTTGCTGTATCGCGGGTGCGACGGCCGATCTCGCGCCTGCCGACAAAAAACTGTATGCACTGCGCGACGTCACGGCCACCGTCTCCTGTCTCCCCTTGATCGTGGCCAGCATCATGTCCAAAAAACTCGCCGCGAATGTGGATGGCTTGGTGCTCGACGTGAAATGGGGCAGCGGCGCATTCATGCGAACGCGAGAACAAGCCCAACAACTTGCCGAGGCGATGGTCACGGTCGGTCACCGTTACGGGAAAAAAGTATGTGCCCTGCTCACCGACATGAACCAACCACTGGGCCGGTGTGTCGGCAACGCGCTCGAGGTTGCCGAAAGTCTTGCGTGCCTTCAATCCGCACAGCCACCGGTTGGCTCCGAGGATTTGATGGAGGTCACGTTGGCGTTGGCGGCCGAATTGCTCGTGATGGCCGGCATCACAAAAACGATTGCAGACGCGCGCGCTTTGTTGCAGAAGAAACTCACCAGTGGAGAAGCGCACGAAAAATTTCGGGCGATGGTGGCCGCCCAAGGAGGTAATTTGTCGGCCCCGCTGCCGCGCGCCCGGTTCACGCGACCGGTTTCGGCTTCGGTCAACGGTTACGTGCAAGCGATTGCTTGCGACCAACTCGGTTACGCGGTCATTGCCTTGGGAGGCGGACGGCGCAAAGCCAATGACCTCATTGACCCGGCAGTGGGTCTGGAAGATCCGCGAAAACGGGGCGAATACGTGCGTGCCGGCGAACCGTTGCTTGTGCTGCACTACAATGACGAGGAACGCGCCGAGGCCGCCGAGCGATTGGTGCGCGACGCATATCAGCTCGGGCCGGCGCCGGTCACCGAGCGGTGGCCATTGATCGTGACAAAAATCGGATGAGTTAGACCATGGGCTCGCAACTCAAGGAGACAAAAGATTTTATCGAAAGCAAATTAGCCGGTTTCAAACCCGAGATTGCGATTGTAACCGGTTCGGGCTTGGGCGGGTTGACCAACAGTCTGACCAACCCGGTAACCATCGCGTATAAGGACATCCCACATTTTCCCAAACCGACCACGCCGGGCCATGCGGGGCAACTCGTGGTCGGCACGATGGCAGGCAAAAATGTGATGGTGTTAAGCGGGCGATTTCATCTGTATGAGGGCCGGTCGGTCGCCGAAGTCGTTTACCCGATTCACGTGGTGGATGCGCTGGGCGTCAAAATTCTCGTGCTGACCAACGCCGCTGGCGGCATCAACCCGACCTACAAACCCGGTGATCTCATGATCATCGAGGACCACATCAATCTGATGGGCGTCAATCCGCTGCTGGGCGGGATCAACGGTAACGGCGTCAAGTTCCTCGACATGACCCAAGCGTACTCGGCGCGCTTGCGCGAGAAACTTGATGCCGCCGCAGAGCGGTTGCAAATGCCTGTTTGGCGCGGCGTATATCTAGCCACTACCGGCCCAACATACGAAACCCCGGCCGAGGTCAAAGCTTTCGCGTGGTTGGGGGCCGATGCCGTTGGGATGAGCACGGTGCCGGAAGTGATTGTGGCCCGTTACCATAATCTCGAAGTAGCCGGTATCTCCTGCATCACCAACCTAGCTGCCGGCATCAGCAGCAAGCGCCCGTCGCATGAGGAAGTGCTCGCCATCGGCAACGCGGTACAGACCAAACTCAGCCGATTGCTCACCGAGTTTGTGAGCTTGTTGTGAGCGGCTTGAGATTGACCTGCCGTGCCCTGCCGTTGCAGGCGCTGTTGGACGCTGCCTGTGCGGCGCAGCGACACGCTTATGCTCCCTACTCCAAATTCCCCGTCGGCGCAGCGCTGCTGACATCCACAGGCCAAATTGTTACCGGCTGCAACGTCGAGAGCGCAAGCTATGGGCTGACTATCTGCGCCGAGCGCGCGGCACTTGCGTGCGCCGTCCGCGAGGGCTATCGGAAATTCCGTGCGATCGCGATCGTGGCGCCGCACGCCAAGCTCACTCCGTGCGGTGCGTGCCGGCAGGTCCTGGCGGAGTTTGGCGACCTTTGGGTCATTTGCGCCGACAGTCGAGACCTCGCGCGCCGACGGCGATATCGCTTGCGGTCGTTACTCCCCGCCAGCTTCCGAATAAACCCATGAACCCGGGCTAGCACGCAGCGACGGCCCTACGCGATGGCCTCCAAGCTACCGGCGCGCGCCAGCGTCTCTTCCATCTCCACAATCTCGCGGATGTTCTCCAAAAACCACGGATCAATGTGTGTCAGTTGATAAATTTCGTCGGTGCTCATCCCTGCCCGGTACGCATGGCGCACGAAGAAGATTCGCTCGGCGCAAGGCGTGGCGAGTTTCTGACGGATTTGTTCAGCCGGTAGGATCTCCCGCCCCCCCCATTTCCCACCGCCCAAACCCCACGCACCAATTTCAAGGCCGCGCAGGGCTTTCTGGAGCGATTCCTTGAATGTCCGTCCGATGGCCATGACCTCGCCGACACTTTTCATCTGGGTCGTCAATGTGGGATCAGCTTGCGGGAATTTTTCGAAAGCGAACCGTGGGATTTTGACGACGACGTAATCAATCGTGGGCTCGAAACTGGCCGGTGTGGTTTTGGTGATGTCGTTGGGAATTTCGTCGAGGGTGTAACCGACCGCCAGCTTGGCCGCG
>JANWVU010000196.1 GCA_025056465.1 Verrucomicrobiia bacterium | reverse complement strand
GATGGAGTGGTGGCGGCGGGGAGACGAATTGCGGAGGAGGAGTTTGTGACTCTGCCGTTTGATTTTCGGGTGGCGGAAAAACAGGAACCGTATCTGAAAACGTGGTGGATGCGGTTGGAAACAGCTTGCCCTGTTCGATTGCCCAGCGGGTAACCCAGCCGAGGATCCAAAGGAAGGGCGAACCAAACGGCGAATACACATCCGTCAGTTGCGCGTTGTCAGCCGGGGTGGTGATGGACACGACCGGGGTAAGAAACGGTACGAGCGATTCTGCTGGCGGCAGCATGGGAGTGGGGATGGGCAATTCGGACGACCAGGCACGAAAAAAAGCGCGGAGGTGTGGGTATAGCTCCGCCAGATGGAGGTACGAAAACTTGGTGCTCTGAAGCGGTAGGGAGGCCGTGGCCGCCCGGAAGGTTGAATCATCGGCCAGGGTTGTCGCTGCACGGCGGCTGCGGGTGAGCAACTCGCGGGCGAAATCGCGCGTGCTTGCCAGCAAGAGAAATTCATCGGTGACAACAAACGCAGGCGAGAACTTGCCATCGCCGATGATGAGCGAGTGAAACGTGTGTTCGTCGTGACGCGTTTCATCCCAAATGGCCGGTAACTTCGCCTGCTCGGTAATTAGGATACCCAACGTCCGTAGCGCGAACTCGAGCGGGGATCGAATTCGGTCTGGCTCGCGTACTTCGGCTAACCAAGCTAGATCGGGCAACTCGCGACCGCGTTGCCAATTTACCAACCAGGCAGTTTCCGGTCCGAGTCGTGACAGAATCTCATCGGTCCAATGCACGTTGGCGCGACGCAGGTAGCGCTCGAACGTCTCGATAACCGCGGTGGGCTCGGGAAAGCCCAGTTGAACAATCAGGCTGCTGAGGGTGGTGTACGCACGAGCGATGTCCATGGCAGCGGCGCGATACCAGATCGTGTCAGGACTGGTGAACCGCAAGGTGCGGCGAGAAATAAGCGGCGGCGGCTGGAAACCTTCTGGCCGGTAGGTGGTGATGCGTCGCTCATGGACGCGACCGCCATGGAATGACACGGAGACACCGATGGATTTGATAGCCTGCACCGTACGGAAATCGGTGGTCCGGGTCCCGGCGAATAACTGCGCATGCCCTAGCAGCGTCGTCAAGGGCTGCGGGTTGACGTACACGTAAGCGGCCACCGTAGCCGGTACTTGGCGGTGAAAAGTGGCGTAATCCGGAAACTGGTCCAGAGTTGTATATCGGTCGGGGCGAAGATGGCGGCTAATCGTTTCGCGGTAGACATCTTCGCCCAAGGTGACGATAAACCACGACCGCAGAAATCCATAGCAGACCGGCACGTCGTTGGGGCGTTCCCACATGGAGTAGCGCGCGCCCAAAAATTGGCGCTGCTGGATTTGTAAAGTTGGGTTCTGTTTGCGCAACCGCCGCTCGACAGTGGCGCAAGCAACCTGCGCGCGCCATCGTTGCCAGCGTGTATCCGCGGCAAGCACCATGCCGGGACGGTTGGGCACCACGGGAGAAAAATGAGTCACAGCGAAGAACACTTCGCCACGGAGCAAGGCTCGTAGTTCATCCAACAAGGCACTGTTAGTAAGCGGTGTCTGCATGCGACCAAGGGGTGCTCCGAATGATTGCTGAAGAAACTCTCGTACCTCGGGTTGCTTACACGCGGTATGGGCGGCGGTTGTCTGCCACTGACGCATGGCACGCGGGAAATCGGGGACGTGCACGAGCACCAAGGTTTGCGAGGGTAAGAGCGACGCCGCAGGGGGCGCGGTTAGCGACCGACCCACCCAGAATGCAGTGATTGCGACCACCGTCAGAGCGACCAGTAGAAAGAGTTTTTTCACGTGAGAGACGGTCGCATGCTACGCGTCATTGCCGGGTGGGTCAAGGATGGTGGGACGAAACCGCACACTGACATGCGGCATCGCAAACATCGCGTGAGGGGACGACCGATTGCGGTCGGTTGACCGGGGGGTAGGGGTTGGTTATGGTCGCCCTTCGGAGAATGACGATGCGGAAGAAAGTGGATCAGGCAAAAATCGAGCGCGCGGTGCGAATGATTTTGGAGGCGATTGGGGAGGATCCCCGCCGGGAGGGGTTGCGCGATACTCCCCAAAGGGTGGCGCGGATGTACGCGGAGATTTTTGGCGAGGGGGAGCAGGATCCGGTACAGGCTTTGAGCCGGCAATTCGACGAGCAGCATCATGAGATGGTGTTGGTACGGGACATTCCTTTTTTCTCGATGTGCGAACATCATTTGATGCCGTTTTTTGGTCGGGCACATGTGGCGTACATTCCCAATGGTCATGTGGTGGGCATCTCGAAACTGGCTCGGGTGGTGGAAGCGTTTGCGCGGCGACCGCAGGTGCAGGAGCGGATGACGAGTCAGATCGCGGATTTGATTGAGGAACAGCTCAAGCCGGACGGAGTGGCGGTGGTGTGCGAGGCGGTGCACACCTGCATGACCATGCGCGGCGTGAAGAAACCCGGCAGCACTGTGATTACTTCGGCAATGCGGGGCGGTTTTCGCAAACGAATCTCGACACGCACGGAAGTGATGGCGCTGATTTTTGGGCGGCACCCGGCAGCGTAAGGATGTCCGCGCGGGGGCCGGTGATGAACGTCGTGCTGGTGGAGCCGGAGATTCCACCAAACACCGGTAACATTGCCCGGTTGTGCGCCGCGACGGGAGCCACGTTGCATTTGGTGGGGCCGCTCGGGTTTCGTCTGGATGACCGGCAGCTCCGTCGCGCCGGTCTGGATTATTGG
>JANWVU010000195.1 GCA_025056465.1 Verrucomicrobiia bacterium | reverse complement strand
GGGGCGAACACCGAAGTGGCCGGGCTGTACGTCTGGTATAAGGCGTTCACATTCTTGAAATTTGGTCCGGCCACCGCCGCTGCGTGGATTTTGGGCTGCATGTTGATTGGCTTCATGGTGCACCAACCGCGCATCCTGGCGCGCGTGGAGTTTCGCAAACTCGGAGAGAAAAACTAACGATGGCGATCATCTCTCCGATAGGACGTCGCGCGTTGCGATTACGGCTGTTGATCGCGACGATTTATGTCCTGTTGGTCCTGGGAGCGGTGACGATGTTATATCCGTTTGGGTTGATGATTGCTGGCAGCACAAAGAGTGCCGTAGACACGCCGGACCCTAAGCTGATCCCACCGTTTCTAGTCAACGAAACAGCCTTGTACCAAAAATTTGTTGAGGGCCTGTTCAACGAGTCATTGGATGCGTTGCGGACCACGTACAATCTCCAAGTTCGCTCCTTTGCAAACGTTGAGTTACCGCCGTCGCCGCGTGAGAAATTGGTTCAAACGTGGCGCGACTTTCTACAGCAATCGGTCCTGCCCCGGGAGAGTTACGTTCTGGGTTTCGTAAACACGATTCAGTCCCAAGGGGTGCTGCCGCATCATCTACGTGCATTCAAAAATCAACTTGAGCGGGAATACCAGGGCGATCTGCACGAGATGAACCGCGCGTTGGGCACCGTTTTCAACGCTTGGTACAACGTGCGCACGCCATATCAGGGAATTCTGTTGATCAGCGATCGAATGCCGGTCATCCCGCTCTACGAGCGATATTTCGCTTATGTCGCGCGCCAACCGTGGCACGATCGCTATGTGCTCAACCTCGATGGGTTCTACAAAATTCAATTCCTACAGAATCGTTACGGGCGCACGATCGAAAATTACAATCAGACACATGGCACGCGCCATGCCAGTTGGAACACGGTTTATCTCGATCGCACGCTACCGACGGGGCCCGATCGCACAGAGGCCGAGCGAAGGGACTGGATTGAGTTTGTCCGAGGTGTGCTGAATGCTTTTTGGATCCGCGCCGCGCCGGAAGCGACACCTGCTTACCATGCATTTCTGCGCGCCAAATACGGCGACATCGCCGTGCTTAATCGCAACTACGGGACCGCCTATCGCTCGTTCGAGGAAATCCCATTGATTGTTGTCCCTCCCTCGGACGGGATTGCACGTTCCGACTGGGATTCATTCATTGCGGGGTGGAAAGACCCTGACACGGGGCAAATTCACCAAGTTGCTGCCGAACATCTGCGGATTGACAGCATCGAATTTCGCTATCGCGACTTCCTTCAGCAACGGTACGGATCACTCACCGCGCTGAATGCTGCGTTGGGCACTCGGTTTGCCGACTGGATGGAAATTCAACCGCCGCAGCAAGATTTTCATTATATGGCGTTTCGCGAAAATCAGGGTTGGCTTCGCTGGGAATTCGCCACCCGAAATTACATTTCGGTGTTCGATTATGTTGTGCGCCACGGGCGCGCGCTGGTCAACACCGCCATTTATTGCGGATTGCTGATTGCGCTCAGCTTGTTGGTCAATCCGCTGGCTGCATATGCGCTCAGCCGGTATCGACCACCGTCCACATACAAAGTGTTGTTGTTTCTGATGCTGACGATGGCGTTCCCACCCATCGTTACGCAGATCCCTGTGTTCCTGATGTTGCGCGGGTTTGACCTATTGAACACCTTCTGGGCGCTGATCCTGCCGGGTGTTGCCAACGGATATTCGATTTTTCTGTTGAAGGGATTTTTCGATTCATTGCCGCGCGAGTTGTATGAGAGCGCGCAGATTGATGGTGCCAGCGAGTTTCGGATGTTTTGGCAATTAACCATGAGCCTGAGCAAACCGATTCTCGCGGTGATCGCGCTGAACGCCTTCACGGCCGCGTATAGCAACTTCATGTATGCGTTGCTAATTTGTCAGGACCATCGGATGTGGACGCTAATGCCCTGGTTGTACCAACTTCAGCAAGCCAGCTCCCAAGGTGTCGTCTTCGCCTCGCTGATCGTGGCCTCGGTGCCGACACTGTTGTTGTTTATCTTCTGCCAGCGGATCATCATGCGCGGGATTGTTGTGCCCGTGGAGAAGTGACCCGCAGGCACTGTCTTTGTCGTGGATGGCTCGGGTTGAGTTTGGGAGGGGTGTCGCGTGGCCCGGTGGGGCTGTGGTAACATGGGCACAATGAGCCACGGGGTGCGAGAGGTTCTGTGGGGATTGCTCGCGTTGCTGGTTGTGGCGGGCGGTGTCGCAGCGATATGGTATGGCACGCAGTGGATGAACCGTCCCCTACCGGATGCATGGCGGTTTGCGCTGGAGATCGTCGGGGTGGGGATGGCGCTGCAGGTTGCGGCGTTTGCGCTGGCGCAATTTTGGTTGGTGGGGCAACGGTTAACGTTGTTCGTGGGGCTCGCGTTCTGGACTGCAGCGCTAACCGACCTTATACAGGCGTTGGTAGGGCAAGGGATTTACGGCGAACCGCCAAGTGGACGGGACGTGGCCTTGGTGGGTATCTGGGTATTGGGTCGCTGGGCAGTGGCGAGCTTAGTGGTGATCGGGGTTTGGCAACAACGCCACGGGCATTCAACGCCGCGTGCAGCGCGCGATTTTCGGCAGGCGGTGCTATTGACCACGGCGGCCGCTTTGGTGTTGGCGCATCTCCCTCTTGTTATGAGGTTGCCAGGGTTGTTACAGCTTGACGCGACGATTTCGCGTCCATGGGATTTTGCGGCGGGGGTGCCCTTTGCGGCGGCGATGGGGCTTTGCTGGTGGATCTACCGGCAGCAACGCGGAGTGTGGTTGGGAGCGACGTTTTTGTCACTGGTGC
>JANWVU010000194.1 GCA_025056465.1 Verrucomicrobiia bacterium | reverse complement strand
GCTCTTGAACAAAATCGGTGTCTCCACTTCCAGAAACCCGTTTGCGTCGAAATAATCCCGCACCGCTTTCGCGATGCGGTGACGCATTTTCAGATTTCGCGCCAATGGCGGCCGCCGCAAATCCAGATACCGGTACTCCAACCGCAAATCTTCGCTGGCCGCCGCATCCTCAATGGGGAACGGTGGCGTGGCGCTGGTGTTGAGTACCTCCAACCGGTGGGCCAGCACTTCCACCTCACCGGTTTCCAACTTCGGATTTTCCGTGCCGGCAGGCCGCGCTCGCACCATCCCTTCCACGGCGATGACATACTCGCTGCGCAACGCCTGCGCCGCCTCCCAAGACGGCCGATTGTGCTGCGGGTCGAACACCACCTGCGTCAACCCTTCGCGGTCGCGCAGGTCAATAAACACAATCCCGCCATGGTCCCGGCGCGTGTGCACCCAACCGGCCAACACAACTTTCTGACCCACGTCGCTTTTGCGCAACTGACTGCAATGATGCGTCCGTTTCATGAAATCCTCGTCGCGATGGCCGAAGCCGCCACGCGTTCTTCCGCGCCCGTCTCCATGTTCTTCAGTGTCACCTCGCCGGCCTGCCATTCCGTGGCACCCACCACCACCGCATACCGCGCTCCCAGAGCCGATGCCTGCTGAAACTGCTTCGACACTTTGGCCGGCGCGAGCGCGTAATCTACCGCGCAACCGGCCTGTCGCAATCCGTGAATCAGTCCCCACGCCGCGCCGCGCAGCGATTCATCCGCAATCACAACGTACACGTCCAACTGCGGCCGGTAGGCGGGCAACAATCCGCGCTCCTTCAACAATTCCGTCAGCACCACATCGCCCATCCCAAACCCCAACGCCGGCAGGTCCACGCCGCCCACCAACGCGATGAGGTTGTCGTACCGGCCCCCACCCGCAATCGCTCGCAGCTCCCCACGCGCATCGTGAATCTCCCAAACGATCCCCGTGTAATACGCCAGCCCGCGCACAATCCGGTAGTCCACCCGACAAAACTCCGCCAACGTTCCCAACCGCGCCAACAGCTCCGCCAGCTCCTCGCCTGGTTGCCCTCGTTGCGCAAACTCCAAAACCTCCGCGCCGCGTGATGTAATCGCCGCCAGTTTCTCCTGCGTCTTTTCCAGCGGCTCGCGCTCCATCTTGTCCACCGCATCCAACACCGCCGGATGCTGCTCGGGCGCCACGCCCAGCCGCTCCAACTGCCGCGCCCACGCCCGCCGGTCGGACAGCCGCACGACGAAGTCCTGCCGGGTCAATCCCAGCGCGCACAACGTGTCAATCGCTAACGCCACCAACTCCGCGTCTGCCCCGATGTCGCTCTCCCCGATAATATCGGCATTGAACTGAAAATGCTCACGCAGCCGACCCCGTTGCTGTTTCTCGTAGCGAAACAGTTGCGGGATGGCGAACCACTTCAAAGGTTTTTTGTATTCCCGGTGCGCCGCTGCCACCATTCGCGCCAACGTCGGTGTCATCTCGGGGCGCAACGCCACCGCGCGGTCGCCTTTGTCGGTAAAATTGTAAAGTTGCCGGACGATTTCCTGGCCCGATTTGAGCGTATACAATTCCAAGGGCTCCAACGGTGGTCCGTCATACTCGCGAAAACCATACCGGGTCGCCTGCCGTCGCCATGTCTCAAACAAGTACTGCCGCACGGCCAATGACGGCGGATAAAAATCACGAAACCCCGGTAACGCTTTCATGACAACACAGGGGCGGCATCTCTCCGCCCCCGATTACCAATCGGCCCACAAAGACTCAGTTCGATGGCGGTGTGGACGGTCGCGACGGCGTCGCACCGCTCTGCAACCGCTCCGTCAGCTTCAACACCTGCTCGCGCATTTCCTTGCCGGGTTTGAACTTCACCACGGCCCGCGCCGGTATTTGCACGTCTTTGTCGGGTGCATTCGGGTTGCGCCCAATCCGTGGCCGTCGCAGTTTCACCTCGAACACACCGAAATTGCGCAGCTCCACCGTCTCACCGCGCACCAGCGCTTCTGTGATGTAATCGAGTGTTTTTTGCACCACCATCAACACGTCCTGCTGAATCAGATTGGTCTCATTGCTGATTCGAACCACCAGGTCTCGCTTTGTCATGGTTTCTCCCCCTCTTCAATTACGTGGTAAATCTTCGGGATCAAATCGCCTGCCAACCGATACACCCCATACGCCGCCATCGCCGCTACAAACAGCAACACCAGCGGATTGCCAAACACCGACCGCATCGCGACCGCAAAAGAGTTGATGNTCGCCAGTTGGGCCTGACGGCCTTTCAGCCGCCCCAACAACGCCTGCATCGCCAGGTACGTACTGTGCCACTCGCTCGACAATCGTTTGTCCATTCCGTCCGGCAGCTCGCGAAAGCCGGCCAAGCTCGGCACGCTGTTCAGCAACCGCAACGCTTTGTCGTCCCGCTCTGCCTCCGACCCCAACGTTGTCATCAACAGCTCGTATTGTTGCGCGATACGGCTTTTCAAATCCAAAAATTGCGCCTCCTCATCGTCAGTGAACGGACCGCCGCGGAAGCCCCGATCCAAAAACTGACTCAGTTGCTTCCACAACTCGATAAACGCCTCCACGCGCGTGATGTTCTTTTCCAATCGCCGATCCCGCATCCGACCTCCATCACCGACAACCAGCGACGCGACCGATTCGGTGCTGCAATCCCCTTCCCAAAAGCGGGCGCACTGTACTGGGCAGCGCAACCATCGTCAAGCCAAATGGTTTTGCAGCCTTCACTGGGAGCTACCGGATTCTGTCGTTTCCGTTTGACATATCAAACAAACGTTGTATTTGTCGAACCGCGATGGAGGTTTGGAAGGAATTTGAGGCGAACGAGCTGACGCATTCCGCC
>JANWVU010000193.1 GCA_025056465.1 Verrucomicrobiia bacterium | reverse complement strand
CACGTTGACCCAACTCCTCCTTATTTTTGCAGACGATGATCTTCATAGCCGATGTTTTTCAAAAAGCGACCGAGCCACCAGACCCGCACATAACCAGGGCCGGTGGAGTCAATGCGCCAAGTGCGTCCTCAGTGGGGCTGTCGGATTTTGTCGGCCCAATCGTAATTGACTGCTCGATCATTTTACTAACCCACTCCAGTAAAGCTGACGGACCCGATACCACCCATGACCCGCATCCCGTCGAACCGATGCCTCAGCCCCCGGGCTTTGCCAATTATGAGCCGTTCCGTAACGGAAAGGGCAACCGCGTTGTGTCGCGCCCCTTTCCTTTGACGGGACCACGGAGGGCCGGCCTCACTTGGTCGTTGCGCAACCTTCTTGTTTGCAACCATCCCAAGTGTATTTGCAAGAACCCAAGTGTGTCCTCAAGAGCAAATCAAAATCCCATTTTTGGGTCATCCCACCGGTCAGCGGTGACGTCAGGGATAAACCCGCAGTGAGCTGGTTCGGTGTACCTCCGAGGATTAAGCAACGGGCGAAACCTTAGAATTCCAGCATGCGATGTTGCCTGATGTACGTCACTGTCCCGTAGCAAGCGCCCCACCGAGGCAGTACCCGTGGCTGCTTTCCGAGTCATCCATGTCAAAAGAAAGACAACCCCTCATCTGCCTCCGTCGCCCCCATCAAGGCGCAGGCTGGCGAATGTCACCACAGAGTTAGTATCTGGCTCGTAATTCTGATCGTACCGCAACAGTTGTCCGTCGGAGAACCTGCCGGTGCGCAACAAGGTGTAGAGCGTTGGCCATGCATCTACGCGACGTTCGTCTTGCTCATCGTAGATGAACCGCAGGAACGCTTCCGCATCGCACGCCTCGACCAAAGACAACATGCGCCGGTCTTCCACCTCTAACTGACGCCGCACCTCATCATTGACCGTAAACCGATCTCCGAACCGCCCGCCCACGTGCGCCAGGTCCACACTGGCCAACACGCACACACGTCGCCCGCATTTGCGGATCGTTTCACGCAGTGCTTTTACAAACGCCGTCACCTGCGGGTCGCGCATGGGATCTTTGCCGGCTTCCATCAAGTCATGGAAGGAGCCGGTGAGAATCGGCACGATCCGGTAACGCTCTGGCTCAGCCAACATGTATTGCAGGTAAACAACTTGGAACTCGATGGAATGTTCGCGCCGGTGGGCCAGCTCATCAGCGAACAAGTCGAACGGCACGCGCTGCGCCAGTTCATCAAGAAATTCTTGATCCGCACGGAGCACACCTAGTGGGGTCTCAAAATCTTTTCGAGTGGCAACAAAGCGATTCTCCGTCGGTGTGTGCGCCACGCCCCATATGAGAAAAGTATCCACAGCCGGCTCGTGTCCCAACTGCGCATATGCCCATGCGAACGTGGGTCCACCGCAACGCAGATCAATGTGAGGGATGATCAGCGCTTGAGGCAACGGTGCCTGCACACCATTTGTGCCGGGGCCGCTTGGCGGCTGGAAATGTTGCGTGAAAGTTTTTCGGATAGCCGCAGCCGTTTTGGGATACGAATGACCCGCGTGCGCCGCGGGCCGCGCGGGCGCTTGCCGGTATCTCTGCAATTCCTGCGCGCGATGCGTGGCGAAGCGCGGGCTATCGAGCAGCAACGCCTCATCGAGTTGCGCGACGAATTTTTCGAGTGTCTCGAGCGGGACGATTTCGCCGGTTTGGCGGGCAATTTCCGTTTGAATGTCGCGCAACGAATGCCGCCCATCCAACAATTGCAACACCATCCCGGCCGATGGCGCCAACGCGATCGTGCCGGGATTGAATCCCTGCGGATCGCGCAAGCACAACACATCGCGGCGTCCGCTGCGGGCCATGAATACTTCGAGCGATCGAAGCGGCGGGGGAACGCTGCTCACAGCCGGCATGCTATCACACCGGGCCGCGGTCTCGTCAACGCTCTGCCCGTAAAACCAGCACTCGTCGGGCCGGTGCGCTTGACGCTGCCACGACGCGCTTGTTAGTGTCTGCCGCCGATGAAACGCTGGTTGGTCGCCTGGGTGGCAGGTGTGCTGATTGCCGGAGTGTTTACCCCTCCACGATGCCCAGCGCCGTTGGTTTGGCGCAAGGGCGAGGGCTGGACGTGGGAGCGAGCTGGCATTCCCGCTGCCGACACGCCCCAAGAGCAACTTGAGATCGCGCGAATGTTGTACGAGCAAAAAGATTATGGTGGGGCAGCCTCAGCATACCGGCGGTTGATTCGGCGCTGGCCGACCGCTTTCGCTGTGGAAGAGGCACGGTTTGGCTTGGCCGAGTCCCTCAGCGCAGCGGGTTACAAGTTCAAGGCGTTCCAAGAATACCAGACGTTGCTCGAAAAACACCCGGGCACCGAACGGTTCGATTTGGTGCTGCAGCGACAGATGGAAATCGGCGAGCTGTTCATGAACGGCTACCGCGATAAATTTTTTGGAGTGCGGCTCTTCCCAAACACAGAACGCGCCGTAGACATTTTCCAACAAATCGTCAAGACCGCGCCCTACAGCTCGCTCGGCCCGTTGGCGCAACTGCGTTTGGCGGAGACACACGAGCGCCGCAAAGAATACGTCCTTGCGGTGCGCGCGTATGAGCGGTTGATGGAGCGTTACCCGCGACATGAGCTGGCGGCCGTGGCGCAGTTTCGTATTGGCCAAGCTTACCTCGCTGAAGCGAAACGCGCTGAGTATGATCAAAACGCAGCGAACCAAGCAGTGGCGGCGTTTACCGATTACTTAGTGCGTTACCCAGACGGCGAGAAGGTTGCCGAGGCGCAACAGAAACGAGAACAACTCCGTATCGAACAAGCGCGCGGCTCCTTCCAAATCGCCCAATTTTATGAGCGCAACCGGGAGTACCAAGCGGCATTGATTTATTACAACGACGTGCTGGAGCGAAGTCCGGAGTC
>JANWVU010000192.1 GCA_025056465.1 Verrucomicrobiia bacterium | reverse complement strand
CGCTGGAGAAACAAACCATGACCATGGCGAAGTCCGTCGCGCGGTTGTTGACGGAGAAACTTCGCCATGCCGATGGCACCAAAGTCGAGTGCGTCATTGCTGACCGCACCATCGGAGGCATTGCCGAGGCGGCGATGTGCGCGGAAAAATTTCAGCGCGAAGGCGTCGGTGTGTCGCTCACCGTGACGCCGTGTTGGTGTTACGGGTCGGAGACCATGGACATGGACCCGCTCACACCGAAAGCAGTCTGGGGGTTCAACGGCACCGAACGACCGGGCGCGGTGTACCTCGCGGCAGTATCGGCCGGTCACAATCAGAAGGGTTATCCCGTTTTCAATATCTACGGCCGCGATGTGCAGGATGCCGGTGACACAACCATACCGGCTGATGTGGAAGCCAAGCTATTGCAATTTGCCCGGGCGGGCCTGGCCGTCGCCACGATGCGCGGCAAAAGCTACGCCTCGATTGGCGGTACTTCGATGGGGATTGCCGGGTCGGTGGTGGATCCGGCGTTCTTTGAGGCCTACCTCGGCATGCGGGTGATGTTCATTGATATGGTCGAGCTGGTGCGCCGGATCGAGCGGGGCATCTTCGACCAGAAAGAGTTCTCGCGAGCTTTGAAGTGGGTGAAAGAAAATTGTCGCGAAGGAATGGATCCGAACAAGAACCCACGACCGCGCGAGCGCAAAGATTGGGAGTGGGAATACTCGGTGAAGATGGCGATCATCGTGCGCGATCTGATGATCGGCAACCCCAAGCTCGCCGAGATGGGATGTGGTGAGGAAGCGCTCGGTCACAATGCCATCGCGTCCGGTTTCCAAGGCCAACGTCAATGGACCGATCACCTGCCGAACGGCGATTTCCTCGAAGCGATTTTGTGCTCGTCGTTTGACTGGAACGGAATCCGGCAGCCGTTCATCGTCGCCACGGAAAACGATTGCCTGAACGCCGCCACGATGTTGTTTGGGCATTTGCTGACCGGTGGGGCACAGGTGTTCGCCGATGTCCGTACATACTGGAGTCCGGATGCGGTCAAACGAGTTACCGGTCACAAGCTCAAGGGCCGCGCCGAGGGCGGTATTTTGCATCTAATCAATTCCGGACCTGCCGCGCTCGATGGTACCGGACAGCAAGAGATTGACGGCAAACCTGCCATGAAACCGTGGTGGGACGTCACGCCCGAAGAAGCGCAACGATGTTTGCGGGCCACCGAGTGGTGCCCGGCCATCACCGAGTATTTCTGCGGCGGTGGCTGGAGCACCCGATTCCGCACGCGCGGCGACATGCCCATCACTGCGGCGCGCATCAACATCATCAAAGGACTCGGCCCGGCTCTACAAATTGCCGAAGGTTACACCGTGGACCTACCGGATAACGTGCATGACATCCTTGACAAACGCACCAACCCAACCTGGCCGACCACATGGTTTGTGCCGAACACGACCGGCCACGGCCCCTTCCGCGACGTGTACACGGTGATGAACAACTGGGGTGCCAATCATTGCGCGTTTGCTTACGGACACATCGGGTCTGATTTGATCACGCTGGCTTCGATGTTGCGCATCCCTGTGTACATGCACAACGTGCCGGAAGAAAAATTGTTCCGACCTAGTGCGTGGGTGCAGTTCGGCAACGATGACTTCCGCGCCTGCGCAAACTTCGGTCCGTTGTACGGGCAGTACTGACGCGCCATCCAACCTATCCAACCCAACTGCATGGAACCTGACCAACTCGCCCTGCAACTTTACACTGTCCGCGACAACATCGCGCGGGACGGGTTCCTATCGGTCATCAAACAGGTGGCCACTGCCGGCTATCGTGGCGTGGAACTAGCCGGCGTGCCGGCAGGTCTGACCGCGCTCGAGGTGCGACGGATTCTCACCGACCACGGACTCCGAGTCGTCGGCGGACATTTCCCTCTCCCCATTGGCAAGAAAGCCAACGAGGTCTTGGACCAAGCCCAAGCACTGGGCTGCCGGTACCTCTGCCGTAGCACCAGCCGAGAGCTGTTCCAGTCAGTAGCCGGTATTCGCCGCCAAGCTGAGGAGTTCAATTGCGCAGCGGAGGCCTGCCGGTCGCGGAACATCACCTGCCAGGTGCACAACCATTGGTGGGAGTTTGCCACGGTGGAGGGACGTTGCGCGTATGAATGGTTGCTGGAAGCTCTCCAACCGACCGTGAAATTGCAGTTGGACGTGTACTGGGCGCAAACCGGTGGGCACAACCCCGCCGACTGGATTCGACGACTCGGCCCGCGTGCGCCGACACTGCACGTCAAAGACGGCCCGTGCGTGGTTGGCCAACCGATGACCGCCGTCGGCGAAGGTCGCGTGGACATCGCGGCGTGTTTGCAGGCAGCAGCGAACACGGTCGAGTGGTTTATCGTCGAGCTGGACGAATGCGCCACCGACATGATGGACGCGGTGCGCAACAGCGCGCGATACCTGCTCAAGTTGGCGCGGTGATCCAGGCCCCATGAAGAAACGCAACCAACCCTTGCGCGTCGGCGTGATCGGATGCGGAGCGATCGCCCCCGCGTATTTTCAGGGCTGCCGGGTCTTCTCCAACATCCAGATCGTTGCCTGCGCGGACCTTGATGAGGCCAAAGCCAAAGCGCGCGCCGCGGAATTTGGCGTGCGTGCCTGCTCGGTGGAGGAATTGCTGAACGCCGACGATGTGGACATCGTTTTGAATCTCACCGTGCCGAAGGCCCATGCCGAGGTCAGTCTCGCCGCGCTCCGAGCCGGCAAGCATGTGTACAGTGAAAAACCTCTGGCCGTGAACTTGCGTGAGGCGCGTCGGATTCTCGCCACCGCCGCCGCCAAAAATTTACGGGTGGGATGTGCGCCCGACACGCTTTTCGGAGTGGGCGTCCAAACTGCGCGGCGGTTCATTGACGACGGGGAGCTTGGCGACGTGGTAGCGGTGGTGGCATGCATGATGAGTCATGGCCCCGAATCTTGGCATCCAAACCCAGCGTTTTACTATCAGGAAGGCGG
>JANWVU010000191.1 GCA_025056465.1 Verrucomicrobiia bacterium | reverse complement strand
GGAGGCCGGTTGTCAGCCGCGCACGAGCAAGACCGGCATGTTGGCTCGTCGCAACACTGACGAGGTGGTGGAGCCGAGGATCAACTCGCGAATGCGTGTGTGACCGTAGGCGCCCATGACGATGAGCTGCGCATTGGATTGCTCGGCCGCCAACAAAATCTCCACCGCCGCATCCGGCCCGCGCACCACCCTCGTGGTGACCCGCATGCCGGTTGGCGCGGTCTGACGCACCGCTTCGCGCAATTCCTCCTCGGATACCGGCGCGCTATGACCTTCGACGGCCACGGTCACCACTTCCGCCGAGGCGCCCAGCGTTTGGAGCAGCGGCAGCCCGCGCTCGAGTGCTTTGCGGGATTCCCGGCTGCCGTCAAACGCAACCAGCGCATGCCGGGTGGGTTCCCACTGTTCCGTGACGACAAGACACGGGCGGATCGAAGCGCGAACCAATCCTTCCACACACGAACCGAGCGGTTGCCAGGCCCACGCCGCATGCTCGCCTCGTTGGCCCAGCACAACCAGATCGGCGTGTCGCTCCTGCTCAAGCAAGGTCGGGATCACCCGACCGGTCTCCGTGACCGGATCGCATGCCACGCCGCGCTGGGCGCAACATTGCCGCACGGCGTCCAGGATCACGCTGGCTTTCTCGCGTTGCCATGCGGTCAGTTGGGGAACCAACGCGGCGTACGGTTGCGCGCCAATCGCCCCGGAAAGATCCGCCAACCACGGCCCCTCCAACAACCGCACATCAGTCACGTACACCGCCCGCACCGTCGCGCCGAGCCGCGCCGCCCAATCCACCGCCATCTCGGTCGCGTGCCGTGCCCCTTCCGACCCGTCTGTGCAAACCATGATGGTCTTCATCGTCCGCGCCTCCTTTCCTGTCACACCATACGCCCGATGCGGTTTGGCGGCTACTCAAACCAAGCGCGCGTGGAAGGAATTGACTCGCGAAGTTGTTTGGCTAGGCTCGCCCCCGATTTGCGGGAGGGAAAACGACCATGGCGAAACTTTCGTTGGCCGATCTGACCGATCTACGCGGAAAACTGGTGTTCATGCGGGTGGATTACAACGTGCCATTGGACGACAATGGCGCCATCACGGATGATAAGCGGATCAAAGCAACTTTACCGTCGCTGGATTATCTCATCAAAAACGGCGCGCGGATCGTTTTGGGGTCGCACCTCGGTCGGCCGAAAGGCAAGCGCGATCCCAAACAGTCGCTGCGGGTGGTGGCTGCACGGTTGGCGGAGGTCAGCGGTGCGCCCGTCAACTTCGCCGATGATTGCATTGGCGACAAAGTGCAATTGCTCAAAACCCACCTGCAACCCGGTCAGGTGTTGCTGCTGGAGAATCTGCGGTTTTATGCCGAGGAGGAGAAAAACGATCGCGGGTTTGCGGAGCAGTTGGCACAGGGAGTGGACATCTACGTCAACGATGCCTTCGGCACCGCGCATCGCGCTCACGCCTCCACAGCGGCCCTACCGGAAATCATCAAGGCACGCGGCGGACACGCAGCGGCGGGTTTTCTGATGGAGAAAGAACTGCGTTACCTCGGCAGCGTGCTTTCCAACCCGGCACGACCGATGGTCTGCATCCTCGGCGGAGCGAAGGTTTCCGACAAAATCAAGGTGATCGAGAATCTGTTGAACATCGCCGACGTGATTTTGATTGGTGGGGCGATGGCCTACACGTTCCGCAAAGCGCAGGGGTTCAGCGTGGGCAAATCCTTGTGCGAGCATGACAAGTTGGATCTGGCGCGCAGTTTGTTGGAGAAAGCAAAAGGCAAACGGTTCCTGCTGCCGGTTGATCAGGTGCAAACGACGGAGCTGAAAGCGGGCGCGCCCGTGCGCAACACCGACGGACCCAGCATCGAGGATGGTTGGGAGGGCGTGGACATCGGGCCTCAAACAATCGAGCTGTATTCGAAAGAAATCGCCCAAGCGAAAACCATCGTGTGGAACGGCCCGATGGGCGTCTTTGAGATACCGGATTTCGCCAAAGGCACCTTCGCCATCGCCAAAGCGGTCGCCGAAGCAACCCAGCGGGGTGCCACTTCCGTTATTGGTGGCGGCGACAGCGCCAAGGCGGTCAAGGCGGCCGGCGTCGCCAACCAAATGAGTTTCATCAGCACGGGCGGAGGGGCGTCGTTGGAGTTTCTCGAGGGCAAGGAGCTACCGGGCGTGGCGGCGTTATCAGACAAGTAACTCGCCGCCGAAAATGCGCCCGTTTCTCGTCTCGTGTTTGTCCGACCGGCACCGTTGGCGTTCCGAACCGCTGAGAAAAATTTCCGCGCCCTCGCTGCCGGCCTCTTGGAGCGACGGAAAAATTTTTCCGCGCGGATGTTGTTTCAGAAAAAAATTTTTTCCGTCGGCCGGTTTTTTCTTGCGACGTGAGATTTTGGTCGCTACGCTCCGCTTCGCCTTTTCGGCGAAGGCGAGGACCTAAGGAGGTTGTGAATAAGTTGTGAACAGGGTGGGCCAAATCCAAATAGAATTGGTGGTTGGTATTGCCCACTTGTTGAACGAGGATTTGTTTGGCCACTTCCTCCGCAGGTTGGTGAGAGGCAGGCAACGGTTCTGAGTGCATTCGCCGCGCGGTGTAAAAACCGCGTTTTTGGCCGTTTTTTAGCGAATGCCGGTGGTTGGGAGCGGGTTGTGAGATGAATGTCGGGACCGAAGAGCACCGTTGCCGGCTCGATGTCTCATCGGTCTCCTTTCCCGGAATGGTGATTGACAGCGTGTGCGAGGCTGTCAACGAGCGGTGAATAACTTGCGGTGAGGAAAGGAATCATGACCAAATCGGCGGATGGCGTGTGGCGTGATACGTGCAAACTACTTCAGGAAATGCTCAATCCCGAGATGTACAAGCGGTGGTTCGCGCCGGTGCAGCCGGTCGAATTCACCAACGACACGTTGGTGTTGGGGGTTGCCAACGAGTTCCAACAGTTCTGGCTCGAAGATAATTTTTCGTCGCTGATCCGCGACGCGGCGCAGCAGCAGCTCAAGCG
>JANWVU010000190.1 GCA_025056465.1 Verrucomicrobiia bacterium | reverse complement strand
AAATCCTCTGCCACTCCGCCAGTTACCGACAACGACGCAATTCGTCGCATCACCTCCCGGCCAATCTCCCGGTACAACTCTTTTCCCTGACTCCCGTGCGCCGTCTCGCCGGCCGGCGCGGGAAACTCAAACGGTTTGCCAATGACCACCGTCACCCCTACCGGCCGCGGCCACCACCGATCCCGTGGCAACGCGCGTTCCGTCCCAAAAATCCGCATCGGCACCACCGGCACCCGTGCGCGCGCCACGATCATCCCGATTCCCGGTCGCGCCTCCTGTAATCGTCCGTCCCGGCTGCGCGTGCCTTCGGGGAAAATCAGCACCGCCTGCCCCTGCTCCAACAACCGCAACACCGTTCGCATCGCCGCCAAATCCCCACCCTCCCGTCGAACCGGCACGCAGTTCCACGACCGCAACAACCAACCCATCGGTCTCCAGCGAAACAACGTATCCCGCGCCAAAAAATACATCTCCCGTCGGCACGCCAGCCCGAAGAACGGCGGATCCAAAAAACTCACGTGATTACCGGCCAACACACATGGCCCGGTGGCCGGCACATTCTCCGCCCCAACAACACGACCCCGGTGATACAACCGAAAATACGTCCGAAACAAAAACCGCCCAAACCGATACCACGGTCTCATACACCTACCGGCATCCGCCGCCTTGCCGGCCGGTCACCGTCATCGCTCCGCGCCGCACGCCCGCCTGTCGGATGTGATCAAGAATGATTTGTGCCGTCTGCTCGGGCGTAAGATTCGAATTGTTGATCACCACCGCACCCAACGCAATCTGCAACGGCGCCACGGCTCGCGAAGAATCCAAGCGGTCGCGTTGCGCCAGCGCTTGTGCCACGCGATTCGGGTCGGTGGCAATCTGCATCGCCGCATAATCTTTCGCCCGCCGTTGTGCTCGTACCTGCGGATCCGCGTCGAGGTAAAACTTAAACGGCGTCTCCGGAAACACCACGCTGCCGATGTCTCGTCCCTCCATCACCAGCGAACCAAACCGCGTCAGACTCCGCTGCTGCGCCACCAACACCTGCCGCACCTCCGGCACCGCCGCGACAATCGAAACCCGTTCCGCCACCTCGGGCGCCCGCACTGCCTCACCGGGATCCACGCCGTCCACCCGCATCCGCGCCGCGCCCTCCACAATCTCAAAATCCAACTTCACCCGATGCACCAACGCCACCACCTGTTCCCGGTCATTAACATCGAATCCCTCACGCAACACCTTCCACGTGATCGCCCGATACATCGCGCCCGAGTCCACGTACAAATACCCCAACGCCTTCGCCACCAATCGCGACACCGTGCTCTTCCCGCTGGCCGACGGTCCATCAATCGCCACTACGACCGGCTCGCTCACTGCAGCATCGCCTCCCACTTCTCAAAAAAATTCGGGAACGTCTTCCGCACACACGCCGGCTCGCGTAACCGCACACCCGGTATCTTCAAACCCACCACCGCAAAACACATCGCCATCCGATGATCCCGGTACGTCTCAATCTCCGCACCCCGCAATTGACCCGCATCCGTCGGCCAGACCACCAGCTCATCCGCGCGCTCCTCCACACGCGCTCCAATCCGTCCCAACTCCGTCGCCAACGCACGCAACCGATCACACTCCTGCAACCGCATTCGCCCCGCCTCCACCAACTCCAACACCCGCCGACCAAACACCGCGCACACCGCTAACGTCATCGCACTGTCGCCCAACTCGCGCGCGCGCGACACCCGCAACGGCGGCCCCTCCGCACCCAACGCACCCAAAAAATCGCGAAACCGTCCATCCACCTGCAACGACTCCACGGGCCGCCGCGCAATCTCCACCGCACCACCCGTCACCCAACCGGCTGCCTCAAAATACGAGGCGCTCGACAAGTCTGGCTCGACCTCATACTCCGGTCCAAACTCACGCATCATCCGCCGCGTCATTTCCACATATGGATGCGGTTCCGTCTCCACCTCATGCCCTGCCAACAACAACGCGCTCGCAAACTGACTGCTCTCCTCGCCGCGAATCACAAACCGTCCCGGCTTCATCCCCCTCGCGCGAATCGTTACCGGCAGCCGCTCGCCCTCGATGCCCAGCGCGCGAAACAACTCCCCCATCGGCCGCTCATGCATCCGCGCATCCCCGTAAATCCGGTACTCCCCATGCCCCCGACACACCAACGCCGTCAAAAACCGCGCCGCCGTACCGGCATTACCCACATACAACTCAGCCCGCGATGCCGGTATCTCTCCACCGCGCCCCTCCACCTCAATCGTCCGGTTCGCCGGTTCATCCGCCTCGGGCATCACCCGCACCGCAAATCCCAATCGCCGCAACGACTCCACCATCACCTCGGTGTCCTCGGCCCACAACGCCCCGCGGACACGACACCATCCCGGCCACCGCGCCGCCAATACCAACGCCCGATTCGTGATGCTCTTCGAGCCGGGCACCGTCACCCGCGCGCGTATCGGCCCGCGTGCCGGTGGCACCTCGTACACTGCCGGCCACGTTGTGCCTGCCGGTTTCTGCTCCACCGTCGTCATCCTTCCGAGCGCATTCGCCATTCATCCCGGTAACGTTTCGCTTTCCGCAACAACGCCCGCAACTCCACCACATCGCGATTGTCCAACGCCACCCGCCACCGATCCAACTCCTCCATCAACTTGCCCAGCGCCCGCCGCAACTCATCCCGATTCTCCATACAAATCTCCGTCCACATCTCCGGTGGCCCGCTTGCAATCCGACTAAAATCCCGAAACCCCGGTCCCGCAAACTGCAACGCCTCACCATCCCCACCGGCCACCACGTTGACTACCGCCGCCGCCACCACATGCGGCAAATGACTCACCCGCGCCACCACTTCATCGTGCACCGTGGGCGGCATCGTTCGCACCACACAACCCAACGCCTTCCAAAAATCATGTCCCCACTGCAACGCCACCGGTTCCGTGCACTCTACCGGCGTCAAAATACACACCGCCCGCTCAAACAAATCCACGCGCGCGGCGCTCAACCCCGTCTGCTCCGACCCCGCCATCGGATGCGCCC
>JANWVU010000018.1 GCA_025056465.1 Verrucomicrobiia bacterium | reverse complement strand
GAAGCGATTCAGTGAAATTGCGGTGGCGTTGACGGCGGCGTTGGCAGTGCACAGCACAATGGACGGGTTGGCGTTGGCGGCCGGTCATGAGCATGGGCATGAGATGGACGCGACGATGTTGGTGGCCATTTGCGCGCACAAGATGCCGGAGGGCTTGGCGTTGGGAGCGCTGTTGTTGGGCGCGGGGTTCTCACGTCTGAAATCGTTGGTGTGGGTGATCGCGGTCGAGGCCACGACGTTGTTGGGAGGAGGAATTGGGTTGGTCTGGCTTGGTGAGGAGCGTGCGCACGCGCAACCGTGGTGGGTGGCAGCGGTGTTGGCGCATGCCGGGGGTGGGTTTGTCTTTCTTGCAGCGCATGCGGTTTTCGGCGAATTGTTGAAGCACGCCAAACGCGTCGTGTTGGTCAATTTCTTCATCGGATTGGCCGTGATCGGCGCGGTGGCAATGAGCGTGCATCAACATTGAACCGCAAACTGCAGTGGATCATCGGGGGCGTATCGCTGGGAGTGATCGTCGTCTGCGGCACAACGCTGGCGTTGTGGCGCACGCGCGAGGCGCGGGAGTTCGGACGACCGCACCGCGTACGCACGTACGGTGGCACCAACTACGTTGTGCGACTATCCGAGGTAACGATCGGCCGGAGTGATGCAGGGCCGTTGGTCATGGTGAGGTTGATTTTCGCCAATCCTAACCCGTTCGACGTTACGCTCGAGCGAAAATGGTTCATTTTGATGGATGGTGATCGGGATTACTTTTTGCCGTTGGAGGGCGCCACCCAACCGGCCACAATCCACCTACCGGCACATGGCGTGGTGGACAACGAAATGCTGGTGTATCACGTGGACGAGGACTCGTTCAGCGGCGCACTGGCGTTGTTTGCCGGGCATCATTACATGGTGATGTTGAAAGAGGTCGAGCCGTACGGCGAACCGCTCAACTTGGGGGAATACCGGAGTTTCCGCCGGGTCACGTGGTGAACGATGTGGGCGAGGCTCAAATTTTATCTCGCGTTCGGGCTAGCCGCGGTGTTTGCGGCTTGCGCTGGATATCTATACTTGACTCGACCACGGACCACCGCGCCGATTGTGCGCACCGCTGCGGATGCGCCCACAGTAGTGCGCGAGATTCAACAACTCAGCGAGCTGGTCACAGTCCGTTACAGCCTTCAAAAGGTCATCGGCCTGGAGGAACAAAAAATTCCGTTTGGCGCGGAGTCGTTGTTGTTGCTCGTGCGGGCCGAGGTGTTGGCAGGTGTTGACCTCGGGCAACTCACCGAGCGCGATGTGGTGATCACTGGCACCGTGGTGAACGTGCGCCTGCCATCGCCCCGAGTTCTGCGCGTGTATCTCGACGACAAGCACACACGGGTGTGGGACCGACGCAAGACGTGGTGGACTCCGTGGGTTGGTTTCAACCCCGAGCTCGATCAAAAAGCGCGTCGCATCGCCCTCGAAGATGTTCAGGCGGCGGCACTGGAGATGGGCATCTTGCGCGAAGCCGAAACGAACGCGCGCCGTGCCATTGAGCGGTTGCTGCGGTTGTTGGGATTCACCGAGATCGTGTTTGTGCAATCCGCGTCATGACTTTACGTTTGTTTATCTTTCTTCTGGTTGCCAGGCTCGCGTGTGTCCTACCGGCAAAGGCCGAACCACCGGCTCGGGTGTTGACGCTTGAGGAATGCGTCCGTCGGGCGCTGGCACACAATCTCGATGTGCGCATCGAGGAACTCGCCGTGGCAGCCGAGGGGTGGAACGTGGTTCGCGAGCAAGCGGAATTCGACCCTGCGTTGTTTGGGAACACGACCTACCGCGACAGCAGCCAGCCGCTTGATCCCGAACGGGCAGCGGCGTTGGGGCTTGGCTCGCTGGAATCACAGACGTGGCGGTTCGAGACCGGGTTCGAGGGGCGGTTGCCGACCGGGACCCGGTATCGGTTGTCGTTGCAGGACACCCGCACCGAGGGCACGCTGGCTCCTGAGCCGGTACACGTGGGAGCAGCGGCGGTTTCATTGACACAGCCGATATTGCGCGATTTCGGGTTGCAGCCCAACCTGGCCCGGTTGCGGGTGGCGCGTTTGAGCCGTCGCATGGCGACCGAGCAATGGCGCGCATTGGCGAGTCGCGTGCTGACCGACACGCAAATTGCATATTTCCAACTGGTGCATGCGCATGAAGCCCGGCAGGCCGCCGTGGAGGATCGTCAACGTGCGCAACGGTTGCTGGCGGACACGCGACGGCGCGCCGAGTTGGGCGTGGTGAATCGTCTGGAAATCGTCCAGGCGGAGGCTGGTGTAGCCGCGCGCGAGGAAGCGGTGTTGGTTGCGGAGCAAACGATTCGCGAGGCAGAGAACACGCTGCGGCGATTGATGGGATTGGTCGGTACGCAGGGGGCGGAAACGCGGATGCTACCGGCTGAGCTGCCGGCTTTACCGGAGCCGACGTTGGAGCGCGAGGCAGCGCTGCGGGTCGCGCTGGAGCAGCGACCGGATTACCAGCAACTGCGTCACCAGGTGGAGCGCGAGGGAGTACTGGTGCGCTTCCAGCGAAATCAGCTCTGGCCGCAATTCGATCTCGTTGGCAGCTACGGATTGAATGCGCGCGCCAACACATTCGGCGACTGGACTGACAACTTGGGTCGGGCCGAGGACCCAGAATGGGCGGTAGGCTTGGTCATGCGGGTGCCGTTGGGCAACCGAGCGGCACGGGCCGAATATCAGCAGGCGCGCATCCGTGAGCAACAGGCGCAGCTCGCGCTTGAGCGTTTGCAACAGCAAATCGTGTTGGAGGTGGACAACGCCATCGGGCGGGTGCGGACGAACCGACAGCGCGTGGAAGCGACCCGCGCGGCATGGCGGTTGGCGGAAGAATCGTTGCGGGCGGAGGAGGAAAAACAGCGAGCCGGTAGCTCCACCAGTTTTCTGGTGTTGGAGGCGCAAAGCCGGTTGGCTCAGGCGCGGGCCGCTCTGATTCGCGCGGAGGCCGATTACCGCAGCTCGATCGTGGAGTTGGCGCACGCGCAGGGCACGGCGTTTGAGCAGGCCGGTATTGTGCTCGTGGAGTGACGGCATGCATCCGACTTTCGTGCAACTAGGTCCGCTGACGATCGCGACGTACGGGGTGTTGGTGGCAGTGGGGTTTTTGGCGGGCCTCGCCTTGGCGGGGCATCGCGCCCGGCAGGACGGGATACCGGCGATCACAGTGCAGCAGTTGGGCGTGTGGTTGATTGCTGCCGGTATTCTGGGCGGAAAATTGTTTTACGTCGTCTTCTTTTGGCGTGATTTCATCGCCGGTTGGCACGACAAGGGAATCGGGTCGTTGCGTGAGGGGTTTGTTTTTTTCGGTGGGTTTCTCGCCGCGGTGCTGACAACGGTCGTATTCGCGCGGAAAAACCGCCTGCCGCTCGGGAAGTTGGCGGATGCCCTGGCGCCTGGTGTAGCCCTCGGGCATTTTTTCGGGCGACTCGGTTGTTTCTTGAACGGTTGTTGTTTCGGGGCGCCGACATCGGTGCCGTGGGCAGTGCGTTTCCCGGCAGGACACGTCAGCGGCGGCGTACCCGTTCATCCAACGCAGTTGTACGAAGCGGCCGGGAATTTGGTGATTGCGGGGTTATTGCTGTGGTGGACGCCGCGTCGAAGATTTGCCGGGCAGGTGGCGTGGGGGTATGCGGTTTTGTATGGTGCGATGCGGTCTGTTGTGGAGTTTTTCCGCGGGGATTATCCGCGGCGGTTTGTGCTGGATCTGACGCTGGCGCAGGTGATCGCCGTGGTGTTGGTCGTCCTTGGAATCATGGGTCATGAGTGGAGTCGTCGGCGAAACCAGGCTCGTTGAGCGGGGCGAGTCGTGGGAAGTAATCGTGCCGGCTGAAGCGAGTGGTCGCTTGGATGTGTTTTTGCACGCCTGTCAGCCGCATCGATCGCGTTCGTTTTTTCAGAAATTGATCGCCGCAGGACAAGTCCGCGTGAATGAGAAACCGGCGCGCGCCAGCTACCGGGTTCGCGCAGGGGATCGCATCACGGTGAGCGTACCCCCACCCGCCCCTGCCGCCGTGTGCGCGGAAGCGACGGCGTTGAATGTGTTGTATGAGGACGACCACCTGCTTGTTCTGAACAAACCGGCCGGTGTTGTGGTTCATCCGGGCGCCGGTAGGTCTACGGGCACGCTGGTCAATGCGTTGCTGCATCATTGTCGCGGACAGTTGTCCGGTATTGGTGGGGTTGAGCGCCCCGGTATCGTGCACCGGCTGGACAAGGGAACGAGTGGTTGTTTGGTGGTGGCCAAGACTGATGCGGCGCATCAAGCGTTGGTAACTCAATTCAAGTCACGGGAGGTGCTCAAGGTTTATCGTGCCGTGTGCTGGGGCACGATTCGACCGCCGGTGGGACGAATTGAAACGTTGATCGGACGCGACCCGCACCATCGCAAAAAAATGTCCACCCGTGTGGTGCGAGGTCGGCATGCTATCACCGAATACCGTGTGTTGCGCCAACACGCGGAGACGGCGCTGGTGGAGTTGACGCTCCATACCGGGCGCACCCATCAAATCCGCGTGCACATGGCACACATAGGTCATCCGGTGGTCGGCGATCCGTTATATGGGCGCCGCGCGGCAAATATCGTTGCTCGTCCCTTGTTGCATGCCTATAGACTGCGCTTCGTGCATCCGGTCAGCGGCGAGGTTGTGGAGTTCACTGCGCCGCTGCCACCGGAGTTTGAACCGTATGAATGAGATTGATGCTCTGATTGATGAGACCATCCGCGCGCTTGAGCAGATGAAACGCGCGGGGATCACGCACGTGGATGTTCGCCCCGAAACGTTGGCCATTCCCCTTACAATTCCGCCGACGCCCGCATCAAGTGCGCTTGTGGCTTCGCAACCCATTCGACCGGCTGACACCGAAACGCAGTTGCAACAGTTGGCAGCCGAGGCGCGTCGCTGCACGCGCTGCGCGGAGTTGGCCCAGTGCCGAACTCAGGTGGTTTTTGGTACCGGCAATCCACGGGCGGAGCTGATGTTTATTGGTGAGGCTCCCGGGGCCGATGAGGACGCGCAAGGCGAGCCGTTCGTTGGACGTGCGGGGCAGTTGCTGACGAAAATCATCCAAGCGATGGGCTTTGCGCGGCATGAGGTGTACATCGCCAATGTGTTGAAATGTCGTCCGCCCGAAAATCGCACCCCGTTGCCGATGGAAGTTCAGAACTGTTTGCCGTATCTGCAACGCCAGATTGAGCTGATCCAGCCGCGCGCGATGGTAGCACTGGGCGCAACGGCCATGCGGGCGTTGCTCGATATCCAGATTGGCATCACGAAGATGCGCGGCCGCTGGTACTACTATCGGGGTATCCCAATCATGCCCACCTATCATCCCGCCTACTTGCTGCGCAACCCGGCAGCCAAACGCGAAGTCTGGCAGGATATGCAGGAAGTGGTGCGTCAGCTTGGTCGCGAGATTCCGCGCCGCTCAACGTGATGCCCGCCGTGAGGGCGAAACATTCGCGGCGTTGGTAAGGGAAGAATTCGCTCTACACGATCTTTTTGAATTCCGGCAGCTCGCGCAACGAAGCAAGGTCTTCTTCGGTGCGCGCGAGCGCCTTCAGCTTGGGGTTGAGCGCGATGGCGTTTTTCAGAAGCTCCAGTGCTTCGCGCGGACGGTTTTGGACGGCGCGGTAGCAGGCCATGTTGAAGTGCGCCAACGCATCTTTTGGGTCGGCCTCAAAAGCGCGTTGCAGGGTCTCGACGGCTGCGTCGAGGGACCGTGTGCGCCGCCGCAAGTAGGCGAGATTGATCCAAAGACCGGCATTGTTGGGATGGTGTTCGGCCAATTTCGCAAGGCACGGTTCAGCTTCTGCCAGTCGTCCGCGGTCCCACATTATCGCGGTTTTGACGGCCAACCCAACTTCATCGTCGGGCGACTCCTTCAACAACTCCTCGGCAGCACGCAGGGCGTCATCGAACATCTTCAATTCAAAATACCCGGCGGCGTGATCACGAAGTTTGGCCAACGTCAGCTTCATGGGACGGCAAAATTATAGCAATGTTGTGCCGGTTTTGCCATTTTCGGCGCGTCATGTTTTATCGGTGCGTGCGACCGTGGTTGTTCCAACTCGATGCGGAGCAGGCTCACGAACGGGCGTTATCCTGGGTGGAACGCGCGGCCCGCAACGACATTTTGCGCGAGACCTGCGCCGCGCTGTGGCAGGTACGGGACGCGCGACTGGCGCAGGAGTTATTTTGCGTGCGATTTCCCAACCCGGTCGGGTTGGCTGCCGGCTTTGATAAAAATGGTGTCGGCGTCGGTCTCTGGCCCGCGCTGGGATTTGGGTTTGTGGAAATTGGCACTGTCACTCCGCGCCCACAACCGGGTAACGAACCGCCCCGCTTGTTTCGCTTGCCCGATGAACGCGCGTTGATCAATCGCATGGGATTCAACAACGACGGTGCATTACGCGTGGCCGCGCGGGTTCCGCCGCCCCCACACGGGATTCCCATCGGCGTGAATCTCGGCAAACAAAAAACCACTCCGCTAGAAAATGCGGCTGACGATTACCTCACTGGTCTGAAAGTTTTCGATGGACGCGCGGATTTTTTTGTCATCAACGTCAGCTCCCCCAACACACCGGGCCTGCGTCAGTTGCAACAGGCGGACCAGCTTGATGCCTTGCTGGGACGGATTCGAGCGGCGGCACCGGCCGTCCCACTGTTGCTCAAGGTTGCTCCCGATCTCACAACCGAGCAGCTCAGCGACATCGTTGCGCTGGTGCGACAGCACCGGCTGAACGGAATCGTGGCCACCAACACGACCATTCAGCATTCCCGCGCGCAGGAGGGCGGGTTGAGCGGCGCGCCGCTGCGAGACCGGGCTACCGAGTGTGTCCGCCAACTCTACCGGCTTAGCGGCGGAGCGATTCCCATCATCGGTGTGGGCGGTATTTTTCGCGCAACCGATGCCTGGGAAAAAATCTGTGCCGGTGCGTCGCTCGTGGAAGTGTACACGGGTTTGGTGTACGAGGGTCCCGGCCTTGCAGCAGCGATCAATCGCGGTCTGCTGCGACAGCTCGAAGCCGGTGGGTTCACCCATCTGCGCGAAGCGGTGGGTTGTAGAGCTTGAAACGCCCGCGGCGTTAAGCCGCGCCGGCCCAAATCGCAAAATGTAGCTTCTTACCCTCGAACCGCTCAGCTCCGTGCGGTGACCGGCTCAGCAACCCTACCGGGCGCAGGTGCAGTGGTGGGTGCCTTGACCGCGGGGCGCGCCACCGCGGATCGTGAGCGCCGATGCGCAAGCCAGCACTCGACGACTGCCAGCGCCAACGCCAGCCACAGCATCAGCTCGGTTAGCGGTCGGCCCTGCCGGTGTCGCTCGATCAACCGCAACAACTCAGGCACATCGCGGGCCACGCGTGCCTGAGGCAGGGGCAGTTGGTCGGGCGCGATTGGTTGCAAATTGGATTCCGAACGCACCAGGTTGATGGCGCGATCCGGGTCGCGTTGAAAACCGGGCGTGCTGCCCCATTCATATAAGGGTTGTTGGGTTGCGCCACCGTGCGTGAGGACGATTTGATGAATCAGCGGCAGGAACCACGGTGACAGAGGCAGGTCGCTCCATTGCCGGTCGGCAGAGACGGCGAACAGCAACACCCGACCGGCACCGACGGTGCGACTCCACAGGAGCGGAGTATCTTCGCCGAGCATCAACAAAACATCACCGGCAGGCGCCGGTTCGGTGCGCGCGCGCAACATGCGACGAGCCGTCAATGCGGGCACTGCGCCGGGGGGAAGTTTCAAACCGGCGAAAATCGGGTCGCGAGGCTGTAGCAATCGCATGGGTTGCCGGAGGGGTTCGGCCACATCGTCCACGGCCTGCGGCACCATTGGCAACACGCCCCAGCGCGCGTACTCGTCCGTCGCGGCGCGGTCACCGGGAAACATCACCAGCGTCCCGCCGTCCTGCACAAATTTTTCGACGTTGAGCAACGCCTGTCCGGGCAGCGGCAGCGCGTTGGCGAGGAAGAGACACCGGTAGTCGGTGAGAATGTTGCCGCTCAATTCGTCCGGTTCAATTCGTCGCACATCCAACATGGCACCGGTCGGATTGAGTGCGCGGAGCAGGAAAAACGCGTCGTTTTCGGCGGCAGCAAGCAACACGGGCAATTGCTCGCGCACCCGCAAAACGAAATAAAAGGCGTTGTCAGCCACCAGTGGATCCTGCGGTGTCTCGACGCGGCCGAAATGGTGGCCTGCCGGCAGCGGTGGCACGGCGAACGTGACCGGTCCTTCGGCGGCGTGCCGCGCCAGCTCGCGGTCGTTCAGGAACAACGAAACGGTGGGATCCAACATCGGCCCAGTTTGCGTCAGCGTGACCGTCAACTGCGCGGCGCTGTTGGTCAGCAATACCGGTGGTTGCACTTCAACCGACAACGGTGCGGCGTTCTGAGGTGACGCCGCTCCGAGAAGCGTGACGAACGTAGGCGGCCAACCACCGGCCGGTGGGGTGGCGTCCGCCAGTTCCGCCCACGGCAGCGCCTGACCGTCGGTAAGGATGTGCAGCTCGCGCTCGCGTCGGCCCGGTTGCTCCAGCGCCTGCACGGCGGCCCACAAGGCCGGTCGGAGTTGGGAGCTGGTGCCGAGAGGTTGCTGGGTGCCGATCAACGTGCGCGCGAGGTCATGGTCGCTCGTGGGTTGTGCCAACAACGGTCGCACATCATCCGCCGCGAGGAACACGCAAACGCGATCGCCTTTTTGCAGCGTTTGCAAAATCGCCTGCGCAGCCGTTACCGCATCGTCCCACACCGTGCCCCGACCGGTTTCGTAGGTCATGCTGTAGGAAACATCGAGCACGACGGCGACATCGCGCGGGGCGTCGCCGAAGAAACGGCCCCCGGCGCTGGTGCGCCATACCGGCCCGGCGAACGCCAACACCAACGCGGTCAGCAACACCGTGCGTACGAACCACAGCAACCAGTTTTCGAGGCGAATGCGGTTGGCAGATTGTTTCTGGGCGAGTTTGAGAAACCGCACGGTGCTGAATGGCATTTGGATTTTGCGTCGGCGCTGCAACAGGTGCAGCAGCAACGGCACGCTGAGCGCCGCCAACGCAATCAGAAATACCGGATTAACAAAAGCCCACATGCCCGCGGTTTCCGATGGGGTAGCGCTTCATGCCGTGTATTTTTTGCGTCGTTCAAGATACTCGCGAACGAACAAATCCAGCGGTTGCCGAGTATCGGCCACGCGATAATCAACTTTCAGTTCGGTGCACGCCTGCCGGTAGCGTTGGAGAAATTCCTCGAACACCCGCCGGTACTCAGCGGCCAGTGCGCGGGCATCGGTCAGCACGGTCTCACCAGTTTCGAGGTCCACGAACTCGATACCGCTTTTGAACGGAAACTCCCGCTCCGCCGGGTCGAGCACCTGAAAGACAATGACGTCATGGTGTTGTTTGCGGAAATGAGCGAACGCCTTGATCACGTCGTCCTGTTCATCGAGCAGGTCCGAAATCACCACGATCAACGCGCGACGATGCACGTCGTTAGCAACGCGATGCAACGCACGGGCCGTATGCGTGGTGGCTGCCGGTCGAGCCGTCTCGAGTCGTTTCAGTAAGTTGTTCAAGTGCGCGAACGAATTGCGCGCGCTGATGACCTCGTCCAGTTCATCGGCGTAAAGGTACAGGCCCACCGCGTCGCGTGCTTTGACGACGACGTAGCCCAATGCGGCGGCGAGATGGCAGGCGTAGTCGAACTTTGTTTGCGAGTGGGAGCTGTAACCCATCGAGGCGCTACGGTCCACGATGAGGTACACGCGCAAGTTGGTTTCGTCCTCGTAGCGGCGGATGTAGTACCGGTCGGTCCGCGCGAGAACTTTCCAGTCGAGATGTTTGGGATCGTCACCGGGAATGTATGCGCGATGTTCGGCGAACTCGTGCGAGATGCCGCGCAGCGGACTCCGATGTCGTCCGGCGAGGGTGCCTTCCACCACCGAGCGCGATTGCAGCATCAACCGTCCGAGGCGCTGGCGTTGTTGTGGGGTCAAGAACCTTGCGATGCCGGAACTCACACCCAGACCGTAACGGTCGATGCAGCCGGTGGCAATCCGGTAGGAGGCGAGGGCTTCGCACGGACTTTATCTGCGTCCTCGGGGTTTATCTCTTGGTGCGTACGTTAATTGAGTTGCTGGTTGCGGAGAGGTTAGCGGCCGCGTCCTCGGCTCGAACCGTGTAGGAATACTGCGTATTCCGAGCAAGACCGGAATCAGTGTAGGTGGTGGTTGTGGAGGTGCCAACCTGATTGCCATTCCGATAAATGCGGTAGCGGACTACTCCCACGTTGTCTGTGGATGCGTTCCAAGCCAGCGAGATCGAGGAGGTGGTTTGCCCCGTGGAGCGAAGGTTGGTGGGAGCCGTCGGCGGCGTGGTGTCGGGCGTGGCATTAACTGTGATTGTTTGGAGACAGGACGCAAGGTTTCCTCGTGGATCGTTGGCTGTCCATGTAACGGTTGTGATGCCCAAGGGGAATGGCGCCGTGATGGCCAGGCCGTCGCTCCGTGAGGCTCCAATTGTGGTGCTGGAGCAGTTGTCCGCTCCACTGGCTTGGCCGATGCCCAATGAGACGGCGTTCTGCCCCACAGGGGCGTTCGTTACAATGTTGGCCGGGCATGAGATTACAGGCGCCTCGGCGTCTACGATGGTCACGGTCTGAAGGCACGAGGCGGAATTCCCGCTGGGATCGGTAGCCGTCCACGTGATCAACGTTGTTCCGACCGGATAAGATGCAGTAAGGGACAATCCATCATTTCTCTGGCCGGTGACGAACACAGTGCCAGAGTTGTCGTTGGCGAGAGGTGAGCCCGGTTGGACCGAGCTGCTGCACAAACCTGGCTGGTTGTTTGCGGTTAGGTCTGGCGGACATACGATAGTTGGCGGCTGGATGTCGATATTGGCTGCGATCCAGTCAACGAGGGCTCGATACTTGTGAGCCTGCGATAGCGGTTGATCTTGGTGTTCCAACGAACCCCACGAGCCACTTTTACGGAAATGCCCGCAGTAGGAGAAGTGTGGGAATAGTTCGATGCCGTGGCTTTTCATCATGTCCATGTATTCGATGTAGCGGTCGTACATTCGGGGGTCACGATTGGCGCTGATGAGGATTGAGGTGAGGGTCTCGTCGTTTTCGGCTCCACTGCCGCCAACAAAACCCTGCCCACCCTCGTAGCAAATCAACGCCCAGCCCTGAGCATCGGCCAGCGCCTTGTGGTTGACGATGTACGTCTTGGCCGACGCGATGGCTTGGGAGGAAACCACGGTGACGATTTCATCTACGGTCGGGTAGGCGGGTGCCTGTGGCGGGATATCGGCCGGTCGATAGGTTCTCCCGAAATAAGGTGCGATTGCAAGTACATCGGGCAAGACACGGTGAGGGTTGATGGATGGGTCATTGATGGCCGAAATGCGCGCCTGTGCGACCGCCGGGTTGGCCGCTTGGCCAGCCAATACCTTCACCAGTCGGTTGGATGCGCCGATTCCGAATTCTTCCTCGAAAATCCGCCAAATTTGAGCAGACCGGTAGGCGGTATACTTTTGCCCTGCGTTCCACGCGTTTGCATCGAGTCCGAGCGCTAGGCCTTGATTGTTGACGTACGAGTATTGGGTGAAGAGGCTGTTCCACGTCTCGTTTGAATACTCGACAAACAACAACAACCCCGCATTCAAGGAGTCGCGGATCAAACGAGCAGCCTGTCGTACATAGTCGTCATCTGCGGGTGCCGGGATGCACAACCACATGTGCTTGCCCAGTGTATTGCAGAGGGCAACCATATACTCCAACGCCACGCCCTCATTCCGAGCCTGTGTATAGGTGGTTGGTCTGGTCCGCTGCCACCAAGAGGTGAGGGTCGAATTGTTGATTTTCCCCCAATCCATGAACCGCAGTACACTGAACGGTTGGAGGCGATCCAAGTACAACGGGTGGAATGGTTGGGTTTGATATGTCGCCAAGTGTCCCGGGGTAATGATGCGGAAGTTCCGAAGCGGATCATTAGTGGTCGTCGCGTGAATCTCAATCCACGCGGTCGCCTGAGAGTTGGTCACTTGGAAGGTGAAACTACGTGCGCCACCGGTCGGTAAGTTGGTAAAACCTGCACCGGCCCAGCGAAACCGCAAGGTCCCGCTACCCTCGTATAAGAATGTATACGTGCCTGCCTCGTTGAGATTGACGATGGTGTGAATAATTTGGGGGGGAACTCCATTGCTCGGAACGAACGGCACCTGTACGGGCCACCCATTTTCGTCGACTGGGGCCAAATGACCATAGCCGGAACCCCAAGAACCGGAGCCATCTGCATTTCGGGTTTGCCAAATTCGCGCCTCTTTGAACGCATCAACAAACACAAACGCCGTTGACCAATCAGCCAAGCCATCGAGGTTGATGCCTACATCCATGAATGGGGGAGGATTAGGGGCAAAATTTGCGGTGATTGTTTTCGGGCCATCGACGGTAACGAAGCGAGGATTACCCAACCCGCTAACATGGCCCGACCACCCCGCAAAATGATGACCCACACTTGGTGAGGCCGTGATCTTGATTAGCTGCCCCTCTCGGAAAAGCGTTCCGGGTGGGTCTACTTGCACCGTTCCATTGCCCGCGGAATTAACCGTAACAGGATAGACTGTGTCGCCCACACGAAGCTCAAATGACGTTAGGGCTGTGCGGTGTCCCCAGTTGTAAGCCTCGTACGCTACAATCCGAATTTCGACCGGACCGGTGAGGTTGTCGTAGCCGGTTAACGGAAAATAGAAACTGAACACGGTGTTGCTAAAATTCCCCGCTGCGAAGCCGCTGGTAGTGAAAATCTCCTGACCAGGCGCGAAACCACCAACGTTGGTAAACACCGCATAGCGCCTGGGTGATCCGCTGCCATAGCGCCTGATTCCAAAAACCATTTGAGCTCCATTGAGATTTAGTGATCGACCAGCCTTCGGCGCGATCGTGCATGCAATATATTCATTTTCGGCAATGGCCTCGGCTAGGGTCGAAGCTTGAGTGACAATTGCACTCACAAAAAAACCAAAAGCATTGGTGACGGTATCCGAACCAAAAGCGCCCGCCCCTCGCACCCAACCGTAAAACTCGACGTTCGGGTCAAGCTGCGAAACCTGAGTCCACGGTGTATTCAAGCCCGGTGCGATACCCGTAAAATCGGAGATCACCAACACACTGCCCTGAACGGCTGATTGAACCAAGAACGTAGCTGCGAGGGCGAACACAATAGAGATCAATTTCATTCCGATCCTCCTGAATCGAATTTGCACCAAACTCGAGTGCATGTTTTCCCTTTGGTAATACCTAATACCAGAGAACGACCGAAGTCAACCACGAATCGGCTTTTCAGCATCACACTGCCTCTACGCCCCAAGGCCTCATATTGATCGGTAGCAATCGGGAACCGAGCGGAGGCGACTCACAAGTTGAGTCCGCTGAGGACTCATCAGAGCTTTTCTGCCGCCTCTTTGATGGCTTTGACCAGGTCGGCCAAGGCTTCGGCGCCCTCGGGGCCGTAGCTTTTCAGAATCTCGACTTGCTCCAGTGCCGCCTGCAAATGCGCTTCGCCGAGGTATTCGCGCGCGGCGGGAAACCGCGGTCGAAGTTTCAATGCGCGGTCGTAGTAAGCAAACGCCTCGGAAAGTTTCCCGAGCTTGCGGTGACAAAACGCAATCATGTTCAGCGTATCGGGATTATGCGGCTGCACCTGATTGGCCTGCTGAAACAAACGCAACGCTTCGGCGTACCGCCCTTCATCGGCGGCAGCTTTACCGCGCGCGTAGAGATCTGCCGCCGGCCCACGCGTCGCGGGGGCCGGATCCGAGCCGGCAGCCCATGATGGAGAAACGATCAACAGCGCAAGACACAAAGCAAAGCACCATGTTTTCATGGCGAAATCATAGCGAGATTCGCCGAAATGTCACCAAACGCCAACTTATTCCTAACGTTGTCCACCGAAAGTGCCTTCGGGTTTGGGAGTCGCCCGCCGATTGGACCGTCCCAAACTGCTAGCCTCGCCAGAAAGGCTCACGGGGCGGCGCACAGGGTCAAGGGGTTGCGCCGCCCCACTTCTTTGATGGCGCCGCAGCTTCCCGACCGGCTATATAAGCGGCATGCATGTGTTGATTGTTCATTGTCGAGTCAAGCCGGAGCATGTCGCGGCGTTCCGCGCCGCAACGCTCGAAAATGCGCGCGCCAGTTTGCAGGAACCGGGCGTGGCTCGTTTCGATTTTCTGCAACAGACCGACGACCCCACTCGGTTTGTGTTGTTTGAGGTTTACCGCAACGCCGATGCGCCCGCACAACACAAAGCCACGGCGCATTACCAAAAATGGGTCGAAGTCACTGCGCCGATGTTCGCCGAGCCGCGAACCCGCGCACTGTACACGGAAGTGTTTTGGAGCGGCTGAGCGTCTCCGCAAAAAGCGATCCCCGGCCCGATTGACGCAAGCGTCGACCAGCGCCACCGGCAGGACGACGATGTCTTGCCATCGCAAGCCGGTACCTTCGACGGACGATGCGCGCCGGCACCGGAACCCACCGTTTCTGTAATCCACGAGTGACCTCTGTGCGCAATCGAGAGCGCGCTTGACCGGCTCCGGCCCTTTCCCTACTGTGGCGCGCACTTATGCCTACAACGGTGGAGGAGCTGGGGCCGTGTCGGAAGCGATTGCGCGTAGAGGTACCGGCCGAGCGTGTGGACGCAGTTCGCAAGGAAGTGTTGCAACAGATTCGTCGTCACGCACAGATCCCCGGTTTTCGCGCCGGGCACGCACCGGAAGCAATGGTGATCAAACGATACGCGTCGGTCATCACGGAAGAGGTGCAACGTAAATTGTTTCCGGATGAATATGCGCGCGCGTTGAAAGAAACCGCATTAAAACCGGTGGGTCTGCCAAAACTCGACGCGCCGCCGTGCCAACCAGGTCAACCGTGGGTGTTCACAGCGGAGGTAGAGACCGAGCCGGTGTTCGAGCTGGGTGAATACAAGGGCATCCCGGTGAAGAAAAAAGTGGCAACGGTGCAAGAGCAAGAAGTCGAGAGCATGCTGCAAGGATTGCGCGAGCAACAAGCGGAATTTGTGCCGATCACAAACCGCGCGCTGGCGATGGAAGATTTTGTGCGGGTCAACTACACCGGCACGGCAGAGGGCAGCGCGTTGATGAACCTACCGGCCGATCTCAGACGTTTTGCGGAAGGGAACAACGTGTGGTTGCGGATGGCGGCGGATGAATTTGTGCCGGGCTTTTGCGAGCAGTTGGTGGGCGCGATGTGCGGGGAAAAACGACAGGTGCAAGTGGACTTCCCGGCAAATTTCCCGCCTCCGTTGAGCGGGAAAAAAGCGACGTACTTCGTCGAGGTGGTGGAAATTCGCGAGCGGCGGTTGCCGGCTCTGGACGATGCGTTTGCGAAGCAACAAGGCGCGGAAAACCTCGCACAGTTGCGCGAGCGCGTGCGGGAAGCGTTGCAGCAGTCGTTGGCACGCGAGATCGAGAACGATATGCGGCAGCAGATTGTGACGAATCTGCTGGATCGGATCACCTTTGACCTACCGGAATCTTTGGTCGCACAGGAAACGCGCGAGATTGTCTACGACGTGGTGCGCGAAAACACACTGCGCGGGGCCACCAAGGAACAACTGGAAGCGCAGAAGGACAAGATCTTCGGGTACGCTTTCAAAAACGCACAGGATCGCGTGCGGTTGACGTTCATTTTGGACGCCATCGCGGAACGCGAAAACATCACCGTGACGCCCGAGGAACTGGATCAACGGGTGGCGGAGCTGGCGCGCCGCGAGCGCGTGGCTCCGCAACGCTTGCGGATGGAACTGGAGAAACAGGGTCGCCTGGCGGAAATTGAAGACCATCTGCGCGTGCGCAAGACCCTTGATTTCCTACTGGCCAACGCTACCGTCGAAACCACAACAAATTAGGCAGGCGATTTGCTCAGAAAGAGTCAGTCAGCATGGAAAAAAATCAAATTTTGATTCCGTACGTCGTCGAGCAGACGGGCCGAGGCGAGCGCGGGTATGACATTTACTCGCGCTTGTTGAAAGACCGTATTGTGTTTCTCGGGACCCCGATTGACGACAATGTGGCCAATGTGGTGATCGCGCAGTTGTTGTTTTTGCAGTCGGAGGATGCCAACAAGGACATCAACTTGTACATCAACACACCGGGTGGCTCGGTTACGGCGGGGTTAGCCATCTACGACACCATGCAATTTTTGAAATGCGACGTGGTCACCTATTGCATCGGGCAGGCATCGAGCATGGGCGCGGTGTTGCTGGCGGCGGGCGCCAAAGGTAAACGTTTCGCACTGCCCAACGCGCGCATCATGATTCACCAGCCGTGGGGCGGCGTGCAAGGCCAGGCGGCCGACATCAGTATTCAAGCGCGCGAGATTTTGCGGTTGCGTGACCGGCTCAACGAGATTTTGGCCCTGCACACTGGCAAACCGGTAGACGTGATTGCCAAGGACACCGACCGCGATTTCTTCATGTCGGCAGCCGAAGCCCGTGAGTATGGGCTGGTGGACGACGTGGTAAAATCCCGACGGGAAGCCGATAAAAAGATGGAAACCGCATGAGCAATTGGTCGGCGTGGCCGACCCCGATATGGCACGCAGCTCCCAACTGATGATCTGCAGCTTCTGTGGGAAAACCCACGGTGAAGTTCGCAAGCTCATTGCCGGGCCCGGTGTGTACATCTGCGACGCCTGCATCAACGTCTGCAAAAACATTCTCGACAAAGAACTCGGCGCCCCCTCGGAGAAAACCCGACCCGACGTGCGCGTGATGAAGCCCGCCGAGATCAAGGCGGCTCTCGACCAATACGTCGTCGGGCAAGAGGCCACCAAACGCATCATCGCGGTGGCGGTGCACAATCACTACAAACGCATTCAGGCCGGTCGGACCTCATTGTCCGATGCGAAATCGCGCGAGGAACCGATCGAGCTGGATCCGCATGCCGATGTGGAGATCGAGAAAAGCAATATCCTGCTGATTGGGCCGACCGGCTGCGGCAAAACCCTGATCGCGCGCACGCTGGCTCGCATCCTTGATGTGCCGTTCGCCATTGCGGATGCCACCACGTTGACCGAGGCCGGTTACGTTGGTGAAGACGTGGAAAACATCATCTTGCGCTTGCTGCAAAATGCCGATTACGACGTGAAGCGGGCCGAGTTGGGCATCGTGTACATTGATGAGATTGATAAAATCGGGCGCAAAGGCGATTCGCCCAGCATCACACGCGATGTCTCCGGTGAGGGTGTGCAGCAGGCGTTGTTGAAGATTTTGGAGGGCACGATCTGCAATGTCCCGCCCCAGGGAGGCCGCAAACATCCGCAGCAGGAATACATCCAGGTGAACACTGAGAACATCTTGTTCATCTGCGGCGGCGCATTCATCGGCCTCGACAAAATCATCCAGCGCCGCGTGGCCGGCAACGCGCTGGGTTTCGCCGCGCAAGCCCGTGCCGGTGCCCCTGCCGACCGGCTCATGGAGCAACACGTGGAACCTGCCGATCTCATCCAATTCGGGATGATACCGGAATTTGTGGGGCGGTTGCCGGTGGTGTCGGTACTTTCGCCGCTCACCGAGCGGGAATTGATCGCGATTCTCACGGAAACGAAAAACGCGATGATCAAGCAGTACGCCAAACTGCTGGCCATGGATGGCGTGCGACTGAATTTCACTACGGATGCCTTGCATGCCCTCGCCGAAGAGGCGTTGCGCCAGGGTACCGGCGCACGCGCGCTGCGGGCGTTGTTGGAAAAATTGATGCTCGATGTGATGTACGAAATCCCCAGCCGCGACGACGTCGCCGAGGTGACCGTCAATCGCGCCGTTGTCGAAGCGAAACGCACTCCCATCATCCGCCGCAAAGCGTCCAAAGACGCCGCGTGATTCGACGGTGGTGCCCGGCAACGCGCCACCCGCCCGTTCAGTGGGTTCGAGCTAACTGACGTGCCGGCTCCGCGTGCCGTTGTGGCCCGCATTGGCCGCCACGCGGTCGCCACAAAACCTCCACGGGCGCATCGCCCTGGACCCCGACCGGCTTGTTGACCGGGGTCAATGCGTGGTGGCAGCACCACGTCTAGGTTGGCGCTGACATGAGTGATGTGATTCATCACGGAATGTTGGTGTCGGAGGTCAATCGCCGGTACCCGCAATGTCGGCCGGTATTTGAGCAGTATGGCATTGCCGGCTGTGGCGGAGACTTCGGGCCACCGGAACCATTGTTTCTTTTTGCCGCCGCCCACCGGGTGCCGGTCGCTGAGTTGGTGGCGGAATTGAACGCGGCCGTGCGGGGTGAATGGAAACCCCGACCCGACACGGCAGCGGACAAGAATCGGTCGCTCGCTGAGGAGCGGACCACCGAGCATCTCTACAAATGGTACGTTGCCGGGGCGCTCGTGGTGGCGTTGACGTTGGGATTTGGGCTGGGTGTGATCAACCTGACCCGCATCGCGTGGGCCGGTGATTACGCGGCAGTGGCCGGTATTTGGAAGCAGTGGCACGGACATGCCCAGATCATGGGATGGACCGGGTTGTTCATCATGGGCGTGGCGTTGCACGCGTTGCCGCGAATGAAGATGCAACCGCTGCGACCGTTATGGGCCGGTCCGAGTGCGGGCGCGTTGGTGTTCGTCGGCGTGATGCTGCGGATGGTGCCGTGGCGATCGTTGGTTTGGGTAAGCGCATGGATGGAATTGGCGGGCATCGGATTGTTTGTGTTGTTGGTGGCGCGTCTCGCATGGCGATCGCGGCAACGATGGGAGCCGTACGAGTGGTTCATCGCGGCCAGTTGCATCTGGTTGGTGGTGCTGGGTGGGTTGAACGTTTGGAACGTTGCGCACCGCATGCCGGCGCTGTCCCATGCGATGTGGATTCACATCGGTCTGTTCGGGTTTGTCGCCAACATGATTTTCGGTTTCTCGCTGCGGGTGTTGCCGCATTTCCTCGGGTTGCGCGAGCCGCGTGCGTGGGCGGTGTACGCGGCCTGCGCGCTGTGGAACGCGGCGATTGTGGTGCGCTATCCGGTGGAGTGGCGTGCGTGGACGGCCACCGGGTTGGAGCTGGCGGCGACGGCGCTGGTCATTCATGCGCTGGGCATTTTCGCCAAACGACGCGTAAAGATTTCGATACCGGGAGTGGATCCGGCTTTTGGCTGGTTCGTCATGGGCGCGTACGGATGGTTGGTCGTCGTGGCCCTGACGCCGTTGCACGCCGATCTCTACCGGCTGAGCGCGTCGAGCCGGCATCTGATGGGTGTGGGGTTCATCACCGCGATGATGTTGGGCGTGGGCTACCGGGTGCTGCCGATTTTCAACGGCGTGAATCTCTGGAGCAACCGGCTGATGCGCGTCAGCTTCTGGCATTGGGCTGCTGGCAGCACGTTGTCATTGGCGATGGCGTCCAACAAGGCCTACGACGCGCCGTGGAGCTACCTGTGGGCCGGTATTGGCGGGTGGTTGGTGTGGGCGGCGGTGGCGATGTTCGCACTGAACATCGGGATAACGCTGCGCGTGCGTCACGAACCCTACCGGCGCGGTGAGCCGGTCACGGCGCACACGCGCGTGGCCGAGCTGTTGGAGGCGTATCCCGATTTGCGGCCGGTGATGATTCACAACGGTCTGGCCGGTCTTGCGGCGATGCGGCACAACCCGCCGCAATTCGTGACGTTGGAATTTGCGGCGCGCCGACATGGCATTGAGGTGGAACCGTTGGTGCGCGCGCTGAACGAGGCGATTCGTCAACGCGCGGCGACGTCTGCGCAACCGGAAACGACCGGGATGGAAAGGAGCGCAACATGGATCGCATCACAAAAGACATGATCGTGCGTGAGGTGGTGGAGAAGTATCCGCAGACGATCAACGTGTTCCGAAAACACCGCGTTGATTTTTGCTGTGGCGGGGCGCACTCGATTGAAGAAACCGCCCGCGCGCGTGGCTGCCGCGATTTGGAGGCGTTGCTGCGGGATCTAAACGAGGCAGTGGCCGGGCTGCGCTGACAGCCGGCGGGAGAAAGTCGCCGAATGACCGCGTCCTGCCTTGACCGATGTGCCCCACCCCGACCGGTGCGGCCAACTCGCACCGCGCCGGTGACGCCACGGGAACACGGCGCGTGGGGGATTTTGCTGGTGCCGCTGGCCACCGCGGTGGGAGTGGCCGGTCAGGCACCCTTGCCGTTTTGGTTGCTGTTGGCGGCGACCATCTGCGTGCACATGGCGCGAGCCAACTGGTTGAAGAAAAATCGGCGCTGGGCCTGTGGGCTGTTGGTGGTGGCGGGAGGATGCGGGACGGCGCTGCTGATCGGATGGCAACGCGGGTGGGTCATCCCGGTAGCGTGCGCCCTCGCGCCGTTGTGGTGGCAGAAAACCCGGCATCACATCGCGTGGCAGGTCGTGGCGGTGTTGGGTCTGACGACGACTGCTCCGGTAGGCTGGTATGTGATTCACGGACGTTGGGAGCTCACGGCGTTGTGGTTGTGGGTGTTGAACGCCGCGTATTTCATCGGTGGCGTGTTGCACGTGCGGATGCACGTTGCGGCGGCGAGGGCGCGCCGAGTGAACCGACGTGAACAAGCGACCGCGAACCTTGTGTATCACGGTTTGTTGGCGGCGGGCGCAGCGGCAACCTGGCCGGCAGGAGCCGCGTGGTTGCCAGCGGTGATGCGTGCGGTGTGGGGTGCATGGCGATTGCAACCGCAACTGGCGATTCGGCGTCTGGGTTGGACGGAAGTGGCGTATTCACTTGGTTTCGGTGTGTTGGTTGTGTACCTGAATCGGTAACGTGAAAGCGGTGCTGGCGATCTTAGTGGGGATGCTGGTCGGAGCCGCGGCGTACACCTTCTGGTATGGGCAGGGGTTCTCTTACTTCTCCGACAATCCTGAAACATGCATCAATTGCCATGTGATGAACGAGCATTACGACGGCTGGCTGAAATCGAGTCACCACGCCGTGGCCACCTGCAACGATTGTCACACACCACACGCGCTGGTTCCGAAATATCTGACGAAGCTTGAGAACGGTTTTTGGCACTCGAAAGGATTCACGTTTCAGGATTTTCCCGAGCCGATTCGGATTCGACCCCACAATAAACACGTGTTGAACAACAACTGCCGGGCCTGTCATCTGGAGTTGGTTCGTGAGGTGATCGTGACACATGGGATGGACGAAAGCCGGTTGGACTGCATCCGTTGTCACGTCAGCGTGGGCCATGGCCCGGTGCGATAGCGCGGAGGTGAACGATGAAACTGCGATATATTTTGTTGGCGATTGTGGCCGCACTCGCGTTGGTGGCGGTGCTGTTGCTACGGGAAAACATCGCCCAACGCAAACTCGAAGCACGCGTGACGACGTTCCGCGTGGTGGAGTTGACGGAGGCTGTCACCGACCCGGCCGTCTGGGGCCAAAACTTTCCGCGCCAGTACGATAGCTATCGGCGCACGGTGGACATGGAACGCACCCGGTATGGCGGCAGCGAGGCCGATCCGTTTGCGATCGGCGAACACGGCGTGCCGAAAACCGTTAGTAAAATTGAGCAAGACCCGCGCTTGAAGGTGATGTGGGACGGGTACGCCTTCGCGTTGGATTTTCGCGAGGAACGCGGTCACGCGTATATGTTGCACGATCAGCGGGAGACAGAGCGCGTTTTGAAACGGCCGCAGGTGGGCGCGTGTCTGCATTGTCATTCGTCCACCACCGTCGCGTACCGAAAAGCCGGGTTGGAAGCCGGTGCTCCCGGAACGTTGGAGGATCCGTTGTTGAGTCCGACCGGGTTGGAGCAGTTGATGCGCGGATTCAAAATCGTCTCGATGGAGCCGTACAGCAACGCCACCAAACGCGTGGAGCATCCGGTGACGTGCTTGGATTGTCACGATCCGCAAACCATGAAATTGCGGATCACGCGACCGGCGCTGATGATCGGGATTGCGGCGCTGGCCGAAAGCGACGATCCCCTGCCCCACTTGCCTTCGATTGAGCGGTGGCGGAAAGGCGACCGGCGCGAGCCGTACGATCCCAACAAGCTGGCCAGCCGGCAGGAAATGCGATCGCTGGTCTGCGCGCAGTGCCATGTGGAGTATTACTGCGCGCCGAAGGATCTAATTTTCTTCCCGTGGCACAAAGGGTTGAAAGCGGAGCAAATGGAAGCGGTGTTCGATGAGTACAAGTTTCCGGATGGCACGCCGTTCCTCGACTGGAAACACAAGCGAACCGGTGCGCCGGCCATCAAGGTGCAGCACCCCGAATTTGAGCTATGGAGTCAGGGTGTGCATGCACGCGCGGGGGTGGCGTGTGCGGATTGCCACATGCCGTACATCCGCGAGGGCGCGATGAAAATCAGTGATCATCATGTGCGCAGTCCGTTGCTGAACGTGGCGCGGGCCTGCCAGACCTGTCATCGCACCAGCGAGCAAGAGTTGCTGGATCGCGTGGCGGTGATTCAGGACCGCACCTATCAACTGATGGACCGCGCGCTCGACGCCGTGGTGAAGTTGATTGAGGACATCGAAGCCGCCATGAGAGCCGGTGCGACCGACGAGCAACTGGCCGAGGCGCGACGCTTGCAGCGCAAGGCGCAGTATCGGGTGGATTTTGTGAACGCGGAAAATTCGATGGGATTCCATGCGCCGCAGGAAGCGGCGCGGATTTTGGCTGAGGCAATTGATTATGCGCAGCAGGGGCGGTTGGCGGTGGCGCAGATTCGACCGGCTCAACAAGCCGCCTGGCAAAAGGAGGAATGATGAAACGGATTCTGTGTGTTGCACCGATGATGATCACCGTGGCCGTGCCGCACGCTTCGGCACAATGGGAGTTCGCCAATGGCAAGATGTGGCTAACGTCGGAAGCACGCGCTCGCGTGGAGTGGCGGGCGCAAAATACCACGTTCAACAACGATACCGGCGCGAATGACGATGACTGGTTTCTCCTAACAAGGCTCCGCTTCGGCTTGGGAGCGAAGCCGGTGGACTGGTTTCACCTGTACGGCGAATTGCAGGATTCGCGCGAGATTGATTCGCGCCGCACAAATCTCGAAGAGGATACGCTGGACTGGCGCGTAGGCTGGTTTCGTCTCGGAGATGGCCAAAACGTCCCGCTAATGTTGACGGTTGGGCGCCAACTGCTCAGTTACGGCGAAGAACGTCTCATCGGTACGTTCGATTGGAACAACGTGGGTCGGCGGTTTGACGCCATCAAACTGCGATGGCAACCGGCGGAGTATCCCGGTTGGGTTGATTTCTTCGCCGCCAACGTTGTGGTCAATGACGACAATCACTTCGACGACAAAGCGGACTGGGCGGATGATTTCTTCGGTTTGTACGGTCGGAGCGAACACCTCGACAAACACGTGGTGGAAGCCTATGCGCTGTTTCGTGACAAGGACGACGCAGTGTTTGCGGGTGCGGCGCGGCAAATCTACACGTTGGGCGCGCGGTTCGAATCCAAACCGGTTCTGAAACCTTGGGATTATTGGATTGAGCTGGCTGGTCAGTTCGGGCATGTGCAATCGCCCGGTGGGCAATTCGGTGAAACAAACCGCGCGTGGGCGACCCACGCGGCGTTTGCGTCCACCATTGGCGCGGGCTACACGTTCACCAACGTGGTGTGGCAACCACGGGTGGCGTTGGAGTATGCGTTTGCCAGTGGCGACGACGATCCCGGCGACGGCGACAGTGGCACGTTCGACAACCTGTATCCGACCAATCACAAGTTTTACGGATTTATGGATCTGTTTGCTTGGAAGAACATCCACAACGCCCACGCGTTGCTCAGCGTGCAACCCCACCGGCAGGTGAAAGTGCAGTTGGATGGGCATCTGTTCTGGTTGGCGGAAAAACAAGACGCCTGGTACCGGGCGGGTGGCGGCGCAATTCGACGCGATTCGACCGGAGCGGCGGGTCGGTTTGTGGGCAGCGAGATTGATTTGACGGTGTGGTACAACCCGCACAAGCGACTCAGCTTTTTGGCCGGCTACTCGCACTTTTTCAGTGGCTCCTTCGTGGAGGACACCGGCGCGGGGGATGATGCCGATTTCTTCTACATTCAAACCACTTTGCGATTGTGAGCGTGGACTCGCCGCCGTGATGCGACGATGACAAGCAGCTCTCGACACGCTCTGGTGATGGGCCGATCAGGTTACTCGGGCGATTGCCAGCGGCGAGCGAGGTGGTGAGGGATGCCGAGGTGGTCGAGCACGCGGGCAATAATGCCATCAACCAGTTGAGGGATGGTCTGTGGTCGGTGGTAGAAGCCCGGACTGGCCGGTAGGATTAGGGCACCGGCTTCGGTCAGGGTGGTCATGTTGCGCAGGTGGATGAGGTTGTAGGGCGATTCGCGGGGGACGAGGATGAGCTTGCGTCGTTCCTTCAAGAAAACGTCTGCGGCGCGGGCGATCGTGCTGTCGGAGCTACCGTTGGCGATGCGTCCGATGGTGCCCATCGAGGCCGGTATGATCACCATGGCGTCGAAACGCGCGGAGCCGCTGACGAACGGGACAAACATCGAGCCATTTTCCTCGTAGCGACGAACGCCATCGGGCACGCGCAGTCCGCCCGGTAGTTCCAGGTCCGCCACTTCGGTGGCGTGCCGGGTCCAGATAAAATGCAGTTCGTGCTGGGCGGGGTCGAGATTATCGAGCAGCCGCTGGGTGTAAATCGCGCCACTGGCACCGGTCATGGCGATGACGAGTTTCACGGATTACAGCTCCTTCACAGCATCCCGCGCGGCGCGCACGGTGTGCTCGATGTCGTCCGGTGTGTGAGCAAGGGAGAGAAAGCCGACCTCAAATTGCGAGGGGGCGAGGTAAACACCCCGGCGGAGCATCGCATGGAAAAACCGCGCGTAGCGAGTGGTGTCGCAGGTGCGCGCAGTGCGGTCGTCCACGACGGGTTGCATCGCGAAGAAACAACAGAACATAGAACCGACGCGAACGCATTGGGCGGGCAGGAATTTGCGAAGCTCGTCGAGGAGTGCAGCACTAATCTGCTCGAGGCGCTGGTAGGGCGTGGGGGCGGCGGGCGCGGCAGGTGGGTCGAGTAGCGGTTCCAGCGTGGCGATGCCCGCAGCCATGGCCAGCGGGTTGCCCGAAAGGGTACCGGCTTGATAAACGGGGCCGGTAGGAGCCAATTGATCCATGATCTCGCGTCGGCCTCCAAACGCGCCAACCGGTAGGCCACCGCCGATGATTTTACCGAGCGTGGTGAGGTCGGGTTGAATCCCGTAGAGCTGCTGCGCACCGCCGGGCGCGACGCGAAAACCACTCATCACCTCATCGAAGATTAGCAACGCCCCATGGTCTCGGGTAAGCGCGCGCAGCGTTCCGAGAAACTCAGGCTGGAGTGGAATCAAACCCATGTTGGCCGGTATGGGTTCGATGATGGCTGCGGCGACCTGGTTCCACGGCACACGATGTAGCGCGGTGATGTCGTTCAGGGGCAACGTGAGTGTGTGGCGGGCGAAATCGGCCGGTACGCCTGCGCTGTCCGGTATGTCAAATGTTGCTGCTCCACTGCCGGCTTTGACGAGCAACGAGTCGACGTGGCCGTGGTAGCAACCGGCAAATTTCACGATGGTGTCGCGACCC
>JANWVU010000189.1 GCA_025056465.1 Verrucomicrobiia bacterium | reverse complement strand
AACCAGACCGCCGGATCTCCCACAGGCTCCCACTCCCGCGGCTCTAACAACCCGGCATGCCCCACTCGCAAATCCACATCGAAATCTCGAATCCGCCCCAAAGCATACCGGTCCCCGCGAAACACCGGCACGCTGACCACCCAACCCCGCCGCAACAATTCCCGGATCAACCGATGCGTCCCCACCTCGTTCTGTGCCGACACATAACAGCAGACCAACCCCGGCTTTTGCATTTGCGGCAACGGCCACAGTCGCTCCTCCACTGCTCGCGCAGCAGCCTCCACCTCCGCCATGCTCAAGGCCGCGCGTCGCGCCACCAACGCCCGTCTCAGGGCGTTTTTTTCGAGAGTAACTGCTTCCATTTTTCCATTCGCTCCCGCACCCGCACCTCGAACCCCTGATCCGATGGCCGGTAATACACACGCTCCTCTGGCAGGTGCGCCTGCGCCACCACGTGCGCCGGCGCATCATGCGGGTAAACGTAACCACTATGCCCCAACTTCTTTGCGCCCGCATAATGCGAATCTTTCAAATGAGCCGGCACCTCAAGCGTCCGGCCTGCCTCCACATCCGCCTTCGCTGCACCGATCGCCATGGTGACCGAGTTCGATTTTGGCGCTGTCGCGCAATACACCGTCGCCTCCGCCAAAACCAACTCGCCTTCAGGCCACCCGATGAACTCCACCGCATGATGGGCCGCCACCGCCACCACCAGCGCTTGCGGGTCCGCCAACCCAATGTCTTCCGCCGCCAAAATCACAATGCGCCGCGCGATGAATCGCGGATCCTCACCGGCCACGATCATCTTCGCCAACCAATACAACGCCGCATCCGGGTCACTCCCTCGCATGGATTTGATGAACGCCGAAATCGTGTCGTAATGCCCGTCCTCATCTCGATCGTACACCACAGCCTTCTTCTGCACCGATTCCTCAGCAATCGCGCGCGTGATGTGCACGCGACCGCCCTGGCGTACCGGCGGCGTCGTCAACACCGCCAGCTCCAGCGCATTCAGTGCTTTGCGCGCGTCGCCATCACAGATCGTGGCCAAAAACTCCAATGCGTCCTCGTCCGCTGTCGCATTCAACTCGCGAAGCCCGCGCTCCAACAACACACGAACTTCCGACGGCGACAAAGGTTTCAGCTCGAACACCTGCGACCGCGAGACCAATGGCGAGTTCAGATAGAAAAACGGGTTGTGCGTCGTGGCACCAATCAACCGAATCGTACCGGCCTCCAAATCCGGCAACAGGACATCTTGTTGCGCTTTGTTGAACCGGTGAATCTCATCAATAAACAGAATCGTCCGTTGACCCGACGTGCCCAGCCGATTGGCCGCCGACGCAATCACGCGCCGGATATCGCTCACATTCGATTCCACGCCGCTCAACCGCTCAAACCGACACCGCGTGTGATTCGCGATGATATGAGCCAACGAGGTCTTACCGGTACCCGGTGGGCCAAACAGAATGATCGAGCTGAACCGGTCGGCTTGTATCGCCCGCCACAACAACTTCCCCGGCGCCAAAATATGCGATTGACCCACAAACTCCTCCAATGTGCGCGGGCGCATCCGCGCCGCAAGTGGCGCCGTGGCGAGCGGATTGTTGGAAGGCCCGCCGGGGCTGGGAAACAAGTTATCAGTGTTGGCCATGACCGAACGAAGAGGACCAACCAGACGAAGGCCGGAAATGAAATACCCCGCCGATGCCGTCTGAACGTGATCTTTGAACCCCTCAACAAAGGGGGTGCTCTGTCAGCGGGTTTCTGCGTCCTGTCGCTGCAGGCGTGCAGTCAGCCGCCGAACTCCGAGCTCCATCAAAGATGGTGTTGGCTCAAAGATTCTTCGTTCCTCGCGCACATGGCAGGGTATTTCCAAATCCGTCTTTCCAAAGAACCACGACCACTCAACCCAACTCTTTTATACTCCATTTCGCCTTCAGTTCAATCGGAAATCCCTGCCGCCGTCTGGCGCTCCCGAATCTCGCAGCCCAACTCCCGTTGCACCGCGCGCACCAACCGCTCGTGCGCCTCATTTACCTCGCGATCTGTCAGCGTGCGATCCGCCGCACGGTACGTCAGCGAGTAGGCCACAGATTTTTTTCCTGTGGGGAGCGTCCCACCTCGAAAAATATCAAACAGCTCAATCCGCTCCAAGAGATTTGTCCGATGCCGTTCCATCGCCGCCATCAACGTCCCATGCGTGACCGATTCATCCACCACCCAAGCCACATCACGCACCACTGCCGGGAAACGCGGCAGTTCGCGATACTGTCTTGGCGGTTCCTCGCGTCGCAACCACCCATCCAAACCAACCTCCGCCACCACCACCGGCTGCCGCAAATCCCATCGCCGCAGCTCGGCACCCGCCACCACCCGCACCTCCCCTTCCAAACCCAACTCCTCCAGCACACCCTTCACATCGAGCAAATCCACGTCTTCCGTTCGCTCCCAATCACCCGGGTGACGTCGCCCACAAGCCACAATGCCCAACATCCAGTGTTCCGCCCCACCGGCTCGAAACACCCGACCAACCTCAAACAACCGCACACTCGTTTGCTGCCGCGCCACGTTGGTTCGCACATTCTGCAACAATCCGGGAATCAAGCTCGCCCGTAACGCCGTCAGATGACTCTGCAACGGGTTCTGCACCGCAACCTCGCCCTCCGCCACCATCGTGTAGTTCAAAGCCTCATGATAACCGAGCGCCGTCAACCGCCGTCGCAGCTCCATCAATCGATCCCACACCACATCAAACTCTGATGTTGCCGGTACCGACGCCTGCATCGCCGCCGGGATTTTCTCCACGCCGTAAACCCGACACACTTCCTCAATCAAATCCGCCTCCCGCTCGACATCCACCCGAAACGTCGGCACCTCCACCTCGATGCTCTCCGCGTCCTCTCCCACCGGCTTCATTCCCAGAGAAACAAAAATCCGCCGCACCTCTTCCCTCGGTACCTTCACCCCCAACAACCGCTCCACCTGCCCACACCGGCACCGCACCCGGCGCGGCGTCACCGGCCGCGCCAAAACATCCACCACTGGCCCGCTCACCCC
>JANWVU010000188.1 GCA_025056465.1 Verrucomicrobiia bacterium | reverse complement strand
TGCGTGTTATGCACGGTATTGACCGCGTAGATGTCCACCACCTCGCGTTCGGGGTTCAAATCGGGACCGTCCAACTGGTAAGCATAGAAGCGTCCCTCAAGGTCACCGGTCACCGTTGTTTCCCACACACCTTTGCCACGGCGTTTCATCGGGTGCGTCACGCGTCCCTTGGTACCGGTGGGCTCGTCGTACAACACCACGTGGACTGTCAAAGCTGTCGGTGCAAACACACGAAACGTGGTTCCGCTCGGCGAGTAGATTGCGCCCAACTCCACGGTTTCGTCGTAAAACAACTCCGGATCGTCCAAAACCTTGCGCGGCACCGCCACGGTCTCCCCGTGAAATCCTTCGACGCGCACCCGGTACCACACATCGGCTACGGCCAACGAATCAAACAAGGTACAATGCAAATAATTCGAGCGTACGGCACCGGCGACCCTCTCAAGTTGAACGCGCACGGGGTGCAACACATCGCCGCTTTCCGTCATCACTCGCACTTGTTCGGGCTTGATCTCGTCCTCCGCCACAGGTCGCGACAGAAACACCACCAGCTCACGCGGACTGTCGAGGTAAGCCGCTACGATTTGCGGTCGGATATCGGGTGGGGCGTTCCAAACTTGATGGCGTCCACTAATCAGCCAAATTTCGGGTCCGAGTTCGACCTTCCAGTAACGATTGTCGCCGTCTTTGCGGTTCCAATCGCCCGCCAGCCGCGGTAACAACCCGATGCTCTTGGCCTGCCCGTCGCGTCCGTACTCGCCACGATCGAGCTGAAAAATCAACCCGTACTCATCTCGTCCCACCTCGAAGATTTCATTCGGTTGCGGAGTGCGTTCATAGCCCGCGTCCCACGTCCAAATGCCCACATTGTCGTAATCCTGATCGTAGCGGTGATAATGAACCGTGATGAGGTTTTCGGGGCGGGACAATTCACGCACGCGCCAAACTCCCGGGTCCACGAGCCGCTTGTGAGGGTTGGCGCGGCTCAACTCCCACGGCACATGCACATACCAATCACCAAAACTCGGGTAACAAGACTCCAGGCCATCGCGATCAATCGTGATCCACAACTCATACACGTCATCCACGAGTTGCCAGTCCGCTTCCATGGCCCGCAACTCCAACCGCACGCTACTCGGGCCGTCCGCGCACAATGCCTCCGCGCGCGCCACAATGCGCCCGCGATGTTTGAGTCCCGCCAACACCTTCCGCCCCTGATGCCCGGCAGGCAACGCCGCCTCGACCGTTGCCACCACATCTCCTCGTGGCACCGGCGGCGGAAACAATTTCACAGGTTCCCTCACGACGGTTCGTTCACAAGAGACCGACATCACGCCGAGTGTTACCGGCAACACCGCTTTGACCCATCCTCGCCACCTCATTGGGATTCATTTCTCCGCCGACCGTTTCGCTCACAAAATCCGCGCCCACACCAACACGCCCAGCACCACCAACCCGCTCAGCAGCACCGCGGCGTTGATTTGGACACTGAGCCGATGCAACGCTTTCCACTCGCGCTCCAACGCCAACGCCTCCTGGCTCCCTGCGACGGCGACCACACGTTCCTCGCGCACGCGAGCCATCTGCGGTGCCACACCCTGCCGCATCCACAAGTTCGCGGCCCCACCGGCTGCCAACAACAACAGACACATCGCGCCCGCCGGCAACCGCACGGCCCCCATTGCCAGCAATGCGGCAACCCATACAATTCCCAACGCCGCGCAAACGATTCCCAGCAGGTAGTAGTGGGGGAACGTCGCGCGTTGCAAGCGCGCTGCGGATTCCGGCTCCAGAGTACGAAACACCGTGGGCGCCTGCACAAAACTAAAAAACACAATGCTTCCCACCCACACAGACATCGTCACCAGCAGCAGAAACTTTACGACCCCGCTCATCGGCGCGAACCGTAGCAACGATTGCCGACTTCGCAAAGGCAAAATGCCTCGGCAACCACCTCTCGGACTGCGTCCTGCTCACACGAATTACGTTTCGTGCGCACCCACCGGCTGCCCCGTCGTGGAGGCATCAAACTCCGTAGGATTTGCTGCCAGCATTACGTTGGACATGGACGCGATCATTTTAATGAACCGCACTTGCCCGGGCGCGAATAGACAGTGTTTCATCAACGAATTCGTTTTGGCCATGCACACAACGTCACCACGGCAGTCGGTGCGGAATCGCCGCCGCGTTTTGCGCGGTCACGTTGACAGGCGGTGAAGGGGCCGGTAGGCTGCGGGCGCATGGCGCCGTCAACTACCACGCTGAAGCGGACTCCGCTGCACTCCCGTCACGTTGCTCTCGGAGCGAAGATGATCGCGTTTGCGGGTTGGGAGATGCCGCTCCAATTCACCAGCATCGTGGAGGAACATCGCGCGGTGCGCGAGCGAGCGGGGCTATTCGACATCTCGCACATGGGCGAAATTATCGTGGCCGGTCCGCGGGCAGAATCGGTGCTCAACAGGCTTCTGACCAATGATGTTCGCCGGCTCGCTCCCGGTCAGGCTCAGTACACGTTGATGTGTAACGCGCAAGGCGGTGTGATGGATGACCTGATTGTGTATCGGCTGCAACCGACCGTGTTTTTGTTGGTGGTCAATGCCGCGCGGGTGGAGACGGATTTCGTGTGGATGAACGCACACGCTGACAAGGAGGTCGTGCTCGAAAACGCCAGCGACCGGTATGCCGCGCTGGCGCTGCAGGGACCGCACGCGACGCACCTACTGCCGGAAGCGGCCGATCTTGCGCCGTTTCACATCGCCAGCCGCACCGTTGCCGGTCATGCGTGTCATGTCGCTCGTACCGGATACACGGGCGAGGATGGTTTTGAACTGTTGTGCGAACCTGCGGCGGCGGAACCATTGTGGGAAACGTTGTGTGGGCGCGGCGCGGTGCCTTGCGGGTTGGGCGCGCGCGATACGTTGCGGTTGGAGATGTGCTACCCGTTGTATGGCCAAGACCTCACGGAGCAGACCACGCCCATCGAAGCGGGCCTGAGACGGTTTGTGTGTTTCGAGAAGGAATTCATCGGGCGCGACGCGCTTCAGCGACCACCGGCTCGCAAACTGGTGGCGTTTCGGATGGAGCT
>JANWVU010000187.1 GCA_025056465.1 Verrucomicrobiia bacterium | reverse complement strand
GTTTGATTTTCATGCGGACGCCGAATTCTTTGAATTCGACGGTGAAGGTTTGCGCGAGTTGTTGCACGATGGGCACCTCGCCACCGGCCAAAAAGGACGCTTCGCGTCCGCTCAACGTCACGAGCGTCGGCTCCGACAAAATCCGCGCGGCGTCTCTCGAAGCGAGGGCGCGCAAACGCGCTTCCACGGCGGCCGGTACGGTGCCGAGGGAAATCGTTTGCTGACCTTGCGCAAGAGGGTCAAAGAAACCGGAGCCGAGCAAAGACCCGCCTTCCACCTGACCGAAGCCGAAACGGTAGACTACCTCCCCGTTCGGACCAAAATACTGGACGCCGAGTTGTTTGATGGCATCGGTGCGAACCTCGACGATGCGAGTGCGAATGCGAACCTGCCGGGGGTTGAGCACTTCGATGAGATTGACGACATTTGCTTTGTAGGCACCGGCGATTTTGACGATGCGCTCGGCTTCCTGTTCGGTTTGGACTTTGCCTTCCAAGATGATCGCGTCGCCGATTTCACGCACACGCACGCCAGGCACTTCAAGCGCCTCATGAATGGAGCGGACACCGGCACTGAGGCCCACCTCGACCCGGTAGTGATCTGTGGCGCGTCCGTCGCCATACACCACCGTCAGGGTGGTGACACCCGCCTTTTTCCCGATGACGCTAATTTCGGTCTCTGACAATGGAACGACGTCGGCAATCGTATCGTCGGCGATCGCCAGCTTGGTAACATTGGCGGCCTTCAACGTGACCGCTTCACCCACACTCACCTGAACGGGTGTTGCGGCGTCTGCCTGCAAGGCCGCCCAAACCCAAACACAACCAGCGAGCGCGCAAGCCACCGAGATGGAAAAACAGTTGTTACGGAAACGATTTGTCATGGTGAACTCTCCTCTCATGGGGTTGAAATTACTCTGCGGGGACAACCTGCTCTTTGCTTCCACGGTACACGCGGAGCTCGCGACGACCGCTAGAGGGCGGCGGACTGATGATAACGGGTGTGGCGGCTTGCTCGTTGGTCCATATGGTGGGTGTGAGTCGTCCCGGGAACACCTGGGTCGCACGCACGCCCTCGGTGGCCACGATGACGTCCTCCTCCGCCGGTCGGAGCATCACCCGCAAGGTGCCCAGCCGGTCGGCGGCTGTGAGCCGCTCGGCGTCTTCGGGCGCCACGGCGATCGTGATCGAACTCGACGCGCCCCCGCCCTCCTTGGCTTCGGTGCGCCCCTTATCCACGGCCAACACCGGTAGGTTCTGAAGGATGGTTTGGGTCGTCTCCATGCGGGCCAGCGGATCAGTCAACGTGGCGATGATATCCACGCGGTCCCCGGGCTTGATCATGGTGCCGACACCTTTAACCTCGTCCACGCCAATCGCAATGGCGCGTTTCCCAGGTGGAATGCTGTAGGTAATGCCAGGTGCCTCACCACGGCGCGCGAGGCTTGACGCACGAACTTGGTCTTTGGCACGAATTCGCTCCAACGCAATGCGTCCCACAACATCTTCAATTTTGGTGCAAGCATCGGGCGCCACGTGTTCTTTGGGAAATCGGGTAATCGTGATGTGGTCACGGGTCACCTCGGAACGAGCTGCGATGTCCTGTGCGGCTACCACGACGTCCACCCAGTTTTCCTTGGAACTGCCTTGGACGGATTTGATGTAATTCCAAGTGAAATAAGCCGTGACCAATCCCAGCAACACGGCCACCACAAGGACCCCCCCTGCCCCATGACGGCTAGGCATTGTTTACCTCCTTTGGGTTAGAACGCCTTATGCTCTTCATCGTGGAACCGACCAGAGCAAAAGGCAAGCCATTATTTTCCGCTGAAAACCAGCGATCTTGTTTAGCTGGTTCCAAGAGCCTTAAGTCGCGCGTTGAAGTCATCGTGTTGGATGGTCGTATGCCAGTCCAACTTGGCGCTTTCCTACCTGTTCTCAAACTGTTTGGTCGTTCAACTCGGTTCAATCATGCTGTCGAGGTCAACGGGACGGCTTACCGTCTGTACGTTTCGGTTTTCCAGTCACTCCCGGCCGTTAAAGCCGCTAAACGTCGAAAAAGGGGGTGTTCTCGGGCGGGATTTTCGGGGCGCAACTGGTCCTTGTTACTTAGGAGCTTTTGGGCAATTAGGAGACCAAACTTCGTGGCAGGTCGCGCGTCACGCAATGCGAACCTACTCGCTTACGTAATTCGCAGGCCGCCCGGTACGCGCCAACACATGCCGCTAATCTAAGCTTAGGTGGTGTGTGCGTTGATTCGCAAAAATGCGAAATGGCGGCCGGTTTGACCTTTTTCAGCCCGGTAGGAGTAGAAACGGTCGAGGTGACAAGCGGTACATGTCCGCACGTTGTGAACGGCGCCGATACCGGCCTCCTGCAACTGGCGCTCCAGTAACGTCCACAAATCCACCTCGTAATGACAGGGGCCGATGCAGGGACTGATGAGGGCGGTCCACGCCGACGGGGTGGATCGAGAGCACGCCAGCAAGGTTTGAGTGGTGGCACCCACGAGGTTGAGTAAGGTGCCGCGTTTACCTGAGTGAGCCAAGGCGACGGCAGGCGTGATCGGATCTACGATGTAAACGGCTGCGCAGTCGGCCACACGAATGAGCAAGGGCAGGTTCGGTTGCGTGGTTACCAAAGCGTCCACGCCGAGGTAGCAGCCAGGACGGCTGACCACGGCCACACTGTTGTCGTGCGGTTGCTCAGCCCACGCGGCACCCGGCGCGACTCGTTCGGCAAAGTCCGGCGCTCTCGTGTCAGCCTGCGTCCGCAACGTAAACCCGTGTTCGATGCCAGCGAGGGATTGCAGTGCGGGGAACGTGGCAATCGCTATTTCCATCGAACAGTGGCACCGGTAACCCGCTCCATGGTGGCCACGGCGACGTTGTAGTCATACAGCGCGCGTGCTTCGTTGGAGCGCGCCTCGGTGAGCGCAGTTTGGGCGCTGAGCACGTCGAGTTGAGTGCCGCTACCGGCACGGAACCTCGCTTCCGCGAGGCGCAAGCTTTCCTCAGCTTGCTCGACCGTTTTCTTCTGTGCTTCGAGCAGTTCAACGGCTTGCAGAAAATCTGAGTAAGCCTGCCGGACCTCCAACTCGATGGCGCGACGAG
>JANWVU010000186.1 GCA_025056465.1 Verrucomicrobiia bacterium | reverse complement strand
GCTCTGGATGTGCTCAGCGACCTTTATCTTCATGCGCGGCTGGATCCGGCGGACGTGGCCCGCGAGCGTGCGGTAATTAAGGAAGAGTTGGCGATGTATCGCGACCAACCGCAGCATCAAGTGCACGAGTTGCTCAATCAGATGTTGTGGCCGCGGCATCCTCTGGGTTACCCGGTAGCGGGGACGCCGGAGTCACTTGACCGAATTCGACGAGTGGACCTGATAGAGTTCAAACGGCGGCATTATGTTGCATCCAATACCGTGGTGGCCGTGGCGGGCGCCTGCGAGCATGACGACGTGGTGCAGCGGGTGCGTAAATGGTTGCGCGTGCCACGCCACTCGGCCGCACCGGCATTTGAGCCGGTACGACGTCCGGTGCGCGGACCTCGCCTGCGAATGTCGCGGCGGCGCGTCGAGCAAGCGGCGTTGGCTCTGGGCGTGCGAGCGTACTCTCGCAATGACCCGCGCCGGTATGCGTTGAAAATCCTCAGTGTCATGCTCGGCGAGAACATGAGCTCGCGGTTGTTTCAGGTGATTCGCGAAGAGCGCGGGCTGGCATATTCGATCCAAACCTCAACAGCGTTTTTGGCCGATACCGGTGCGCTCGTGGTATCGGCAGGATTGGACCCCGGTAAGTTGCAGAAGGCGATGCGGTTGATTCTCAGAGAGCTTCAGCGCATCGCCCGTCACCGACCTCCTGGCGACGAATTGCAACGCGCCAAGGACTATGCCCTGGGACAAATGTGGTTGGGTTTGGAGAGCACGACGAATCAGATGATGTGGATCGGCGAACACGTGCTGGCATACGGGTACATCGAGGAACCGCACGTCATTGAGAAACGCATCCAAATGTTGACGCCGGAGGAAATCAAGGACGTTGCCGCAGACGTGTTTCGCAACGATAATTTGGCCGCTGCCGTGGTAACGCCGTCCGACCACGAGGACGAATTGCGCGCCGCACTGCGGTGGTAACCGGCCCGGTATCCTGTAACTGCGACTTCCGAAAAAACCGGACGCAGCGCCCTTACTTTCAAGGTGAGGCCACACTCGATTCCGGTCCCCCCACCGGCGTGTTTTCGAAGCCAAAAGCCATTACCACGAAATGCCGTCAACCGCCTCGAACGCTCCACCACAAACCGCACAGCAAAGCCGGTAGCGGCCAGAGCCAGGGCCACGGGAATCGCCGCAGCTCGTCGAGGATCATCACGACGTTGTAAATATGGCGCAGGCGTTGGGGCCGGTCGTGGTAGTAAGTCACAAAATCATAGCCCCATGCGCCCCATAACAACGCGACCAAACCGACAGGCAACATCACCATGGCACCCAGAATCAAGCCGGCAGTCGCGAGCAGCTCAGTGCGGCGACGTCTGGGCAGTTCACCGAGTACGCGTGCCCATTCATCCGCGGCCATTTTGAAACGGAGTTCGACTGTTTTGACCCCCAACCCAAGCGGGACACCAGCGACCATCATCACCACGCCGATCAAGATATCTGTTCCGCGAATGTCTCGCGTCCAAACAATGACCGCGGTGGCGATCAGCAAAAGAAGAAATGCAATGTTCATCAGCCGCCGACGTACGCGATCATGCGCGTGCTCGCTCGGGTCGAGCATGCGCTGCATGCCACCCATGCCGCCGGGTGCCGGATCAGGGGGGCGAGGGTTGGGTTTCATGTTGGCCGTGCAGGATAAAGCAGTATATTGACTTGGCCAAGAGATCGGAGGCGGGTCATGCAACTGGAACTGAACCGCGAAGAGTGGGAAGAGTTGCTCGAGTTGGTGCGGACCGCCTACGCCGAGACCAACCCCGAACTGCATCGCGCCGCCAGCCATGTCTATCGGGAGCAAACGCGGGCACGGCGTGAATTGTTGGCGGCGCTGTTGCAACGGTTGGAGCAAGCGGCGCAGGCCACCGCGTGAGCAGTCTTCTGAGCCGATTTCGCAAGTGGGCGCAGCGACGCCATTGCGTGTGGCTGGACACGGCCACCGGTGGGGGCAAGTCGCTACTGGCGGCGGAACCGGTACGAGTGTTTCGCGCAAAGGGTGAGCGCGATACGTTTTCGCGGTTGGCACGTGAACTGGCCGATTTTTCGGGGTATGCGATTGGTTATTTCGGCTACGACCTGAAGAACCAACTGGAACGCCTACCGGCCCGCGCGGTGGATGATCTTGGGCTACCGGATTGCTGGTTTGGTTTTTACGACGAGGTAATGGTCGCTCCCGCCGAACCCGCTACCCCCGCGTCAGCTTCTGAGGCTCCCCTACCGGCGCAGTGGACGGAGGCGGCCAGCGAAAAAGCGTTCTTGGCAGCGGTGGAGAAAGCCAAGGAATACATCGCGGCTGGTGACATCTATCAGGTGAATTTGTCGCGGCGCTTCGAATGTGCGGTGAATGTTCCGTCACCGGTTTTATATGAACGTTTGCGAGCAGCCAACCCAGCACCGTACGCGGCTTACCTCGACATTGGTGAGGCGCAAATTTTATCCAGCTCACCGGAATGTTTTCTTCGTATGCGCGGGCGCGAGGTGATCACGCGGCCAATCAAAGGCACCCGACCTCGGCAAGACGATCCCATGGAGCTGTTGCAATCACCCAAGGATCAGGCTGAGTTGCTGATGATCACGGATCTTGAGCGCAACGATCTGGGGCGTGTGTGCGAGTTTGGCAGCGTTCATGTGCCCGAGCTGCGCCGCGTGGAGACGTATGCCACGGTGCATCATCTCGTGGCCACTGTGGCCGGTAGGCTGCGCGAGGGAGTGAGTCATCTGGATTGTGTGCGGGCGTGTTTCCCGGGGGGCTCAATTACCGGCGCGCCGAAAATCCGCGCGATGGAGATCATTGATGAGTTGGAGCCGGTCGCTCGTGGGGTGTATTGCGGCGCGATTGGGTATTTTGGGCCGAACGGTGAGAGCGAATTTAACATCGCCATCCGCACGGTGGTGGTCAAAAACGGTCGGGCTTATTTCCATGCGGGTGCCGGTATTGTAGCCGACAGCGACCCGGCGGCCGAGCACGCGGAGATCCTGGCCAAAGCGCGCGGGATGATGGAGGCGTTGCGGGATGTGGGTGTTTCTTAACGGCCGATTTGTGGAAGAGACGCAAGCCTGCATACCCATCCACGATC
>JANWVU010000185.1 GCA_025056465.1 Verrucomicrobiia bacterium | reverse complement strand
GGCCACGATCCCGTGGAGCGTGTTGGCGCTTTCGCCACAAAGTGGCCAACAACTCAAAGCGGACATCGGCCTGCTATCCGGCGACGACACCGGCAGCCGTACCGCACAACGAGTGCACTGGGTGCACAAAGAAACGAACGTCGTCAACAACAGACCACCAAAGCCGAGTTCTCACCCAACCGCTCGGGAACCATCACGTTGCAGTAGCCAAAACATCACGCTCATCGTGGGGTGCGACTATTCCTGCGGTGACGACGTGGCACGCCCCCACCGCCCATCGCGCCGGGACGACACCCCTCCGCGCAGCTGAGATGCGCAGGAAGGAAAACGTCTCGAAAACCACCCGTGCCTGAACCATTGGCTGCTTCTCCTACTGGGTTGTGGCGTCATCTGCATCTGAAATCGCCGGATTACCTCGCCGATCGTCTTGACCCACTTCTTGACCCACTAATTGACGCCTTGCGCAAAGGTTGTTACACATGCGAACCGAAAGTGGAGGGCTATGGAGCGCTGGATACGATTGGTCGCGGCGGTCGGCAGTTTTATGGTTCCATGGGTTGGTGTGGCGCAAGAAGGGGGCTTCGCCATTCAACCGGTTTCCCCGCTCGGATCCACCACCCCGCGATTCACAGCTGCGCCCGGTACCGATGTGGGTCGCTTTCAAATTGTCGTGGTCACCGACCGCGAGAATAACATCTTGGTGTTACTTCTCGACACCAAGGAGGGCGCGACGTGGTTGTATCGGCCACCCCAAGGCAACGCGATCAACGGCTACTGGAGCGACATCCCGCGCATTAGCTACGCGCCCGAATTTTGGCGCAACGTCTTCAATCAGCAACCACTTCCCACATCCGCACCGCCATCTACTCCCTCCGAATCTCCTAAACCAACCGACAAACCCTCCGAACCCGCATCGACCAAACCATGAAATATCGCTCGCTTCCCAACATCCCGATCCCCGTCTCCGAAGTCGGCTTTGGCGTTTGGACGGTCAGCACCACGATGTGGGGCGTGAAAGCCGACGACTATGATACCGGCATCCGCCTATTACGGCTGGCCCGCGACCTCGGCATCAACTTCTTCGACACCGCCGACGTCTATGGCGACGGCAAAGGCGAGACCATCCTCGCTCGCGCTTTTGAGGGTGCCGGTCGCCACGAGTACGTGATTGCCACCAAAGTTGGCTACGATTTCTACAACCATCCCGGGGTCCAACCCGGCCAGCGCGAGCGACCGCACAACTGGTCGCCGTCCTACATCCGCTCTGCGTGCGAACAAAGTTTGCGACGATTACGCACCGACTACATAGATTTCTACCAGCTTCACAATCCCCGCATCGACACCATTCGTAATGATGATGTATTCGCCACACTCGAACAACTCCGGCAGGAAGGCAAAATCCTCTCCTACGGCGCAGCCCTCGGCCCCGCGATCAATGAGCGTCAGGTCGAAGAAGCGCGCGTCCTGATCACGGAACGTCGCGCTCCGCCCCAGATCATTTACAACTTGCTCGAACAAATGATCGGAGAACCGATCTTCCCACTGGCGCGCGCGCATCAAGTGCCCGTCTTCACCCGCGTGCCGCATTGCTCAGGGTTGCTCGAAGGCCAGTACACCGAACAAACCACCTTCGACGCCAACGACCATCGCTTCTTCCGCGTCAAAGACGACGCCACCCGGCAAGCCTGGCTCGTGGACGGACTGAAAAAAATCCAACAGTTACAATTCCTCACCGAGTCGCGTACTCTCGCGCAGGCCGCCATCCAGTTCATTCTCAGCGAACCTTCCATCGGCTCGGTGCTCCCGAACATTTACGATGAGCGTCAACTCCGCGAGTTTGCCGCCGCTCCCGACACCCCACGGCTGACCGGCGACGAACTCCAGCGCGTGCAGGAACTTTACCGGACCAATTTCGGCCTACCGGCGGTTGCTTGACCATGCAAAACGTCCTCAATCAACTCATCCAACTTCAAGAACTCGATTTCGCGTTGGCGGAAGGCCGAGCGGCCACTACCAAAGTCCCGCTCGCGCAGCTCGAGCAATCCATCCAGCGCATCCTCCAATCCCTGCCGCAGGAAGTGGCTGACCGCTACCGGCGCTTGCAAAAGCGTCACATGCTCGCTGTCGTGCCGGTGTTGCATGGCACGTGTCCCCCCTGCGGCATGACTCTGCCCATCGCGCTCATCAACCAAGTCCGCGCGGCGGAACAACTCCAGAACTGCCCACACTGCGGTCGGTTCCTCTACTACCCCACCACCGTGGCTCGGCAACCCCGCAAAAAACTCGATCCCAACCAGCCCACTCCTGTCGGCATCGCGCGATTCTCCGCGCCCTCGTTGATGGTACCGCGCCTCAAAGCGGAATCCCGCGAACAAGCAATCGCTGAGCTGGCCGGTATTCTCGCCAAAGAGGGATTCGTCGAGGACGGTCAGGTGTTGGCCGACCTCGTTATGCGCCGCGAAGCGATCGTCAGCACCGCTGTCGAACACGGGCTGGCCTTCCCGCACGCGCGGGATGTGGAGGGCGGCAGCCTCACCTTTGCGGTCGGGCTCAAACCCAAAGGGATCGATTTCGGTGCGCCCGACGGCAAACTCACCAAGATCATCTTTCTCATTGCGATCCCCACCGCGGCCTCGGCGTTCTACCTTCGGTTGCTTGCCGGGCTCGTGAAAACGTTCAGTGAAACCGACGCGCGCCGTCAACTCCTCGATTGTGAGACCCCGGCGACGATGTGGAAAACTCTCTCCAAACTAACCCGCGCCAATTTCATGTAGCCGCAGCCCTCCTACCGGCCTCTCCGGGCCTGCGAGACGTTTAGGGCGTTACCCGAAGATCACCCTCGACGTCTCCAGCCAGCGCGCGATACAATCCCACACGTGCCTCTAGCACCTGCCGACGCACCGTGAGCTGCTGTCGCTGCAGCGACTGATGCGTTAGCACCGCCGTCAACACCCGCTGATAATCCACGGCGCCGTTGCGGTAGCTGTCCTCCAACCTCTCCACCACGCGGCCCGCCAACTCCACCTGTCGGTCGACGCTTTCCAACAACCGCTGCAACTGTCGCTCGGTGACCAATGCGTCCTCCACTTCGGTGAACGCCTGGAGCAACGTCTGCGCGTATTCATGGAGCCGCTCGCGCCA
>JANWVU010000184.1 GCA_025056465.1 Verrucomicrobiia bacterium | reverse complement strand
CAATACCGGCAGCGGCGTTTTGAACCACATCGCCAAAGGGTAGTAGTACCACCAACCCATCTTCCGCCATTCACCGCACAGAAATGCATCCTGACCGGCCTGCGAGTGCAGCAGTTTCAGCGTCACCGCTTTGAAGAACTCTCCCGGCACGAGCACTGGTCGCAGTGTCTGGAACCAACCGGGTACTCGCAAGGTCTCAGCCTGCGCGGCATCAATCGGTGGGGGCGGACTGAGGTTTGGGAAATACACCAGCAAAGTCGTGCCCCACGCAGCCGCGATGAACCACCCCAGCCATTGGGTCAATCGCGCCCACGCAATCGCTGGTCGTTTGCTCCACCAATACAATCCTAGCATGACGAGAAAAGTCGGCCCCAAAATCAACGCGAGAAACTTCATCTGCATCGCTAGGGCGCAAAACACACCCAGCAATACCACGCGACCCGCGGTTGGCTTTTGGAGCACCTTGCCAAACCACCAAATCGCCAGCGGGTAGCCCAACGCGATACCGGGTTCGGTGATGGCCAGATGGCCGTACGCCAACGTCACCGGGTTCAGACCCCACAGCGTGGCGGCGACCACACCGGCCCACTCATCGCCGGTAAGCTCGCGAGTCCACCACCAGACCAACAGGGTTGTGCCCAACGTGAACAACCACATCACAGCCCGCGCGCAAAACAACATCCACTCCGCCGCGTTGCGTGGATCGTACACCAGAATGCGCCCGAAATGTTGCGCCTCGGCCAAACCATAGTGGTAGAAGCTCGGCAATGATGGAAACAACTCCGGCAACGGTCGCGGGGGACCACTCCAGGGCCATCCGACGGGCGAAAACGCGCGTTGCTCCATGATGGCACGAGCTTCGTCGCTTACGTGCACGTCGAAAGCCATCATGGGCAACGCCATTAGCACTTGCACGAGCAACGGGTTTTCCTCGGCCATTTTGCAGGTGCCGCCACGCAAATACGCGTACCCGCCGCCCATGAACGTCGTCTCATCCACGGTAGCTGTCTCGTCCCACATTGGCCACAAGACCAACCCGGTCATGCCGACCAGCAACAACGCAAAAGCGACGCGCGGCAACGCGCGAGAAGTTCGGTCGGTCGCCTTATTGCACGTTTGCATTTCTTACGATCCAGCGGCTGGTCGGTTGCCAGTTCCAGATCTGGACATGGGCTTCGCGCAACTCAACGGTGAGTGACGCCACCGTTGCGGTGCGATCATCTAGGGTGACGGTGACCTTGTTGTGGTCAAACGCAAGCCGCAGCCGGTAGGTTTTGCCGAAATCAAATGGCACCACCGCTCCGCGCCACAGCTCGCGGTGTTGGCGATCGTTGCCGAGCGACTCAACGAGGGCGGGGTGCAATGTCAAACCACGCGCACCCGGTTGTGCGCTCAGGCGAAATATGATTGCTGTGGTTGGTTCTTCGTCGCGTTCGATACCCGGTGGGAAGAAAAAGAAATTTAAGTCAGTCCCTTCGGAACCCTCGCCTTGTGCGTTGCATTCGACCTCACATTCCCACACGAATGGAACCGCGACGGGCCGACGTGTCCGAATCGGATGGCCACGGAGTAAGATGGTTTGATTGGAGGCGGTGGACATTTCGCCGCGCGGACCGGGCCAATCATGGCCGGTAGGAAAGGGAAGGGCGTCCCAATCCTCTTCGCCGAGAGGCCTTCCTTTTGCACGAAGGGCATGAACTTGAACATGTCGGATGACACCTACGGGAATGGATACCGGGCCAAATAGGGTCAATAACTCGATGGTCGGTGCTTGCAGGGCGCCGCGAAATTTGTCGCGATTTTGCAGGATGACCGTGCCATGTGGGGCGTTGGTGTCGAACTGAATCTCCGAAATCTTTTCGATGGGGATGTTCAACCGACCCAGCAATTCCGTGGTGAAATCGAACCGTGAAGTCGCTCGCGAAGTTCCTTGTAACTGTGAGCCATCGGTTAACCTCAGCGTCAAGCGGATGGTGTCTTCATGTTCAGCCTGCGCCGCGCTGACGGTCTGAGAGGGTTGTGTTGGTCCGGTAGAGGCCGGTGGTAGAGCAGCCGATGGTTTATGGGCAAGCGCATCGGTCATGGCAGCGAGCAGGCTGCCTAGCAAAAAGCGCGTGATTATCGCCGGTATCACAGCGTCATCCTCGAATAGGCTCAGCGTAACAACGGGTTTAAGTTGTGCAAAGGCAAAGTGCGCGTTGCGTTGCGAACCGTCCGGTTCACCGCACGAGCGCCATGCCGGATTTGGCGTGATTTCGGATGGGCGCGCCCGTACAAATCCGCGCGCTATGAAAATCGTTGTCGCGTACTCGGGTGGTTTGGACACGTCGGTCATTTTGCATTGGCTCAAGCACACGTATCGATGCGAGGTCATCGCGTTTTGCGCGGATATCGGGCAAGAGGAGGAGTTGAGGGGGTTGGACAAAAAGGCGTACGCCACGGGTGCCTCCAAATTTTACGCGTTGGATTTGATGGAGGAATTTGCGCGCGATTTCATCTACCCGATGATTCGTGCCGGGGCGATTTACGAAAACCAGTATTTCCTCGGCACCTCGATCGCGCGGCCGTTGATCGCGAAGGCGCAAGTAGGAATTGCGCGAAAAGAGAAGGCCGACACGCTCGCACACGGCGCGACTGGAAAGGGCAACGATCAGTGCCGCTTCGAGCTGACGTATGCGGCATTGGCGCCCGAGCTTCGCGTCATTGCCCCGTGGCGGCTACCGGAGTTTCACCAACAATTTCCGGGGCGTGCGGAGATGCTGGCCTACTGCGAAAAACATGGGATTGAAGTGGAGGCTACGGCGAAAAAACCGTACTCCATGGATCGCAACCTCCTCCACATCTCTTACGAATCGGGTGTTTTGGAAGATCCGTGGGCCGAGCCGCCGAAGGATATGTTCAAACTTACCGTGGCACCAGAGGACGCGCCCGACCGGCCTGAGTACGTGGAGTTGGAGTTCGAGGCCGGTAATTGCGTCGCGGTCAACGGTGAGGCGCTCTCACCGGCCAACGTGTTGCGCCGCCTGAACAAGCTCGGCGGCAAGCACGGTATTGGGCGGGTGGATTTGGTGGAGAACCGGTTTGTGGGGATGAAATCGCGGGGAGTGTATGAGACCCCCGGCGGCACCATTTTGCATTTTGCCCAT
>JANWVU010000183.1 GCA_025056465.1 Verrucomicrobiia bacterium | reverse complement strand
ACTACCGGATTCTTGGCCCAACCGAGCCGGTCGGCGAGGTTACCAGCGGCACTCATTCGCCATCGTTGCAATGCGGCATCGGTTTGGGTTACGTTCCCGTGGCGGTGACGCAGATTGCGATTGAAATCCGGGGTCGTGCGTACCCGGCCACAATTCAACCTCGACCCTTGTACCGAAAACCATGAACATTCCAGCAAACCTCAAGTACACGAAAAGCCACGAGTGGGTCCGCGTAGAGGGCGACGTAGCCGTAGTCGGCATCACCGACCACGCCCAACAGGAGCTCACGGACATCGTTCACGTCGAGCCACCAAAACTCGACACAGACATCTCGGCAGGTCAGCCCTGCGCCGTCGTAGAGAGCGTGAAGGCAGCCAGCGATATTTACTCGCCCGTCAGCGGTGAAATCGTGGCGATCAACGAGCAACTCACCAGCCAGCCCGAATTGCTAAACCGCGACCCGTACGGTCAGGGCTGGATTTTCAAGGTCAAACTGCGCGATCCCGCCGAAGTGGAGGAATTGCTCAGCGCGAGCGACTACGCCGCGCACATCGGCGCATGAGCACGTTTGCGGCGCGTCATCTCGGAAGCACATCGGCGGAGCTGCCGGCATTGCTCGCGCCGACCGGCTACCGGTCGCTCGATGAGTTGATTGAAGCGGCCATACCGGCTGAGATTCGGCGGCGCCGGCCGCTCACCCTACCGGAGCCTTTAGATGAGGCACAAGCGCTCGCGGAGCTGCGCGCGATCCTCTCCCAAAACCAGGCCCGAAAAACATTCATCGGCCAAGGTTACTACGGCACGTTTTTGCCGCCGGTCATCCAACGGGCGATTCTTGAAAACCCCGGCTGGTACACCGCCTACACGCCTTATCAGGCGGAGATTTCGCAGGGACGCATGGAGGCGTTGCTGAATTTTCAGACGATGATCACCGACCTGACTCGGCTCGACATCGCCAACGCCTCGTTGCTGGACGAAGCGACGGCTGCGGCGGAAGCGATGCACCTCGTGCAGGCGGCGGTGGGTGACCCGCGTCGCAAACGATTCCTCGTCGCGGCGGATTGTCACCCGCAAACCATCGCAGTCGTTCAGACGCGGGCCGAGCCGTTGGGCATCGAGTTGGAGATTACCGGACATCGGCAATTTCGCTTTGATGAATCGGTTTTCGGCGTACTGGTGCAATACCCGGCCACCGACGGTGTAATTCATGATTTTCGCGACCTTTGTGCGGAAGCGCATCGCGTGGGTGCGTTGGTGGTGGTGGCTGCCGATTTGTTGGCGCTGACGTTGATCCCGCCGCCGGGTGAGTTTGGCGCCGATGTGGCCGTGGGTAGCACGCAACGATTTGGTGTCCCACCGGGCTACGGTGGACCGCACGCCGCGTACCTCGCCACTCGTGACGCGTACAAGCGGCAGATGCCGGGTCGGCTCATTGGCGTGTCCCGCGACGCCCGCGGCAAGCCCGCCTACCGGCTGGCGTTGCAAACGCGCGAGCAACACATCCGGCGCGAGAAAGCCACCAGCAACATTTGCACTGCGCAAGTGCTACCGGCGGTGCTCGCCAGCATGTATGCGGTGTGGCACGGGCCGGACGGCCTGCGCCGCATCGCCGAGCGCATCCATAACCTGACACGCCAGGTCGCGGCGCGGGTGGACCGGGTGGGTGAGGGGCTATTCTTCGATACGCTGCGGATTCGCGCGCGGCCACCGGCGCAATTCAATGTGCGAGATTTTGGCGACGGCACGATCGGGATCAGTTTGGATGAGACCACCACGGAAGCCGACGTGGCGGCGCTGATTGAAGCCGTGGGCTCGGCTAGCCGGTCGGAAAGCCTGCCGGAGTTACCGCGTCGGCAATCGGTGTATCTGACGCACCCTGTGTTCAACCGATACCACACCGAGCACGAGATGTTGCGATACATCAAACGGCTGGAGTCGCGCGATTTTTCTTTGTGCCACGGCATGATTCCGTTGGGGTCATGCACGATGAAACTGAACGCGGCGGCCGAGATGTATCCGATTACCTGGCCCGAGGCGGCGCAACTTCATCCCTTCGTGCCGGTAGAACAGGCGGCGGGGTACCAACGGATTGTGCGCGATTTGGAGCAGTGGCTGGCGGAGATTACTGGGCTGCACACGACGTGGTTACAGCCAAATGCCGGTAGCGCGGGCGAGTATGCGGGGTTGCTGACCATCCGCAATTACCAACGCGGTCAACGCCATGTTTGTCTGATCCCCGTTAGCGCCCACGGCACCAATCCCGCCAGTGCCGCCATGGCTGGTTTCCGAGTCGTGCCGGTAGCGTGCGATAAGGCCGGCAACATTGACCTTGCCGATCTTCGCGCCAAAGCCGCCCAACACGCCGCTGACTTGTCGTGCATCATGATCACGTATCCGAGCACGCACGGCGTGTTCGAAAAAGAGATTCGCGAAGCATGTCGCATCGTCCACGATCATGGCGGTCAGGTGTATCTGGATGGCGCGAACCTCAACGCGCTCGTGGGCCTGAGTAGCCCGGGAGACATTGGCGCGGATGTATGTCACTTGAACTTACACAAGACGTTCTGCATCCCGCATGGCGGCGGTGGGCCTGGTGCAGGACCGATTTGTGTCGCGGAACATCTCGCACCGTACTTACCCCGGCAGGTCTCGGCGGCGCCGTACGGTAGTGCGAGCATCTTGCTTATCTCGTGGATGTACATTCGCATGATGGGCGCGCGCGGTCTGACCGATGCCACGCGGTTGGCCATTCTCAACGCCAACTACATCGCCGCCCGACTCCAACCGTACTTTCCCGTGTTGTACCGCGGACCCGGTAACCTCGTAGCTCACGAGTGCATTCTCGATTTGCGCGAGTGGAAAGCGCGCGCGGGAATCGAGGTGGAGGACGTTGCCAAGCGTTTGATGGACTACGGGTTTCATGCGCCGACGATGAGCTGGCCGGTGCCCGGTACGTTGATGGTGGAGCCGACCGAAAGCGAATCGAAAGCGGAGCTCGACCGGTTTTGCGATGCGATGATTGCCATTCACGGCGAACTGTGCGCAATTGAAGCCGGTCGGTGGCCTCGCGACAACAATCCGCTCAAAAATGCGCCGCATCCGGCCGATGTCGTTTGCGCGGATAAATGGGACCGTCCTTACAGTCGGGAACAAGCGGCGTATCCTGCGCCCTGGTTGCGCGAATTTAAGTTTTGGCCCGCGG
>JANWVU010000182.1 GCA_025056465.1 Verrucomicrobiia bacterium | reverse complement strand
CAACCGTCAACTCGTGGTTTTTCGCGCTGATTTTCGGGACGTTGTTGTTTGTGCCGGTTGGGCCTGAGGTCCGGTGGGACTGGAAGGTGCCGGTCGTGATTGGGACGTTGTCGCTGATTGGCAATTTGCTGATGATGCAGGCGCTGGGACGTGGGGACGTGTCGGTGGCCGGGCCGTTGATGGGGACGAAAGTGTTGTATGTGGCGGCGTTGACGCCGGTGGTGTTGGGCGAGGCGGTACCGCTGCGGTGGTGGGTGGGCGCGGCGCTGAGCGCGGTCGGCGTGGCGTTGTTGGGTGGGGATGGATCGCATCGGGGCGGGCATCGGGTGTTGACGATTTGTTGTTCGTTGGGCAGCGCGATGGTGTTTGCGGTGGCGGATGTGCTGGTGCAGCGCTGGGTAAGTGCGGGGGCGTTCCCGCGTGTGATGCCGTTGGCGATGTTGTGGGCGGCAGTGTTGTCGCTGGTGTTGGTGCCGTTTTTTCGCGCACCACTGCACGCGTTGTCCACGCGGACATGGGGTTATTTGGCCTGGGGCGGCGGCGCGCTTGGGGCGCAGGCAATGTTGATTTTGTACACGTTGAGTCATCACGGGCACGCCACGGCGGTCAACATTGCGTACAGCACGCGGGGGATTTGGAGTGTGGTGTTGGTGGGGGTGCTGGGTCGCTGGCTGGCGACGCCCGGCGAGCAGGCGCGGATGGATCGGCGAACGTTGTGCCGACGCCTGGCCGGGGCGTCGGTGGTGTTGGTGGCAGTGATTTTGGTGTTGGTGTGAGGCGCTCGCTGTGGATACGGCGCTGTGGTATGGTGGGGCGGAAAGGAGGAGCCATGATGAAGGCGAAGATTGGGAAGGAGGTTGTGGTTCGCATTCGCAACCAAATCGGCTTGCTGGCGCAAATCTCAAAGTTGGTTGCGGAGAAAGGCATCAACATCCTCGCGGCCGCCGGTTGGGTGGAGGGTTCTGATGGCGTGGTGCACTTGGTGACCGAGGACAACCTGCGCGTGATGGATGCGTTGCGGCAGAAAAACTTCAATCCGCATGAGGTGGATGTGGTGTTGGTGGAAACGGCGCATAAGCCCGGTATGCTGAAGCACATTGCGGAGACGTTGGCGGGTGCGGGTCTCGACATTCACCATCTCTACGCCACGGCGACCGCCGATCAGAATCGGGCGCTGGTGGTTTTTGCCTGCTCCAACAACGACCGCGCCGTCGTGCTGCTGAGTTAACGGTCCTGCGTGGCGCTCGGTGCTTGCTCGGGCTGACTACGGCCGGTAGGATGAAGGTGGACGGAGGCGACGGCCATGTACACAGTCCGGCAGGTGCTTCAGGAGAAAGGTACTGAGGTCTATTCGGTCAGCCCACAAGCCACGGTCTATGAGGCGCTGCAGTTGATGGCCGAGAAAAATATCGGCGCTGTTGTTGTGCTGGAGCACGGACGGGTGGTTGGAATTTTCTCGGAGCGCGACTACGCGCGCAAGGTGGTGTTGCAGGGCAAAGCATCGCGCACCACAACGGTCGGAGAAGTCATGACACGCGATGTGTTGTACGCCAAACCGGACGACTCCATCGAGGATTGCATGTCGTTGATGACGGCCAAACGGCACCGGCATCTTCCCGTGATGGAGGGCGACCGGCTGATCGGTTTGGTCTCGATTGGAGACGTGGTCAAAGCCATCATCTCCGACCGGGAGTTTACGATTCGCGAACTGGAACGGTACATCACCGGCGGTCACAGCTCGGTTGGTTAGGCTGCGCGGTGCGAAGCGACTCGATTTCGTGGTTTGAAAAACCGGTAACGCTCCATCTCATCTGCCGGCAGGTAAATCGCCGCGGTGTGGGGGCGCAGCTCTAAAAGCACGTTACCAGCATCCATGGTAACCGTGTCATCGGGCGCGAGCGCGTTGCGCAGCGGCAGCGAATGATACAGATGCGGGTGCGGCGTGAAGACGCGCTGGCGAATCAGGCGCGCATGCGGATTGATTGCTATGAGGGCCACCTCATGCGGTTCGTCGGTCGCCCGTAAAAACACCAGACCCTCTGCCTCGAGCATCATGAGGCGTCCGCGACGCAATTCGGGGCGATTGCGTCGCAGTTCAATCAGGTTTTTGATGAAATTCCACAAATCATCATTCCAATGGGCACGGTCCCAAATCATGGGCCGACGACAATCGGGGTCGGGTCCGCCGTCCATGCCGATTTCCTCGCCGTAGTAAATTACTGGGGCGCCCGGCAGGGTAAATTGCAACACCCACGCAAGTCTTTGGACAGCCTCGCTTGGCAATACGTGGCGCAGTCGGGGCGTGTCATGACTGGCCAGCATGTTCCATGAATCCCACCGGCCCATGAAATCCTCAGCCAACACCCTTTGCATCTGCCGGTCGCTGACCTCGCCGTTCAGCCAGCCGAGCACCGCGTCGCGAAAAACGTAATTCATGACGCCGCTCAGGGCGGTCGGTCCACACCAGCCGGCCGGGTGGCTCATGATTTCACCGATGAACACCTGATTGGGAAACCGCTCGCGCAACGCGTGTAGAAACGGCAACCCCACATCCACCGCCACATCAAACCGCCAGCCGTCCACTCCTGCGGCGTTCCATTTTTCAATTACGGAAAACAACGCTTCCCGCACATCGGCGCGCTCGAGAGCCAACTCCGGCATGTGACCGAACCCTCGCCAAAAAGTACCGGCCAGCCAATCCGGATGTTCCTGGCACCATGGGTGCCGGTCGCTGATGTGATTGAAGACCGCATCGAGGACCAACCGTACCCCTCGCGCATGGAGAGCGTCCGCGAGCTTTCGCAGCGTGGTTTCGTCCCCAAACATCGGATCAATTTGGAAAAAATCCGTTGTGTCGTACTTGTGGTTGGACGGTGCGGTGAAAATCGGTGTCAAATACAAGCAGGTCACTCCAAGCTCGGTCAGATAATCCAGCCGATCGATAATTCCCTGCAAATCTCCGCCGAAAAAATCGCGTCCGCGCGGCGGTTGTGCCGGTAACTCATCCCACCGGCGTCGCTCATAGCGAGATTGTTGATAAACCGGTAGCGCAAGTTTGGTGTCTGAGGTGTGCGGGTGGCCGATGGCAAACCGGTCGGGAAAAATCTCATAAACGATTTGGTCAGCCATCCAAGTTGGGTTCATGGTCGCGGCTGTGCGGTTTTTTCGAGGATTAGCTTTTTCAGATAAGCGAGGCGAGCGG
>JANWVU010000181.1 GCA_025056465.1 Verrucomicrobiia bacterium | reverse complement strand
GCAGGGGGCGTTGATGCTCGAGTTTCCCGAAGTAAAAGTGCAACTCGATGCGCAAGGTCGGCCGGTAGCCATCGAAAAATTGGAGTACGACATCTCGCACCAGTTGATTGAGGAGTTCATGCTGGCTGCCAACGAGGCGGTCGCCAAACGCATCGCGCGTGCCGAGGTACCGACCATCTACCGGATTCATGAAGAACCAGACGTCGAGAAGCTCGAGGACTTTCGCGCCTATGCACAAAGTTTCGGCTTTAAGGTAGGGGACGTGACGCATCGGCACGAGTTGCAAAAATTGCTGGAGCATGTGCACAGGCGCCCGGAACAATATGCAATCAATCTAGCCCTCTTGCGATCGCTGAAACGTGCCTTGTATTCCGTGCGATGCGCGGGGCACTACGGACTGGCCAAAAAGTATTACACCCATTTCACGAGCCCGATTCGTCGCTACGCCGATTTGGTGGTGCACCGAATTTTGCGTGCGGTGCTCGCATTGGACAACGAGATGCCCGGCTACTCATTGCAACAACTGGCTCGCATCGCGCGCCATATCTCGGAGACGGAACGCATCGCCGACGAGGCAGAGGAAGAATCGGTGGAGTTGAAAAAGATCGAGTTTTTCCAGCGACAACTGGAAACCGGTCGGCTGACGACGATGGACGCAGTGGTGTGCGGCGTACGCAACTTTGGTTTTTTCGTGGAGCTACCGGACACGTTGGTGCAGGGGCTGGTACATGTTTCCACGTTGGAGGACGATTTCTACCACTTCGATGAAACGCGCGAGCAATTGGTGGGCAAACGCACGCGGCGTGTCATCAAGGTGGGCGATAAGTTGCGCGTGCGCGTTGCGCGGGTGGATGTGTTCAAGCGCCAGATAGACTTTCGCGTCGTGCGCACCGCTCACTGAGCGGTGTAGTGCGGCCGTTCAGTCGAATCGCTTGGGAATGGGGGGGTCAGCCGACCTCGAAGTGGCTCATGAGACGGAATAGCTCGTAGCGTTGTTCGATGTCTTGCTGGGTGAGTCGTTCGAGCCGTTGCAGGCTAAAGGCCTCAACGCAGTAGCTGGCCACAACGCTGCCGTGAATGACGGCTTTGCGGAGCGTGTCGTGGTTGATGATACCGGTACGAGCGAGATAACCAGTGAATGCGCCCGCGAACGAGTCACCCGCGCCGGTGGGGTCGTGGATATCTTCGAGCGGATAAGCAGGCGCGCTGAAAAACAGGTCAGGGGCGAATAGGAGACATCCGTGTTCGCCCTTCTTGATGATCACGTAGCGCGGGCCGAGTTTGAGGATTTGCCGACCGGCTTTGATGAGACTGGTTTGGCGGGTGAATTCGCGGGCTTCACTCTCGTTAAGCACGAGACAATCAATCCGACGCAACAATTCCAGCAACGCATCGCGGGTGGTTTCGATCCACAAATCCATGGTGTCGGCCACCACAAATCGCGGCGCGCGCATTTGGGAGAGAACGTGAAGTTGGAGTTGGGGCGAGATGTTGGCGAGGAACACGAAGGGAGTATCGCGATAGTGCGCCGGCAGGGTGGGGTGAAATTTTTCGAAAACGTTGAGGGCGACGGATAGGGTGCGGCGACGGTTCATGTCCCACTCATACTCGCCCGACCAACGGAAAGTGGGACCGTTGGCAATTTCCAGACCGTCGAGGTTGATCCCGTGCCGCCGGTAGAGGTCGAGATAGTGACGCGGAAAATCGCTGCCAACGATGCCGACGAGATTGACCGGCGTGTAAAAGCTGGCGGCGATGCTCGCGTAGCTGGCGGAGCCACCCAGCAGGTCGCGTTGCTCGCTGACCGGGGTGCGCACGCTGTCGAGGGCAATGGAGCCGGTGATCAAGAGACTCATGGTTTGGATCCTCCTTGCGATGGGAAGTTGAGATGGTCGCGGAAAGCGCGCGCGGCGGCGGTGATGTCGGACGCGCACAAGATGGCCGAAACGACGGCCACGCGAGTGGCACCGGCGGCGAGTACAGCGGGGAGGTTGTGGAGGTTGATGCCACCGATGGCGAAGAACGGGATGGTTACCGCGCGCGCCACAGCGGTAACCAATCCCAGACCGACGCCGGGCCGACCGGGTTTGGTCGCGGTGGGGAAAACGGGGCCAACGCCGATGTAACTGGCGCCCGCTTGTTCCGCGCGGCGCGCCTCATCGAAGGAATGGGTGCTCAACCCAAACAATGGCACGCGGTCACGCAGCGAGTGACGTTCGGCCTCGGGCAGTGCGGCCCAGTCCTCCTGCCCCAAGTGCACGCCATCCGCTCCGACAGCAACGGCGGCTTCGATGTCGTCGTTGATGATGACCGGCACGCGCGCCGGGTATGCGGAACTGAGCACGGCGCGCGCGAGGGCGACGCGTTGTTCGTGATTAAGCTCCTTGGCACGCACCTGAACGATGTCCACGCCACCGGCGATCAACTGACGGGTCACTTCGCCGGGGTCGCGACCGGCGAGGTAGGCGGTGTCCACGAAGCCATACAACCGACAATTGGCCAACCGCAGCGAGGGCATGCACGGTGCCAAGGGTAAGCGCGGCGGACGCGGTAACCGGCTTCAACCAAAGAAGACTTTGGCCAACTCGTACAATTCCGGTGGCACGCTGCGGTTGCCCATGCGTAGTTTTTGTTTGCCCGTTTTGGGATCCGTCTTCATCGTGATGACGGTGTCGAAATCCACGCCCACAATGTCCTGGCCGCGCAAGGCAACCATTTTGCCAAACTGCCCGGCCAACGCCAACTCGGCGGCTTTGGTGCCGTACCGAGTGCTCAACACGCGGTCAAACGCGGTCGGTGTACCGCCGCGCTGAACATGGCCGAGCACGACGCTGCGGCTTTCGATGCCGGTTTCTTTTTCGATGAGTTTGCACAAGCGCTCGGCGATGCCGCCGAGCCGTACATGACCGAATGCATCGAGCTCTTTGGTCTGGGTGACAACCTCCTCGCCCTCGAGTCGGAAACCCTCGGCGACGGCGACGATGGAAAAGTTTTTGCCGCTGGCCTGCCGGCTTTTGATGATGGCGCAGATTTCACTGAGTCGCATGGGGAATTCGGGCAACAGAATAATGTCGGCCCCACCGGCCAGGCCGGCGTAAAGGGCGATCCAACCGGCTTGGCGCCCCATAATTTCGACAACCAGCACGCGGCTGTGCGCCTCCGCCGTGGTATGTTAACGGTCGAGTGCCTCGGTGGCGATGTTGACGGCGGTGTCGAAACCAAAGGTTTGA
>JANWVU010000180.1:1717-3263 GCA_025056465.1 Verrucomicrobiia bacterium | reverse complement strand
GCGATGGCGATGGTGGTCAAAGCCAACTCCACCACCAATGTTGGCGGCCACATTTCCACGTACGCGTCGCTGGCCACGTTGTATGAGGTAGGGTTCAATCATTTCTTTCGCGGCGGCGACAACGGGCGGACGGCCGACATGATTTATTTCCAAGGACACGCTTCGCCGGGCAATTACGCGCGGGCGTTTTTGGAGGGGCGGATCACGGAACAACAGCTTCACAACTTTCGCCAAGAGCTTCAGGCCGGCGGCGGGCTTTCGTCGTACCCGCATCCGTACCTGATGCCTGATTTTTGGCAATTCCCGACGGTCTCGATGGGGCTGGGGCCGCTGTTGTCCATTTATCAAGCGCGGTTCAACCGTTATTTGCAGGCGCGCGGCCTCATCCCAAGCGGGGATGACGAGCCGAAAGTGTGGTGTTTCGTTGGCGACGGTGAAACCGATGAGCCAGAAACCATCGGCGCGCTTACGCTCGCGGCGCGGGAGAAGCTCGACAACCTTATCTGGGTGGTGAACTGCAACCTCCAACGTCTCGACGGGCCCGTGCGGGGCAACGGCAAAATCATTCAGGAACTGGAGGGTGTGTTTCGGGGTGCCGGTTGGAATGTAATCAAGGTTATTTGGGGTAGCGAGTGGGATGCGTTGCTGGCGGCCGATGACGAGGGGTTGTTGGTGAAACGGATGGAAGAGGCGGTGGACGGCGATTACCAGAAGTACACCGTCGAACCCGGTAGCTACATCCGCCGGCATTTCTTCGGCCGACATCCCAAGTTGCTGGAGATGGTCAACCATCTGACGGATGCACAACTGCAGAAATTGCGTCGCGGTGGTCACGACCCCGCCAAGGTGTACGCCGCATACAAAGCCGCCGTGGAGCACAAGGGGCAACCGACAGTCATTCTCGCTAAAACGATCAAGGGCTACGGACTGGGCGAAGCCGGTGAGGGACGCAACATCACGCACCAGCAGAAAAAACTGAATGAGAAAGAACTGCGCGAATTCCGCTCGCGATTCGGGGTGCCGATTGCGGACGAAGAAGTGGCGGAAACACCCTTCTACCGGCCGCCGCCCGATAGTCCCGAGATTCAATATTTGCTGGAACGACGACGGGCACTGGGTGGATTCCTACCGGCGCGGCGCGATCGTGCCCCGGCGTTGTCGGTGCCCGGTGTGGAAGCGTTCAGCGAATTGCTGAAGGGATCAAAGTTTGAAGTTTCCACCACGATGCAATTTGTACGGCTACTGGGGCTACTGTTGCGAGATAAGCAAATTGGGCGTCACATCGTGCCAATCATACCGGATGAAGCGCGCACGTTTGGGATGGATGCGTTGTTTCGCGAAATCGGCATCTACTCGCCGAAAGGTCAATTGTATGAACCGGTCGATAAAGCCTCGCTGTTGTATTACAACGAGGCACGCGACGGTCAGATTTTGGAGGAGGGCATCAACGAAGCCGGTGCCATGGCGTCGTTCATCGCCGCCGGCACGGCGTACGCCACGCACGGCGTGCCCATGATTCCGTTTTACATTTACTACTCGATGTTTG
>JANWVU010000180.1:0-1710 GCA_025056465.1 Verrucomicrobiia bacterium | reverse complement strand
GTCGTTCATCGCCGCCGGCACGGCGTACGCCACGCACGGCGTGCCCATGATTCCGTTTTACATTTACTACTCGATGTTTGGTTTTCAGCGTGTGGGTGATTTGATGTGGCTGGCCGGTGACATCAAAGCCCGCGGGTTTTTGCTCGGGGCAACTGCGGGCCGCACCACGCTCAACGGCGAAGGGTTGCAACATCAGGACGGGCATAGTTTGTTGGTGGCTGGCACAATCCCGACGTTGCGAGTCTACGAACCGGCGTTCGGATACGAGCTGGCGATCATTATCGCCGATGGCTTGAAACGGATGTACCAAGACAAGGAGGACACGTTCTATTACCTGACTTTGTACAACGAGAACTACGCGATGCCACCGGCACCGGACGGCGTGGCCGATGGGGTGTTGCGTGGCTTGTACAAATTTAAGGCTGGACCTACCGGCCTACGCCATAAAGCCCACTTGTTCGGGAGCGGTCCGATCATTCACTCCGCTTTGCGCGCACAGGAGATTCTGGCGGAACGCTACGACGTTAGCGCCGATGTTTGGAGCGCGACCAGTTACAAGGCACTGCGGGCGGAGGCGGTGAACTGCCGGCGTTGGAACATGCTCCATCCCACCGAGCCGCCGCGTCGGTCATACCTCGAAACCACGTTGGCCAACGAGACCGGTGTCTTCGTGGCGGTGAGCGATTGGGTGCGCACCGTGCCGGATCAAATCGCGCCATGGGTGCCGGGCGGGCTTTTCACATTGGGCACGGACGGTTTTGGGCGCAGCGACACCCGACCGGCATTGCGGCGATTTTTCGAGGTGGACGCGGAGTGCACAGTTGTCGCGACGTTGTACGCACTGGCGCAAAAAGGACAGCTACCGGCTGAGACCGTGGCGCGGGCCATTTGCGAGCTGAACGTTGATCCCGAGAAGGCATTTCCGCAGTTTGTTTGAGCCATGAAAAATCCGTGGATCCAGCCGATCATCAACGCGGTGATCATATCATTGTTGGGTGCCGGTGGGTTATGGTTCATGCGCCATCAGCAACCACCCTCGCGTGTCGTTGCCGCGCCACCGGTCGTGCCACAGGAACAGGAAACAGCGGTTGAAGCCCCTTCCCCGCCTGAACCCGCAGCATCGGTCGCAAGCCCGCCGTCCCCCTCGCCTGCGCCGAGTCGCGACGTTGCGGTGGCTCCCGCGCCGTCTGCCCCAGAAGCGGTCGCCGATGCCGAACCTCAACCTACATCTCAACCCAAGCCCGCTGAGCCACCGGCCGAGGCTCCGGTCGCGCCCCCAACGCCACCACCTGCCACTCCACCGCCAACTGTTACTGCCGCTGCCACTCCCGCGCCCGAACCCGGGGCCACCACGGCCACTCTGCGCGGTGTTGTCCGATTCAAAGCGCCGCCACCGCGCCGCGCGTTGATTCGGATGGATGCCGATCCAAAATGCGCCGCGATGCACGCGGATGAACCACCGTTGTCGGAAGAGGTATTGGTGAATGACAACGGTACCCTGCGCAACGTATTCGTGTACCTCAAACAAGCCCCGCCAGGGCAAACGTACAATCCGCCACGCACCCCGGTCGTGTTGGATCAGGTGGGCTGCTCGTACACGCCTCGCGTGTTGGGCGTGCAGGTGCGTCAACCACTAGTCATCCGCAACAGTGACGACACTTTGCACAATGTTCACGCGCTTGCGCGTGTGAACCGCGAGTTCAACATCGG
>JANWVU010000017.1 GCA_025056465.1 Verrucomicrobiia bacterium | reverse complement strand
TGTTGAACTGGTACCGGCGCCATCATCGTCGCCTGCCGTGGCGACAAACGTCCGACCCCTACCGGATTCTGGTCAGCGAAATCATGCTACAGCAAACGCGCGTGGCGACCGTCATCCCATATTACCGCCGTTGGCTCCGGACGTTTCCCACCGTGCAATCGCTCGCTCGCGCGCCGCGCGCACGTGTGCTGAAGTTGTGGGAAGGACTCGGTTACTACAACCGCGCCCGGTACCTTCACGACGCCGCCCGAAAACTCGCCCGCACGCGCCTCTGGTCGCGCCCCGACGGCCGCACCGCCGCCGCGTTGCAAAGCCTACCGGGTGTTGGCCGATACACCGCGGCTGCCGTGGCCAGCATTGCCTTTGGTGAGCCGGTGCCGGTGGTGGATGGCAACGTCGCGCGCGTGGTCGCTCGCGTGTTGTGCCTCCGCAACAACGTGCGCTTGGCTTCCACGCAACGCCGCATCGCGCATTGGTTGCAACGGGTGATGCCCACCGACGCACCCGGTACCTTCAATCAAGCCATGATGGAATTGGGCGCGCTGGTTTGCCCTCCGCGCCAGCCGCAATGCACCGCCTGCCCGTTGCAGCCGGTATGCGGCGCCGCCCGGCGGGGGCAGCCCGAGCGGTTTCCCTACCGGGGTCGTCGCCAGTGCATCAAGCCGGTCACCATCACAGCCGCCGTTATCCGACGCGGTAATCGCATCTGGGTGCAACGCTGCCCTGCTGCGGGCTCATTGGCGGGAATGTGGGAGCTACCAACGGTGACCAACGGCACCGGCCGTGAGTGGTTTCGCGAGCATTACACAATCATGAATCAACGCATCACCTTGCGCATTGTCACCGGCGTGAGCGTAGCCCGCCGCAACGGTCGTTGGATCACGCGCGCCGACCTGCGCCGACTCACGTTCCCGGCAGGACAGCGGCGCGCGTTGGAACGTGTTTTTGCCGTTGACCCTCCTCGCGGCCATTCCTAGAGTACGCGGCCAATCTCCGTGAACGTCCACGAGTATCAAGCCAAGGACATCTTGCAACGTTACGGTGTGCGAGTCCCCGCAGGCCGCGTGACGGACAATCCCGACGAAGCGCGTCGCATCGCCGCTGAGTTGAATGCACCGGAAATCGCGGTCAAAGCCCAAATCCACTCCGGTGGTCGTGGCAAAGCCGGTGGGATCAAACTGGTGCGCTCACCCGAGGAAGCCGCCCGCGCCACACAGGAACTGATCGGTAAAACCTTGGTCACCAAACAAACGGGCCCGCAAGGTCGCGTGGTGCGCAAGGTCTTGATTGCCGCCGCGCAAACTCCTCAGCGCGAGTTGTACCTGAGCGTGTTGGTGGATCGCGCGAGCGGGCGGCCGGTCGTTCTCGCCAGCACAGAGGGCGGCATGGACATCGAGGAGGTCGCCGCCCGGTCGCCTGAGAAAATTTTGCGCGAGCCCGTTGACCCCGCTCTCGGTCTGATGCCCTACCAAGCGCGTCGCATCGCAAAAGCGTTGGGTCTTACCGGGCCACACTTCCAACCCGCCACGGCGATGATCCAAAATATCTACCGTGCGTTTGTGGAGACGGATGCCTCGCTGGTGGAAATCAACCCGTTGATCATCAATCAGCACAACGAGTTGATGGCGTTGGACGCCAAAATGAGCTTCGACGACAACGCACTGTACCGGCACCCGGACATTCAGGCGATGCGCGACATTCATGAGGAGGATCCGCGCGAAGTTGAGGCGTCCAAGTACAATCTCAATTACATCGGCCTGAACGGCAACATCGGTTGCATGGTCAACGGAGCCGGATTGGCCATGGCCACGATGGATATCATCAAGTTTTACGGCGGCGAACCGGCCAACTTCCTCGACGTCGGCGGCGGCGCCAGCCAGGAAGCGGTCACCGAAGCGTTCAAAATCTTGTGCTCCGACCCCAACGTAAAAGGGATCTTGGTGAACATTTTTGGCGGCATCATGAAATGCGATTTAATCGCCGCCGGGATCCTTGCCGCCGTGCAACAGGTCAACGTCCGCGTGCCGTTGGTTGTGCGCTTGGAAGGCACCAATGTCGAGCGCGGTCGGCAGTTGCTTCGCGAAAGCAGCCTGGCAATCATTCCCGCCGATTCCATGGCCGATGCGGGACAAAAAATTGTCGCAGCGGTGATGGGTAAGTCATGAGATTGTTCCTCTACTACGAGAACGTGGAGCGCCCGCTCCAGATTGAAATCCCCGACAACGAGGTCGAGGAGTTTTTGCAAGAATACGACGAGGCGTTGCATGACCACTCGGTCGAGACGTTTCAGTGGAAGGGATCGGCGTTTCGCATCGGCGGATTGATGGCCATCGTGCGGGAGGAACATACGGCCGCCCCATGAGCATCTTGGTTAGTCAACACACACGGGTGATCGTGCAGGGAATTACCGGCTCAGCCGGCCGATTCCACGCTGCCCAGTGCTTGGAGTATGGCACGCAAATCGTCGGCGGAGTCACACCGGGTCGCGGCGGCGAAACCGTGGAATTGAGCGGGCGTAAACTACCGGTGTTCGACACGGTGGCCGAGGCGGTGAAACAAACGGGGGCTGATGCCAGTTGCATCTTCGTACCGGCACCGTTTGCAGCGGATGCAATCCTGGAGGCTGCCGACGCCGGTATCTCATTGATCGTCACCATCACCGAAGGCATCCCAATTCTGGACATGGTCAAAGTTAGACGCGCCCTGGCAGAAACCGACGTCAAGCTAATTGGCCCAAACTGCCCTGGCATCATCACGCCCGGCGCATGCAAAATCGGTATCATGCCGGGTTACATCCATAAGCCGGGTCCCGTTGGCGTCATCAGTCGCAGCGGCACGCTCACTTACGAGGCGGTGTGGCAGTTGACATCGCGCGGCGTCGGCCAAAGCACCTGCATCGGCATCGGTGGCGACCCGGTCAAGGGATTGGACTTCATTGACCTGCTCGAGAAGTTCGAGACCGACCCGCAAACGGAGGCCGTCATCCTCATTGGCGAAATCGGTGGCAACGCCGAGGAGCAGGCTGCGGAGTGGATCAAAGCCAATTTTACCAAGCCGGTCGCGGCGTTCATCGCCGGTACGACCGCCCCACCGGGCCGCCGCATGGGGCACGCCGGTGCGATCATTAGCGGCGGCAGCGGTCGCGCTGCCGACAAAATTGCCGCGCTAGAGGCCGCCGGCGTCGCCGTAGCCAAATCCCCCGCCGAAATCGGCGACACCCTGCTCCGCCTGATGAAATAGACTGACCCGCCTGCCCCCACGATTCCTGCCGGGTTTGGCTAAGCTCCCACCTGATACCTCTGGCTACCACCTACCGGTAATTTTTCTCTCCATCTAACTTCACAATTCCGCTCCCCGATCGTAATCACCAACAAGTGCATCGGGAAAAAAATCACACGCCAACCCACCGATTGATCCCGCCACGAATGATCTGTAGATCGCCAAGCAACGTCGCTCGCAGGTCATGCGCGACCCCGTCAATTCAACTCAAGTGATCGGCGTGATAACCATGCCGACCGTCTGCCATCCCCACCGTTATGGCCAATCTTCTCGATCACCTCACCAATCCCGGCCCCTATGCATGAACCGGCTGTACTACATTTCCCGATGAGCAACCATCACCCCCAGCCGCGGTTCAGTGCTTCCTCGTTTATGGAGCGCAAAATAGATCGTCTGCCGAAGTGTCGAGGCGCTAATCGCATGAATCGTCGCGAACCAGATAGCCAGTCCGATAAAGGCACCGGAATTTCGTGGTTACATACGAACGCGAGCGCAAATCGGAGGGGCGTGGGATGTGTTCTATGTGACGGATTGTCGTTGTTGCGGGAGTTTCAATTCATCCTCTTTTTCTTCCAAGGCATCGTCGAAAAGCCCGTGCCAAAGTCTCCATATCAATCAAGACCGACCGCTTGACCGGCCATTTTTCGCTTTTCGGTGCGGTGACAGTTCGGCACGGTGTGACGGTGTGAAATTGCTGAAATTTTTTCTGGCGATCGTGTTGCTACCGGCCTGCGTCTCGTTGACGATGACGGCGCTCAAAGTTGCCCGCCACGTGGCGAGTGTTGCGTGGAGCGATGGACGATGGGCGGGATGGGCATTCGCTGCGGGATATGGTTTGTGGCTTGTCGTGTTTTGTTTGTTGCCGCGACCCATGCGCACGTATGTGCTCGGTCATGAACTGACGCATGCGCTCTGGGCGTTGATGATGGGTGCTCGCGTGGGCCGCTTGCGTGTGAGCAAACAGGGTGGGGAGGTGCAAACCAGCAAAACGAACTGGGCGATCACGTTGGCCCCCTATTTCTTCCCGTTCTACGCGATGTTGTTCATCGTCCTGTTTTTTGTGAGCCACTGGATTTGGGGACTCGAGCGACACCTGTGGTTATTGTTTTTTCTCGTTGGCTTGGGCTGGAGTTTTCACGTGACGTTTACGCTGATGGTGTTGTTCGCGACACGCCAACCGGATGTTCAATCGCAGGGCTACTTTTTCTCTGCGGTGGTGATCTACTTGATGAACCTAGTGATGATTCTTGCCGCTACGGCTGCGTTGGCGGAGTCTATTCGTTTTTTGGATTTGGGTCGGTGGTTGTTTGCGGATTTGTGGGAGGCTTACCGGTGGGCGCTCGACAAGCTAGGGTGGCTTTGGCATCGTCTGCGCGCCGATGGTCTCCCCCGTTGAAATCCTTTCTCGCGAAATCGAACATCACTTAAATGCGCCCGCTCTCGTGCGGCCATGCACCGATCCACGACTTGGGGACTTCCAAGCCAATGGCGTTTTGGCGGCTGCAAAGCAGCGGGGTCAGAACCCCCGCGCGCTGGCCGAACAAATCGTTACGCGGTTGTCGTTGGCGGACGTCTGCGAGCCGCCCGAAGTGGCGGGACCGGGCTTCATCAATTTTCGGCTCAAACCATCGTTCGTCGCGCAGCAGTTGCGAAGCATGATGAGCGATGAGCGACTGGGGGTCGCACCGGCCTCGCCAGCGGAGACGATCGTTTTTGATTTTAGTGGCCCAAACGTCGCTAAACAAATGCACGTCGGCCACATTCGCTCAACGATTATTGGCGATGCGCTGGCGCGGGTCGCACGGTATCTCGGCCACCGGGTCATCACCGACAACCATCTGGGCGATTGGGGAACGCAATTCGGGATGTTGATCGTCGGTTGGAATCGGTTCCGAGACGACGCGGCACTGCAACGGGACCCGCTCAGCGAACTGGAGCGGTTGTATCGGGAGGTGAACGCACGTCCCGAGCTTCGGGAGGAGGCCCGCGCCGAGCTAGTCAAATTGCAGCGGGGCGACCCTGCCAACCGCGCCATCTGGCAGCACATACTCGACCTGTCGCGGCATGCTTTCGACGAAATCTACGAGAAGCTAGGAGTACGATTCGATTTCACTTTAGGAGAGAGCTTCTATAACCCCATGTTGCCGGATGTTGTAAAAGAACTGCTCGATTGCGGCATCGCGCGTGTTAGCGATGGGGCCGTGTGTGTTTTCGCCGCTGACCAGCCCACGCCGCTGATCATTCAAAAAAGCGATGGCGGCTACGGCTATGGCACGACCGATTTGGCCACGGTGAAGTACCGGGTGGAGAACTGGCGGCCGCATCGGATTGTGTATGTCACCGACGCACGTCAGCAGCTTCATTTCAAACTGGTGTTCGCCACCGTTCGACGTTGGCTCCCCAATCCTCCACATCTGGAGCACGTCGCGTTTGGTTCCATCTTGGGCGAGGACGGTAAACCCCTGCGAACACGCAGCGGCGAGAACATCAAACTGCGCGAGTTGTTAGCCGAGGCCGAAGAGCGTGCTTTGACGATTGCGACGTCAAAGAACCCGCACTTGCCAGAAGATCAACGGCGGGAGATTGCTCAAGTGATTGGAATTGGCGCCGTGAAATATGCTGACCTGTGCCAAAACCGAACGACCGATTATGTGTTTAGCTGGGACAAAATGTTGGCATTGGACGGGAACACCGCGCCGTATCTGCAGTACGCCTACGTCCGCATTCGCTCCATATTTCGCAAGGCCGGTTTGTCGGTAGTGCCCGTACCGAGCCAACTTGAATTTCAGGACGCGAGCGAACTGGACCTGGGCAAACACCTCTTGCGGTTTCGCGATGTTTTGTACGACGTGTTGGCCGATTACAAACCCAATTGGCTGACCGCCTACCTGTACGAGCTGGCCGGCAAATTCACGGCGTTTTACGACCGGTGTCCCGTGCTGGCATCACCCGAGCCGACCCGTCAGCAACGGCTCGCCATGTGTCAACTCACCGGCAACGTGTTGCGCACCGGACTCGACTTGCTCGGAATTCGCGTGCTCGAACAAATGTAGCCGGGGCCTTGGGCTATCACTCGGCGACTTCACTGCACCGATGCAGACGCCGCAGGTGGAGAAGAGGATGCTAGCGGCCCGGCAGCGCTAGCCACCGCGCCGGTCGCATTCACCAACTCCGCAAATGCCAAGCGGCCGGCAGCCGTTTGCAAAACACTGCTTACTTCCACCTCCACGTCACGGCCGACCAACGAACGGGCGCGGTTGACCACCACCATCGAGCCGTCGTCCAAATAGGCCACCGCTTGATCAAACTCACGACCCTCTTTGATGAGTTTGATGGTGAGCCGTTCACCGGGTAACAACACCGGCCGAAGCGCACGCGCCAGGTCATTGAGATTTAGCACGCGAATCTTTTGCAGCTCGGCTACTCGTCGCAGATTTTGGTCGTTGGAGAGAATTTCAGCCGAAAGCATTTTCGCCAGTTGGATGATTTTGCCATCCACCTCGCGGATGTTTGGGATGTCATCTTCGTGAAACCGGACTTCGCAGTGCGGAGATTTTTGCAACGCCCGTAGCACTTCAAACCCACGCCGACCACGGTCGCGACGAACCGAGTCGTTGGAATCCGCAATGCGATGAAGTTCGGCGAGCACAAACTGCGGAACGATATAGACGGCGTTGAGGAAGCCGGTGGTCGTTACCTCCACGATTCGTCCATCGATGATGATGTTGGTATCGAGCACAATCATGCGCTCTGGTTTTTCGTCCCGCCGGAATTTGACGTAAGGAATCACAATGTTGAATTCGTCCTTGCCACGCAGGGCGATGACCATCGCGAGATACGTCACAACCAAGTACGTAATGATTTGCGCCGTCAGCCGCGCTTGCGGATCCACGAAGGAAAACATCACAGAGTTGCCGATCAAATAACTGGCCAGCGTGCCTACGGCCAAACCGAACGTCGCAGCGGATAGTCCGCGCAACGAGAAGCCTTTGAGCCACAGGTCCAACAGAATGACCAGCCCGCCCATGATTAGGCCAATAGCCACTCCCGCCCAGGGGTAAGCATTCCAAAACTCATGTACTTGAGACATTGCCCACCCGCCCAAGGCGCAGAGGAAAAGAAACACCGTGCGCAGTACGGTCAGTGTCATTTCGGCCATCGTTCCAGCAGGAACAAGGCCACTCCGCCGCGCAAGCTCAAGGGCTTTCGGAAGTTGCAGGACGCGCGGGTACCGGCACGCGACCACCGCGTGGTTCCAAGCCTGGTGCCGGTGCCGGCCGCGATTGACGATCGCGTGTACCCTCTTTGTACAGCAACCCGAACCGACGCCAATTTTGAACTAGGCGCACGACTTCGTCGTACAAAGTGGGGTCCGTCATCAGCTTACCGACAGTGCCTTCGCCCCGCTCAAACCTGGCCAACAAACCTTCGATTCGCTCGGTGCTTGCGACCAAATTGCTCATCGTCATGGCAACCTCATCCTGATTCGCGCGCAGGATCTCATCCAACCGCATCGTGGCCGATGTCAAATTCGTCGCGCTTGCTTGAAAACCGGCCAACGTGGCGTGAATCGCCTGACGATTTTCACTAACCAACTCGCGCAGGTCACCCACCATCAACACGGCGTTGGTGGTGGCCGTATCAATATTGGCGAGCGCGCCTTTTACGTGTCCCAACGTCGTGGGGCTCAGCACAGTTTCATCAATTCGCTTGATGGCTTTGTCCACACGCTCGATGGTGCCCGCTGCCGCTTTCAACACGTCCACCACGTGGCGGATTGCCTCGGTCAAATCCACACTGCTGTGTCCCATCACCACATCGCCCGGCTGCAACCGTTCCGCCGAAGTCGTCCCGGGTAGAATGTCCACGTACCGATCGCCCAACAGCCCGGATTGGTTGATCACAAACTGAGCATCGCGTCGAATCACGACGTCCTCGCGCACCTCCAACAATACATGCACCTGCAGCCGGTCGGCCTCCACCAGCCGAATCTCACGTACCCGTCCCACCGGGATGCCCGCGTACAAGACTTTGGCGTCGCGCACTATGCCACCAACGTTGGGAAACACCACCGTGATTTCATAAGTGCCCTCCAAGCCACGGGTGTGTTTGCCGAAGCGGATGATCAAACCCGCCACCACTACCAAACTGATCAAGACGAACAGCCCCACACGAATCTCAACGGACCGTCGCGATCCCATGCGTTGTCTCCTGTTTCATTTTCATATCCGCGATGCCGTGAATGAACTGGTACACGATCCGATCGCGCGACTCGCGTATTTCGGCTGGGGTGCCCTCCGCATAAATCCGCCCTTCATGCAACATCGCCATTCGGTCAGCAATCTTGTATGCGCTAGTCATGTCATGCGTGACCGCCACCCCGGTGACCTTCAAATGGTCGCGCATCCGCAAAATCAACTCGTTGATGTTGTCGGCTCGTATCGGGTCCAGCCCCGTGGTGGGCTCATCATACAAAAGGTACTTGGGCCGACGCACACATGCACGCGCCAAGCCGGCACGTTTGCGCATGCCACCGCTCAACTCGGCTGGTTTTTTGTCCCGAGCCTGCGCCAAGTCCACCAACTCCAACATTTCCATGACCGCCCGCTCGATTTCCGCCTCCGATCGTCGTTCCTCCCGCAACGGAAACGCGACGTTGTCGTACAAGGTCAGCGAGTCAAACAACGCTGCTCCTTGAAACAGAAACCCGAATTTTTTTCGGACTGGGACGAGTTCATCCTCGGACAACGGCACGATGTCCAAACCGTCCACCAACACCTGACCCGAATCGGGCTTCAGCAGACCGCACAGATGCTTTAGCAAGACGCTTTTGCCACCGCCGCTGCGACCGATGATCACCAACGTCTCCCCCTCGCGAATCGTCAGGTCAACTCCGCGCAAGACCGGCGCCTCACCAAACGATTTATGGAGCGCACGCACCTCGATCATGGCGGGATGATTGCGTTGAACAACACCGCAATGAAAAAGTTCGCCATCAACACGGTAAGCGACGAGGACACCACCGCCTGCGTGGTGGCTCGTCCGACCCCTTCCGCGCCCTCGCCTGCAGTGAAGCCCTTGTGACAGGAGATCAAAGCAATGAAAACGGCGAAAAACACTGCCTTCACCAACCCGCTCATCACGTCCTTCAGGTCCGTAAACTCAAACATGTGCTTCAAAAAATAGGCTTCATCCACGCCCATCATGTGCACCGCCACGACGTATCCCGCGAAAATGCCAAACGCCATCGCTTCGGCGGTCAAAAACGGTAGTGCAATCAGCAAAGCCACGAATCGCGGCACTGCCAGATAATTGACCGGCGACGTGCCCATGGTGCGCAACGCATCGAGCTGCTCCGTCACCTTCATCGTGCCCAGCTCCGCTGCAATCGCCGCCCCTACCCGACCGGCCACCATCAACGCCGTCAGTACCGGCGCCAGCTCGCGCGTCATGGCCACGCTCACGACAGGCCCCACTGCCGTGTCCATCTTCACCTTGTGAAATTGGTGATAGGTTTGCACCGCGAACACCATCCCGGTAAACGCCCCGGTAATGAGCACCACCACCTGTGACTGCCAACCAATCCGGTACAGTTGCTCCACCGTTTCCCGGATTCGCGGTCGGTGCGTGACGATTTGCCGCAGGATGTCCAAAAACAACAACAGCAACTGGCCCAACTGTGCCAGTTGCCCCAAGACCGCTTGCCCTGTCCGAGCCAAGACCGCCTGCATTGGTCAGCAGGATAGAAACAACCTCCCCGTCACGCAAGCCGCACCGTCAAACTCCGCCCAGAAAAAAGCGGCGTTCCCAAAGAAACAACGCCGTTTGAATGTTTCCGGCAGGTTAGGAATTCGCGCTGGCCGCCATTTGGTTGAAGACCAGTTTGCCGTCGGCCACACTGACCTCCACTGTCTCGTTGGGCTTGATATGCCCTCGCAAGATTTCTTCCGCCAACGGGTCCTGCAGATATTTCTCCACTGCCCGTCGCAACGGCCGCGCACCGAATTGCGGGTCATACCCTTTCTCAATCAGAAACTCGGTAGCCGCCGGTGTGAGCACAATCTCCACATCCTTGTACTTCATACGGCCTTTGACCTTGGCCACCTCCAACTCGACGATCTTCCGCATATCATCCTTGTTGAGGGTGCGGAACACGATCACATCGTCGAGACGGTTGAGGAATTCGGGCTTGAACGCCCGTTTGGCTTCATCCAGCAACTTGCTCTTCATCTCCTCGTACGTGTGCTCTTCTTTCGCGGGCGCAAAACCCAACCCGGCAGCCTTGCGAATCTCAGCGGCACCGATGTTTGACGTCATGATGATGATGCAGTTGCGGAAATCCACCTTCCGGCCCAACGAGTCGGTGAGGTGACCATCCTCGAGGATCTGCAACAACATGTTCATCACGTCGGGGTGCGCTTTTTCGATTTCGTCAAACAACACCACCGAGTACGGCCGCCGCCGCACTTTTTCGGTGAGTTGGCCGCCTTCTTCGTATCCTACATAACCCGGTGGCGACCCGATCAAGCGCGAGACGTTGAACTTCTCCATGTATTCGCTCATGTCGAGCTGGATCAACGCCTCGGCATCACCAAACATAAACTCCGCCAGCGCCCGCGCCATCAACGTCTTGCCTACACCAGTCGGCCCAAGGAACACGAAGGAGCCGATGGGCCGGTTGGGGTCCTTCAAGTCCGCCCGGCTACGGCGCAATGCTTTGCTGATGGCCGTGACGGCTTCGTCCTGTCCAATCACGCTCTTCCGCAGCTCGTCCTCCATGTGCAGCAGTTTTTCCGCATCCTTCTGCTCAATGCGGCTGAGCGGGATACCGGTCCATTTGGCGACGATCTGTGTGATGTCATCCTCGTTGACGATGACCTCTTTTTCGTCGCGCTGCTGCCGCCACTCTTGCAACACCTGCTCAAGCCGGTCGCGCGCCTGTTTTTCTTTGTCCCGCAAGTTGGCCGCCAACTCGAAATCTTGCGCACGAATCGCAGCCTCTTTCTGCTGCTTCAACTGCTCAATTTCCTTCTCCAACTCCTGCACGTTTGGCGGCCGCGTCATCGCTTTGATCCGCGCGCGCGCACCGGCCTCGTCCACGACGTCAATCGCTTTGTCGGGCAGGAAGCGACCGGTGATGTAGCGGTCCGACAACCGGGAAGCCGCCACCAGCGCTTCGTCGGTGAACTTGGCGCGGTGATGCTCTTCGTATTTGGGTCGCAGCCCCTTGAGAATCTCAACCGTCTGCTCAACCGTCGGCGGTTCGACAATCACCGTTTGAAACCGTCGCTCTAGTGCAGCGTCTTTCTCGATGTATTTGCGATACTCGTTGAGCGTGGTCGCGCCGATCACCTGTAGCTCGCCCCGCGACAATGCCGGCTTGATGATATTGCTGGCGTCCATCGCGCCCTCCGCGCTACCGGCTCCCACGATCGTGTGCAACTCGTCCACGAACAAAATGATGTTTTTCGAACGCTTGATCTCATCCATCACGGCCTTGATGCGTTCCTCGAATTGGCCGCGGTACTTCGTGCCGGCCACCATGAGCGCCAGGTCCAATGTGACGATGCGTTTGTCGCGCAAAATTTCCGGCACATTGCCGGCGGCAATCTCTTGCGCCAACCCTTCCACAATGGCGGTTTTGCCCACACCGGCTTCACCGAGCAACACGGGGTTGTTTTTCGTACGACGGCAAAGGATTTGAATCACGCGCTCGATCTCGTTCGCGCGCCCAACCACCGGGTCCAGCTCGCCCCGCTTGGCCAGCTCGGTCAGGTCGCGGCCAAACATCCGCAGCGCTGGTGTCTTAACATCCTTGCGAGCCGCGGTGCCCGGTTGTCCTGCAGGTGATTCGGCCTCCTCCGACGCGCTGCCCTCGGCGGACGAGAAGTTCGGATCAAGCTCCTTTAAGATTTCCTGCCGGCATCGTTCGATGTCCACGTCCAGCGATTTGAGGATGCGCGCTGCCGCACCCTCGCCCTCGCGGAGCAGCCCCAACAAAATGTGCTCGGTGCCCACGTAATTGTGGTTAAGCGCCTTGGCCTCCTTCGCAGCCAACGCGAGCACTTTTTTGACCCGCGGCGTGTACGGAATGTTGCCAACCATTTTGGTCTCGGGCCCGGTGCCGACCTGTTTTTCGACTTCCATGCGGACGGTCTCAAGGTCCAAACCCAATTTCTGGAGCACATTGACCGCGACGCCCTGGCCCAACTTGATCAGCCCCAGCAACAGATGCTCGGTGCCGACGTAGTTGTGATTGAAACGATCCGCCTCCTTACGCGCCAACGCCAGCACTTGCTGGGCGCGGGGAGTAAAGTTGTTCATGGCGTCACCTTCCTCTCGCATGGCTCACGCTGCCTCCTCTTCACTTTGGGGTGGAGCAGGCTGTTTGTCCAGTGCCGGTGCAGCCAACTCCCGTAATCGTCCCCGAATCAGCTCAGCCCGCCACACATCGCGTTCCCGCGCCCCGAGGTTGCGTCCCGCTGCTCGTTTCACATGGGCCGGTTGGCTCAACATCATCAATTCATCCACCATCGCCCGTCCCGATGCCGGTATCAGCTCGAGGTCGACGCCCATGCGCAACAGGCTGAGCAGATTCAGTGCCTCTTTGGAATCGAGGTGGTGGGCGTAGCGCAACACCCCGTACGCGCGTCCAATCTGGTCATAAACCCGATTCGGTTCCTTTTCCAAAAGCGTCAAACGCGCGTTCTCTTCGTGCTCGACAATTTGGAGCACGACTTTGTCCAGCCGCTCCAGCAACTCGCTTTCTTTTTCGCCCAAGGTCACCTGGTTGGAAATCTGGAACAAGTTCCCCTGCGCTTCGGTGCCCTCCCCATGCAACCCTCGCACGGCCATTCCCAGCTTGTTGACCGCCTGAATGACCTGCCCCATCTGGTTGCTCAGCACCAACCCCGGCAGGTGCAACATCGCCGAAGCGCGCATGCCGGTGCCCACGTTCGTCGGGCACGCCGTCAGATATCCAAATCGCGGCGAGAATGCATAGTCGAGTTGCTCCTCCAACTCGCTATCCACCTTGTCAATCATCCTGAAGACCTTCTGTAACTGCAACCCTGCACGCACCGCCTGCATCCGCAGATGATCTTCCTCGTTGATCATCACACTGATGGTCTCTTCCTTGTTAATGACCACGCCGCTGCCGTGATTGCGGGCCGACAACACTCGGCTGATCAAGTGACGCTCAACGAGCAACTGCTTGTCCAACGCGCTCAGGCTATCCATGGTTGCCGCAAAATGCTCTTTCATCGCAGGCAACTCCGCCACCGCGGGCATTACAATGTCCAACACCTTCTGCCGCCGCGTGCGGTTGGCCCATTCAGGAAACGGATGCCCACGCAAATTCCGCGCGAGCCGAACACGGCTCGACAACACAATCTTGCCGTGCGGACCTTCGCTCGCGATCCACTCCGTCGGCCGCTCCAGGAGTTGATCCAACGTCATGGCTGATCTAGTGAACCACGCATTTCGGATTCGAGTTGCCGAATTCGGTCGCGCAATTGCGCTGCGACCTCGTACTTTTCGCGCTGCACCGCCAAATCCAACGCCTCTCGCAGCGCGCGCATTTTTTTCGTTAACTCCAACGTATAGGCTATCCGACCCGGTATTTTGCCCACATGTCGCTCCCCTTTGTGCATCGTGCGCAGCAATGGCGTGAGCGTTTTCTCGAAAGTCTCCCAACAGGTTGGGCAACCCAACAAATTGATCCGCCGCAAATCGGCATGCGTAAACCCACAATCTGGACACCGCACCCCGGCATCCTCGCTTGCCGGCTCCGGCGTTTTCGTCTCCGTTGCCATCATCAAACTCGCCAAGGACCCACTTAGCGGCTCGGTCAACCCCTGCGCTTTGGCGCACTCCTCGCACAAATCCAACTTCTGAATCTTCCCCTCGATGATCTGGGTCAGATGAATCGTCGCCTCCTTCTTCTGGCAACTATTGCAGAGCATCGCCAATCTCCGTGCCGCTTGTCCGAGTCAAATTACGAAACGCCTCCATCAATTTCAAGGTGAGTGGCCCCGGTCGGCCTGCGCCAATCTTGCGACCATCAATCTCGGCCACCGGCACAATTTCCGCCGCCGTGCCGGTCAGGAAACACTCGTCCGCCGTCAGCAAATCATACCTGGTCAAATTCGGCTCGGACACCGGTATCCCCATGCCACGCGCCAACTCCATGACCACCCCCCGCGTGATGCCGTCCAGCGCACCCGCACTCGTCGGGGGCGTCTCCAACCGCCCACCGCGCACGATGAAAATGTTATCGCCCGTGCACTCCGCCACGTACCCCTGACTGTTCAACATGATCGCCTCAACCGTACCGGCCTGCACCGCTTCAATCTTGGCCAGTATGTTGTTGAGATAGTTCAACGACTTGATCGCCGGGCTGACCGCGGCCGGATTGATCCGTTGCGTGGCCGCTGTGACCAACTTCAGACCGTCCCGGTACACCGACTCCGGATACAACTCAATCGTCGCCGCAATGATGAATACCGACGGCCGCGAGCACCGGTAGGGGTTCAACCCCAAGTATCCCACCCCGCGAGTCACCACCAACCGAATGTAGCCATCCCGCAGCCCGTTCGCCGCGCACGTCCGCCGGCAGGCCAGCACCAGCTCCTCCATTGTCATGGGAATTTCCAACGCAATGGCGCGCGCCGACCGAAACAATCGCTGCAAATGCTCCTGCAATTTGAAAATGCGCCCGTTGTAAACCCGGATGCCCTCAAACACCCCGTCTCCATAAAGCAAACCGTGATCGAAAACCGAAATCTTGGCTTCGGATTCGGGCACGAGACGCCCATCAAGAAAAATTTGCAATCCCATGACGCCGCTCGTTTAACTCAAAATCCGACCGTCCGCAATAGTCAACACCCGGTCGCCCCGCTGTGCCACGTGCTCATCATGGGTGACCATCACCAGCGTCGTCCCAAACTGTGCGCGCAACCGCCAAATCAGATCCAATACCATCCCACCGGTCTTCGAATCCAAATTGCCCGTTGGCTCGTCGGCCAACAACAGCCTCGGCTCGTTCATCAACGCCCGTGCCAACGCCACCCGCTGCTGCTCGCCTCCGCTCAACTCCGTCGGCCGATGCTCCAGCCGCTCTCCCAACCCCACCACCCGCAACAACTCCGCCGCCCGCTCCCACATCCGCGACCCGGCATGGTCACCGCTTACCCAGGCCGGTACGCACACATTCTCCAGTGCCGTCAACTCCGGCAGCAAATGGTACGATTGAAAAACAAACCCCACATACCGGTTGCGCCAGCGCGACCGTTCCGCGCCCGTCATTGCCCGCAACGACCGACCCTCAAACCAAATCTCACCGGACGTCGGCACATCCAGTCCGCCCAGCAAGTGTAACAACGTGCTTTTGCCCGCGCCCGATGCCCCGACAATCACCAGCGCCTCCCCGGCATGCACCTCGAGGTCAATGCCCCGCAAAACTTCCAGGTCGTGCTGACCCAACCGAAACGAGCGCCGCACCCCCACCGCCCGCAACAACGGCTCACTCATGATGCAGCGCCTCGATCGGCTCCAACCGCGCCGCGCGAATCGCCGGCGCCAAACCCGCCAACGTGCAAATCACCAACGCCGACCCGGCAATCGTGACCAAATCCCGCCACGTCAAATGGGCCGGTATGCGTGGCAGGTTGTAAATCTCCTTCGGAAACAACTCCAAACCGAACATTGCCGACAAAAATTGGCTGATCGGATTGATGTTCGCCACCGTTACCAAACCCAGCACCACGCCCAACGCCACGCCCAGCACGCCGACCACAAACCCCTGAAGCAAAAACACCCCCAGCACTTTTCGCGACTGCGTCCCCAACGCCTTCAGCACCCCAATCTCGCGAGTCTTCTGCACCGTTACCGTAATCAGCGTGCTCATGATCCCAAACGCCGCCACCACGATGATGAACGTCAAAATGAAAAACATCACCGTCTTCTCCACCTGAATCGCGGCCAACAACTGCCGGTTCATCTGCGCCCACGTTTGCGCTCGCAACGGCGGTGCCAGCGCCCCGTGCAACGCGTGTGCTACCTGCCACGCCCCGCGCATGGGATCATCCGTCACCACTTCGATGCCGTGCACGCTCGCCCCCAACTCGTACAACTCCTGCGCCGTCGCCAACGACACAAACATCAACCCGGCATCGTACTCAAACAGCCCGGACTCGAAGATGCCCGTCACCTCCAGCTCAACCGGCAGGTACACCTCTTCGCCGCGGCGCTCGATATTGCGGGGCGAGTACACCGTGACGCGGTCCCCAATAAACACCCCCAACTGCATCGCCAACTCCCGCCCCAACACCACCTTTTCCCCGTCCAAATCCAACTGACCATAGCGCACATGTTTCGCCACGCGCTCCACCACCACCGACTTCGCCGGATCAACGCCCTTCATGTATGGCGTCGCCACGCGCCCACCGGCCTCCACCAACACCAACCCCAACACAAACGGTGCCGCCGCGCGCGTATGCGGAATCCGCTCCGCCTCCTCCACCAGCCGCTCAACCTCCCTCGGGGCAATCACCCCGCCGCTGACCACCACATGCGCGTGCATGCCCACCAACTTCTCGCGCAGCTCCCGATCAAACCCGCTCATCACGGCAATCACCGCGATCAACACCCACACGCCCAGCACCACCCCCGTCAGCGAGATCAGCGTGATCACCGAGACAAACGTCCGTTTCGGTTTTAGATACCGCAGCCCCAGAAACAGCTCGAACGGCAACCGCCGCATGGCGTCCGTTCTCTACGTCAAACGCGACGACGGCCGCAGTTGCGGGAACAAAATCACGTCGCGAATACTCTCCGCACCGGTCAGCATCATCACCAACCGATCAATCCCGATACCCATCCCACCGGCAGGTGGCATCCCGTGCTCCAAGGCCACCAGAAAATCCTCATCCAACTTCTCCGCGTGACCCGCCGCTTGCGCCAGCAACCGCTCCCGTTGCACCACCGGATCGTTCAACTCGGTGTACCCCGGCGCAATCTCCTGACCATTGATTACGAGCTCAAATACATCTACCACCGACGGATCCTCCTTGTTCTGCTTGGCCAACACCACCAGCTCCGCCGGCAAATGCGTCACAAACACCGGATCAATCAACGTTGGCTCAATCGTCTTCTCAAACACCGCATTCGTCACCTCGTAGTCGGGCGCGTCGGGCGGAAACTCCACTCCCATCGCCGTCGCCCGCGCCCGTCGCTCCGACGCGCTTAGCGCAAACCAATCCTTGCCCAACCGCTCCTCAACCAAATCGCGGTACCGCACCCGTCGCCACGGCGGCCGCAAATTGATCTCCTGCCCGTCCTGCCGGCGCACGACCAGCGTGTCCAACACATTTTCCGCCACCGTCGTGATCAATCCCTGCGCCAACTCCATCATCGTCTCGTAATCCCCGTACGCCTCGTACACCTCCAACATCGTGAATTCGGGATTGTGCCGACGCGAAATCCCCTCGTTCCGAAAATTCCGATTCAACTCGAAAATCTTCTCCCAGCCGCCCACCAACAACCGTTTCAAGTACAACTCCGGTGCCACCCGCAAAAACAAATCGATCCCCAACGCCTCGTGATGCGTCACAAACGGTCGCGCCGCTGCCCCACCGGCAATCGGCTGCATCATCGGCGTCTCCACCTCCAGAAAACCCCGCTCCGTCAAATACCGGCGAATCTCCGCCACAATCCGCGACCGCAGCTCAAACACCCGCCGCACCTCATCATGCAAAATCAGATCCAAATACCGCTGCCGCTGCCGAAGTTCCACGTTCTCCAACCCGTAATACTCCTTCGGCAACGGTCGGATCGCCTTGCTCAACATCTGCCACTGCTCCACCCGCACCGTTAGCTCACCAGCGCGCGTCACAAACAGCCTACCGGCCACGCCCACAATGTCGCCGATGTCCACAAACTCTTTGAACAGTGCGAACGACTCCTCGCCCACGCTCTTGGGCTGCACGTACAACTGAATCCGACCGGTGCTGTCCTTCAGGTCCAAAAACACACTCTTGCCCATGTCGCGGTGACTCATCACCCGACCAGCCAACCGTACCGGCCGCTCCTCTACATAATTCGCCCGCGCCGCCGCAACCGACTCACTGACCTCAAACGCCCCGCCATACGGATCAATTCCGCGCGCTAATAACCGCGCGCGCTTCTCCAACCGCGTTCGCATCAACTCATGCCCGGGTTCCATGCTCGCGCAGATTACGGCACCCGTACCCCACCGGCAACGCCAAACCCCCCGCCACCATCATCGCTCAGTTTGCGGCAACCACGGTCAGCAGACACGGCACCGCGGTTGGGCTTCTAGGTCATGCGGAACCGACGCGAGCTCGGTGGGCCTTAGCGGGCTCACTCGAAGTCCAACTCGTAGTGATACACGTCGTCGCGCAGTTGGCTCCGCACTTTGCAATTCGCCTTGTTGAACACGGCTTGCATGGCACGGTTCGTACGCAACACCTCAGCGGTGAAGCCGCTGATACCGTTGCGCCGCGCAATCTTGATGAGGTGGTTAAGCATGAACGTCCCGATGCCCTTGCGCTGCCATTTGTCCTGCACCACAAACGCCACTTCTGCGCGGTTGGTTTTCGTGTCGAGGTAGTACCGGCCAATCGCCACCACCTCTTCCCCATGCGCCTCCGGTAAGTAAGCCAAAATCGCCACCTCGGTGCGGGGGTCAATGTAGGTCATATCGAGAATCTGTTTGCGCGGGATCGTCTGCATGTGCTGCATGAACCGATAGTAAATCGTCTCCTGCGACAAATTGTAAAACAGCGTCCGAATCCGCGGTTCATCCGTGGGATGAATTGCCCGGAAGAATATCTGGGTACCGTCCGCCAACAACATCGTGGTCCGCAAGTCGCGTGGCCCACCCATCAGTTTGTTTTCTTTATCGAGCAGGTCGGCCGGTAGGAATTTCGACTCGATGGCTTCCCGCAACAGTTGCGGCCGGAATTTCGGATGCGCGATGGTGATCAACGCCAGCGCGCGTTCCTGCACGCTTTTTCCATGCAGATACGCGACGCCGTACTCCGTCACCACATAGTGCACCCCCGCCCGCGTCGTGACCACGCCAGCCCCCTCCGTCAGATGCGTCACAATTCGCGAGACCTTGCCGTCCTCTGCGGTGGACGGCAACGCGATGATCGCGCGCCCTCCCGGAGCTTTCGCCGCACCGCGATTGAAATCCACCTGCCCGCCTACGCCCGAGTAAAAATGTTCGCCCAACGAGTCCGCACACACCTGACCGGTCAAATCCACCTGCAACGCCGTGTTGATGGCCACCATCTTGTGTTGTTGGCTGATGACGGCCGGGTCGTTGACGTACTCGGTCGGGTGAAACGCAAACAGCGGATTGTCGTCAATGAAGTCGTACAATCGCCGTGTACCGAGACAAAAACTGGCCACGATTTTGCCACGATCCAGTTTTTTTCGCATCCCAGTCACGGCCCCCGACTCCACCAAATCCACGATGCCGTCAGTCAGCATCTCGGTGTGAATTCCCAAATCCCGCTTGCCCACCAACAATTTCATCAACGCCTGTGGGATTCGCCCAATGCCGAACTCCACCGTCGAACCATCCTCGATCAGTGCGGCAATGTGCTCGGCGATTTGTCGCGCCTCCTCCGAGGGCACAATCTCCGGCACCTCCAACAACGGCGTGTCCACCGGCACCAGCACATCGAGGTCATACACATGCAAACACGAATTGCCATGCGTGCGTGGCATGTTCGGATTGACCTCTGCGATCACCAACGACGCGTTTTCCGCCGCGCTCTTCACGATATCCACGGAGATGCCCAAACTGCACATCCCGTTCTGATCCGGTGGCGTCACCTGAATTAGCGCAACATCCAGCGGCAACTGTCCTGACTTGAACAGTCGCGGGATGTCGGACAGGTGAATCGGCGTGTAATCGCCAAGTCCCTGCTGAATCACGTCGCGCACATTCTGCGCGATGAAGAAGCTGTTGACCCGAAAATACCGGCGCATCTCGCCCACGGTGTAGGGCGCTTCCCCAAACGTCAGCAAATGCACCAGCTCCGTGTCGCTCAATTCAGGGCCGCGTCTCGTCATCGCGCGAATCAGATTCATCGGCACCCCGCAACCAGTACCTATGAAAATCCGGTGGCCTGGGCGCAGCCGTGCAACGGCCTCATCCGGCGTCGCCAACATCGAGGCGTACTTCCGTTGCCAATCAGGATCGTACCGTGCGGGTTTCATCTTCATGATCCGATCCAACGGATGTCACCACCGACTCCGCCAACGTGATGCGCGCATCCGCCACGTAGGCCTCGGTGCCGACCTCGCCGACGATGAACGGGTTGATGTCCAACTCCACAATCTGCGGGTAATCCGTGACCAACTGACTGATACGTTGCAACGACGTGGCGATCGCATCCATGTCCACCGGCGCCTGTCCACGTGCGCCCTGCAACAGCGCATAGCTCCGCGTGCTTTTTAACATTTGCATGGCCTCCTCTGCCGTGATCGGCGCCAGGTAAAATGTCACGTCCTTCATCACCTCCACGAAAATACCTCCCAAACCAAACATCAACATCGGGCCGAATTGGGGATCGCGCGTCATGCCCAATATGACTTCCCGTCCACGCGATCCCATCTTCTCAACATAACCGCCCCGAATCCGCGCCTGCGGCGCGCGCCGTTGCACCCGCAGCATCATCAAGTCAAACGCATCCCGTAATTGCTCCGAGTTCGCGAGGTTGATGCGCACGCCACCGAAATCCGATTTGTGGATGATGTCCGGCGACGAAATTTTCAACACTACCGGGTACCCGATGCGCTCAGCGATTTCCACCGCCTGATCGGCGGTCTCCGCCAATCCGCCAGGTAGGATGTTGAAATTGTAGGCGCGCAAAATTTCCTTCGCCTCTACTTCCCCCACCTGCCGGATCCCCATCCGCGCATGCCAAGCGATGACGCGATCCACCCGCCGGCGATTTACTGGGAACCGCGCCACCACGCGCGGCGGCCGGTGCCGCCATGCGTAGTAATCGCACATCGCTTTCAACGCCCCCACGGCGCGCTCGGGCGACGGGTAATTGGGGATGTTCAATTCCATCAGACGCGCATGCGCCGCTTCCATCTCATGCCCACCTAAAAACGCCGCCAACACCGGCTTCTTTCCCTGATGCGCCTGCGCCAACCGTTCCGCCAACCGCAACGGTTGCGTCATATTCTGTGGTGTGACCACCACCACAATCCCGTCCACATCGGGGTCGTCCTGCAAAATTTCAAAAGCCTGCGCATACCGGTCGGGATCCGCATCCCCAATCACATCCACCGGATTGCCCACGGCAGCCGTCGGCGGCAAACACGCGCGCAATTTCTCGCGTGTGCCTACCGACGGCGTAATCATGCGCAAACCCGCCATCTCCGCCGCGTCGCTGGCCATGATACCGGGGCCGCCGGCGTTCGTGATGATCGCCACCCGAGGTCCAGCCGGTAGTGGTTGCATCGCGAACGCTAGCGCATAGTCGAACAGCGCCTCAAAATTCTCCGCGCGCACCACCCCGCTGCGTTTGAACGCCGCCCCATACGCCATGTCCGCCCCCGCCAGACTACCGGTGTGCGATGAGGCCGCTTTCGCACCGGCTTGCGTCACCCCCACCTTCAGAATCACTACCGGCTTAACGTTGGCAGTCTGCTCCGCCACGCGCAGAAACTCGTCGCCCTCGTTGATGCTTTCCAAGTAACCCACGACCACACCGGTTTGCCGGTCCTCCGCCAGCGCCTGCAACAAATCCACTTCATCCAAATCGGCCTTGTTACCGAAACTGATCACTTTCGCCAGGCCCATCCGCCGCTGCAGCGCCATGTCCAAAATCGCCACGCACAACGCACCGGACTGCGAAATCACCGAAATCTTTCCTGGTAACGGCATCTGCGGCGCGAACGTGGCGTTCATCTGGTTCTCGGTATTAATTAATCCGATGCAGTTCGGACCCAGTAATCGCACGCCCAACGACCGACATAGATTGGCCAACTCCCGCTCGCGCGCCGCCCCTTCAGGTCCAATCTCCTTAAAACCCGCGGTGATCACTATGACCGCCCGTGCACCCGCCCGCGCCGCATTTTCCACCGCGCTCAGTACCGCAGGCGGTGGCACCACGATGATCCCCAAATCCACCGTACCCGAATATTGCGACAGGTCCGAATAGCATTTCAGCCCGAGCACTTCTGTAGCCTTCGGATTGACCGGAATGATTCGCCCTCGATAGCCCGACTTCAGCAGGTTGGCCACAACCTCATGGCCAACCTTGCCCGGCTCGCGCGAGGCGCCAAACACCGCAACCGATGACGGCGAGAATAACGCATCCAACATGAATCGGATTCTTTCTCAACGGGGCGCTCGTCTTATAGACCCCACTCCCCACCCTGTCAACCCAACCGACCTATTTGCTAATGGTGACACTGGCCTTCGCGGCGTCCGGTGTTCTCATGGCATCTTGCAAAAGAGCGTACCTCTTTATTTCCGCCCACCTCTCGATCGCTCCCGAGCGGGTTTGCCCCTTGCTTTTGGGCCACCGCAACCTAGACTGACGCGCCCTTCGCCATGCAAACGCAGTACCGCAACATTGGGATCATCGCGCATGTGGATCACGGCAAAACCACGCTCGTGGACCAACTACTGCGAGCCGGTGGCGCGTTCCGCGCCAATCAGGCAATCGCCCAACAGGAACGCATCATGGATTCGCTAGAGCTGGAGCGGGAAAAAGGCATCACCATTCGCGCCAAAAACGCATCCATCCATTGGAACAACGTCACGATCAACATCGTGGATACGCCCGGCCACGCCGATTTTGGTGGCGAGGTGGAACGCATTCTCGGCATGGTGGACGGCGTATTGCTGTTGGTGGACGCCGTGGATGGTCCGCAAGCTCAAACGCGCTTTGTGTTGCGCAAGGCGATCCAGCACAACCTGAAAATCATCGTTGTGATCAACAAAATTGATCGTGCTCAGGCACGGCCGCGGGAGGTTCATGACAAGGTGCTGGAGTTGTTGTTGGAGCTGGAAGCCAACGAGGAACAGTTCAACGCGCCCTTCCTGTACGCCAGCGCGCGTGACGGCTATGCCGTCCGCAACCTTACCGACCCGCGTGACGGGATGCGTCCACTCTTCGAGACCATTTTGCAGCACATCCCCCCACCGCGCGCCTTACCGGATGAACCCTTTCGCATGCTGGTCAGCAACCTTGATTGGAGCGATTACGTTGGCCGCATTGCCGTAGGCAAGATTTTGGCCGGTAGGGTTCAAATTGGTGATTCCATCGTTTGCCTGCACCGCGATGGCCGCCGGCACCGAGCCACTGTGACCAAGGTGTTTGAATTCAGCGGCCTGAAATCCGCCGAGAGCGTCATCGGCGAAGCCGGTAACATCGTCGGTGTGGCCGGGTTCGATGATGTGGCAATTGGCGACACACTCTGCGACCGCGAAGACCGTGAGCCGGTACCGTTCGTTGAGCTGGACCCGCCCACCATCCAGATGCAAATCGCCGTCAACGACGGTCCGTTGGCCGGTCGCGATGGAAAATTTCTTACGGCTCGTCACATCCGCGAGCGGCTCGAAAAAGAAGTGCGCACGAACATCTCGTTGTCGTTCCGGGATACCGACGCGCCCAACATTTTTTTGGTGAGCGCGCGCGGCGAGATGCAAATCGCAATCTTGGTCGAACAAATGCGCCGTGAAGGATTCGAGGTGTTGGTGTCGCGCCCCGAGGTCATTTTGAAGAAGGAGGCCGACCGGGTGCTGGAACCATACGAACAACTGTGGGTGGAAGTGCCGTCCGACCAGTTGGGAGATGTTTTGGAGATTTTGGCGAAACGCAAAGCGCGCATCGAATCCATCCAACATCATGCCCACAGCGTGGGCATCGAAGCGGTCATCCCCACGCGTGGTTTGATCGGTTTTGAGACCGAGCTGGTCAACCTCACCAGCGGTCGCGGGGTCATGAGCCACTTGTTCAAGGAATACGGTCCGTTTGTGGGCGAGATTCTGACGCGCAACACCGGTACGCTGGTCTCGATGGAAACCGGTGTGGCCACGGCGTGGGCCTTGAACAACCTTCAGGAACGCGGCCGGTTGTTCATCGCACCGGGTGACGAGGTTTATGCCGGTATGATCGTCGGGGAAAACCCACGGAACGAAGACCTGCCGGTCAACCCCACCAAAACCAAACACCTGACCAACATCCGCAGTCAGGGCGAGGGCAAAGGCATCCAGTTGGAGCCACCTGTGCGGTTCAACCTCGAACGCGCCCTCGAATACATCGCCGACGATGAATACGTCGAGGCCACCCCGCGCGCGATCCGGTTGCGAAAGAAAATCCTCGACGCCACGCAACGCAAACGCGCTGCGCAACGCGCCGCCGAGACCGCCGCCGCCACATCGCCGTGATGTGGTGCTGACCTCTGCACCAACGCCAAGAATCGCACCCGCAAACCCCCGTCTGCGGACGCGGCGTCTCGCGAGTGCTCGATGATTTGGATGGCTCGCCGGTGATCCTGCACAATCTCACCGGCGGACACGCCGGAGGCACGGCGTTACCGGTTTAGATGAGCCGGGAGCTCGGTCAGGCGAGGAGTTGTTTGACGCAATCAATGAGGCCCTGGACGGGGAACGGCTTGACGAGGTACTTGACGTCGTTGCGCGTGAGGAAGAGGTTGATGTGCGGGTCGGCGGCGAACCCGGTAATGAAGATGAACCGGTCGGCGAGTTCGGGGCGAATTTCGCGGGCTTTGAGGAACAGTTCGTCGCCCCGGAGGTTGGGCATCATGACGTCGCAGATGACGGCGTCGTAGGTGTTGGCGCGGATTTTTAGCAGGGCTTCCTCGCCGTCATAGGCAACATCTACGAGAAAGTTTTCGTCGGCCAAAATCCATTGGAGGGTGGCCGCAAGTTGCTTGTCGTCGTCAACCAGCAGGATGGCTTTGAACTCGATGGGAGGCTCGGGGTTCTTTGAAGGTCGGGGTTGGCGCTCAGGCTTCATGTCGGTATGGAAAATAGCAGATGCGGTGCCATCGGCGGTGGGAGAGCGGCTGACGGCGGTAGCGCTCCCTTGCGAATTTCCGACGCTCACCTACCTGCGGTAGGGATGCGAATGGCAAAGCTAAGAGAAATCGCCAAATTTGTACCAACCCGATAGACCAATTTGGTGGTTGGAACTGTGGGGCCCAAGCAGCGCGCAACCGATCCTAGGCAGAGTGATAAATGGCATGATACGTGGCTGAGCGCTGCCCCTTCGGGTGTTCGCCCAATCGAGGTAGAACAGTCTCCTACGCTTCGGGTCCAATGCCAGTTATAATCTGGGTCGATCC
>JANWVU010000179.1 GCA_025056465.1 Verrucomicrobiia bacterium | reverse complement strand
AAGCTCGACTCTGCGGTTTGAACTACGCCGGAACTGCTCCATCAGGGAGCCCACGGGCAATACTGGGCTAGGTCAATCAGGGTCGAGCGGCGCGCGGGTGCTTTGGGGCTGGATGGGGTTGCACTTGGAAACAGCAAGGTGCCATCAACCGGCGTCGAGTGAACATCCGTTTTGCAATTGCTGCGTTAGACTTTTTTCGGGCAGCAGTGGAGGATGTCGTAGGGTTTGACGTCTTGCGGGCGGGAGCCGGTGACGAGGTAAATGGTGTCGGTCAGGCGTTCGATGCTGCGGTGGTAGTCCCAACGCAAAAGCGCGGTGTGTTGGACGACGAATCGCGGGTCGTCGTCGCGGTAGCAGGAAACGCAACCGGGATCCGGTAGGCCGACGAGGAATTCCTCGGCGCCGAGGTTGTGGGCGGTGGTCTCGTAGAAATCCTCGAACAAGATGAATGAGGCACTGAACGGATGGTCAACGTAGCTGATCGCGCGCGTGTTGCCATCGGCGTCTCGTAAGCCACGCGGGGAGACCGGTGGGATGGCGTAGAGGTTGTCGAGCAGGTCATCGAAAATTTCGCGGAGAGATTTCACGCCCCAGTTTTTCAGGCGTTCGGCGTTGACGCCGTAGGTGAAGATGCGGCCCTGGACGACGGCGCCGATGGCGAGACCCGGCCAGAACGGGATCCGGTGGGGCGCATGGGAGCGCGAGGTGGGAGCGCGCAGGATTTTGGGGAACAGAAGTGGTCGAATGGCCCGGTAGTTCGTCAGGTCCGGTACGTCGTCGCCGCAGTAGTCCAGCCGGTGGATATGCGTTTCGATCAGTTCGTCCATCCGTTCCGGCTCCAGCAGGTAATGGTTGTACAAATGCTCGAGCAGAATTGCTTGGCCGTCTTCCAACATCAGCGTGAGGTCTTTGGGGGACGCACGGCCAACATGGGGCGTTTGTGTTTGAGCACGGAGTAGTAGTAGCGGGCGAAGCGGTCGGCATCCAACAGGGGGATGTCATGGATCACGAGTGAGCGGATGATGGCATCCAGATCATCGTCGTCCACGCCGATGTCGGCGCAGCGGCACCGGTAGAGGCAACGCACTTGCACCGCACCTCGCACCAACACCCACGCGCGCGTGTGACCGAAATCGGCGGGGTTGGAGGCACCGGCTTCGGGGCGGGTGAACGTGGCGTGAGCGAAGGTGGAGCCGTTAAGCGTGCCGTGGATGATGCGGGGTGCGGCCAGCTCGGGGTGATGGCGGCGTTCGCAATCCACCAACGCTTCGAGCGTCGCGCGCGCCGCATCGGGTTCGGGTGATTCGTCGGGATCAAACTGATGCGCTTCGATGCGTAGAAACCCGCCGGTGGTCAAGCTGGCGAGGCTGACATGTGTGGAGCCTTCGTGCGTCAGGGGCAACCACCCATCGGGGTATTCCAACGTGTATTTGTTGCCCGGGTCCCGATATTCGCGCATGCCGGCCGTTTGAGCACCCGCCTTGCCAGTGACGGATGCGGATGTTAGCCTGCCGGCATGAGCAGCGTGATTCGTGGCAAGGCATTCGTGGTGGGGGACAACATTGACACCGACCAAATCATCCCGGCGCAATATCTCAATTTGGTGCCCACGATACCGGACGAATATGCCAAATTGGGCCGCTACGCGCTGAGTGGGTTGCCGCACAGCCGTTATCCGATTCGCTTTGTGGGCGACGATGAAATGAAAACTTCGTACGCGATTGTCATTGCGGGTCGCAATTTTGGTTGCGGCAGCTCGCGCGAGCACGCCCCGATTGCGCTGGGCGCGTCGGGCTGCGAGGCGGTGGTGGCGGAGAGTTTTGCGCGCATCTTCTTTCGCAACTGCGTGGCCACCGGTGAGCTGTACCCCGTGGAGAGCACGACGCGGCTTTGCGAAATCGTGAGAACGGGCGACGAAGTTGAACTGGATTTGGACAACAACCGACTGACGCATCTGCCGAGCGGCCGGCAATTCACCACGAAACCCCTCGGGGACGCGCGACCCGTGATCGAGGCCGGTGGGATTTTTGAATACGCGCGACGTACCGGCATGATTCCCAACCGTCGCAATCACTCGGAGGCCACCGCGCGCTTGGCTGCCTCGGAACCACCGGCCGACTAAGCGGCGGCCGGCGGCCATTATCGATCAATCCTCAAGACGGAAGGCTGCATTACCGGGTGCGGAGGCGAAATGGCAGGCGAGGTTACCGGACTGTGCGGCCGGTAGGACGGCCGCACAGCCGGTGACCCGGCGAGACGGCCCAGGTAATCAGGCCCAGCGCTGGCGTCGAGCGCCGCGAACCCGAACGCGCTTGGTTGGTGCAGCGCGTAATTGTGCTGGTGTTTCTGCAACCGGTTCTTGGTCGCTCCACTGTGGCCAGTACAAGGTGGCGTCGGCTCGAACCGGTGGTTCGGCGAAGCAGATTTGGTGTTTGTACGACGCGGCCAAAATGGCGTCGCGTCGGGCGCGAGCGACTTCCACGTCGCGGGTTTGGAGGGAGAACCGGACGCGGTGTTTGGTGTAATCCGGCAGGTGAATGGTGAAGTGAATCCACCATGTGCCGTTGTTGCGGTACAGGTGGTGATTGGGGTTATGGGGGTTGAGGGACAGCGAGATGGTGCCCTGCTGCAGGAGGACAGCGACGTGGTCGGGGACCGCGGGTTTGTATGGAACCGTGTTGGTAATCATAGCAACGCGTACCTTCGCACAGGGGGTGGGACATCCGCCGTACCACCGACGTACCGGGACGTCTTTTTGCGGCGGGGGCGCGGCGCGCGTGGAAAAACGTGGCGGGCCAGCGCGCGTGTTGTTAGTGTGCGAGGGGGTCGGTGGGCAGAAAACCGGTTGGCATTTGGTAGGAGTGATGTGTGATGAAGAAGGCGAGTGAGGAGTTGACGCGGAATGATCCGGTCGCGCCCGGTGAACGTCATTGGGTGCGGGATTTGCGGAATTCGTTTTTTGCGGGGTTGTTGGTGATCGTGCCGGTGGCGGCGTCGGTGGGGATTTTGTTTTGGATGTTTAATACGGTGACGGATTGGCTGGTGCCGCCGGGTTTGCGACAGGCGGATGGGACGGTGCCATTTCGATATCGGGTGTTGGCTTTGGCGGTGTTTGTGATGGTGACGACAGGGGTGGGCTGGATCACGCGGTTGATGATTGGACGGGAGTTGGTTCGGTTGACGGAGACGGTGATGCTGCGGATTCCGATTTTGAATCGGATTTATCGGTTTGCCAAAGACTTCAGTGACACGATGTTTGCCGGGAAGAAGACGGTGTTT
>JANWVU010000178.1 GCA_025056465.1 Verrucomicrobiia bacterium | reverse complement strand
AAGTCGGGCCTTGCGTGTGAACCTAACGAAACCGGGTGCGCAAACCGTAGTGGTGGAATTCGCCTCCAGCGATTAGGCGTCCACCACGCTGAACATCACCTCGGCCTCGCTGACCACCTCGTCACCGACTTTGCAGACGCCGTGGGCGCGGCCGATTTTGCCGCGGCTTTTGGCCATCTCGACCTCGATGATGAGCTGGTCGCCGGGGCGTACCGGTTTGCGCCATTTGACGTTATTGGCGCTCATGAAGTAGGCAACCTTGCCGGCATTGTCGGCAGAACGCAGCATCAGGACGCCGGCGACTTGTGCAATGGCTTCCAGTTGGAGTACGCCCGGCATGATGGGGTGGCCCGGAAAATGACCTTGGAAGAACGGCTCGTTGATGGTGACGTTTTTGAGGGCAACGATTCGCTCGTTGCCTTCAATTTTCAGGATGCGATCCACAAGGATGAACGGGTAGCGATGGGGAAGGACCCGTAGCAACTCCATGATATCCATTGCGGTTTCGGTGCTTGGTGTGGTTGGCGGGGCGAAGGCGTGTGGGGCAGGTTGGGAGCGTTGCCGCAGTGCAGCAAGGCGGCGGGTTAGCTCGGCATTGAGCGCGTGGCCCGGTCGGATGGCGATGATGTGGGCGGCCAAGGGCACGCCGAGGAGTGTGATGTCGCCAAGAATATCGAGGATTTTGTGGCGAACGAATTCGTCGCGAAAGCGCAGCGGGTCGGTGGCGAGGATCGAGTCATTGCGAATGAGCACGGCGTTGGCGAGGCTCCCGCCTTTGATCAGTCCTTTGTCGATGAGGTAACTGAGTTCCTCAAAAAATGCGAATGTGCGGGCCGGTGCGATTTGGGTCTCAAACGTCGTGGGATCGATTGTCAGGCTAAGAAACTGTGCATCCAAACCGGGTTTGCCGTAATGGATAGTGCAACTAATCCGCAATCGGTCAGCAGGCCAGACGATGGCGAGGGATTCGCCAAGTTCGACCTGTAGGGGTTCGCGGGGTTGGAACACCTCGCGTTTGGCTTCTTGGGGTTGGATACCGGCTTGCTTCAGCATGTTGAGGTAGGGCAGGGCGCTGCCATCGCCGATGGGCGGTTCGTTGCCGGTAAGCTCTATGAGAACATTGTCCACGCCACAGCCGGTAAGGGTTGCGAGGACGTGCTCGACCGTGTGGATGGAGGCGCCGTTTTTTTGAATGGTGGTCCAACGCGTGACATCGGCGACATTTTCCACTGCCGGTTCAATGATTGGTTTCGATTCGAGGTCTACGCGCACGAATCGAATGCCGTGGTCGGGCGGTGCCGGTTTCCAGGTCATGGTGACTTTCTGCCCGGTATGAATGCCGATGCCACTGAAGGAGACCTCGCGCTTGATGGTCTGCTGCTGCTTAAACATGACCCGCTTCTAACACAGCGGCCAACACCCGAGCAAGCGGAGGGGCGGCGACGAACTTTAGTTGTTTTTAGCGGCGGGCGGCGAATCGGCGACTTAGATGCCGTCTCACTTGACGGGCACCGGCAATGTTGCTAGTTAGCTTGTGAAATTTGGAACAAGGTTTGGCGTGGTTGTTGGGTCGCAGGGGTGGGAGGTTGACTGATGACAGACGCATACAACGTGCAATACCTGTTTGTCGCCGTGTTCCTCGGGGTGGCGATCGTGTTTCCGTTGGCTCCTCTGGTGATTGCTCGGCTGCTGGCGCCGCGCCGACCAACCCCGGTAAAGACCGATGTTTATGAGTGCGGCGTCGAAGCGAAGGGCGACGCGTGGGTGCAATTTCGAGTTGGCTACTACGTGTATGCGTTGGTTTATGTCATTTTCGCTGTCGAAGCGGTGTTTTTGTATCCGTGGGCGGTGGCGTTCACGGGGTTGAGCGTTGGCGCGGTCATTGCGATGCTCATTTTCGTGTTGTTGCTTGTGGAAGGGCTCGCATACGCATGGATGAAAGGGGCGCTGGATTGGAAATAGGGCGGGGCCATGGCGATTGATCCCGGTCTGAAGAGCGAGCTGCAGAAACACGGCATATTCATTTTGCCGTTTGAGGAGTTATACAATTGGAGTCGAAAATCCTCGATTTGGCCTTTGCAATTCGGGCTAGCGTGCTGTGCGATTGAGATGATTGCCACGGCAGCCTCCCGATACGACCTCGCTCGATTTGGCGCCGAAGTGTTTCGGGCCACGCCTCGGCAAGCGGATCTGATGATCGTGGCTGGTACGGTCACGAAAAAGATGGCGCCGCAGGTGGTGCGGTTGTGGAACCAGATGCCGGAGCCGAAATACTGCATCGCGATGGGCGCATGCGCGATTTCGGGGGGGCCGTTCAAGGAGGGATACAACGTGCTGAAGGGAATTGATCGCTACATACCCGTGGATGTTCACATCCCCGGCTGCCCGCCGCGGCCAGAGGCGTTGATTCATGCGATCATGACGTTGCAGCGGAAAATCGCGGCCACGGACCTCGAGGCGGGGAGGCGACCGCGATGGTACGACCCGCAGGCACCGGCCGAGTTTCCCGTGCCGCAGTACGGTGCTCATGATCTTGAGCCACCGGCCAACCGCGAGATTTGGCATCCACCGCGAAACTATCGGGAAGTGACGATCGACGAGGTGTTGAAAAAGGGGTGATGGAGAGCATTGAGAAAATACGCGATGACGTTTTGGCGGCGGTACCGGATGCGGCCATCACGATTGTGCCGTCCACGCCGGCAGCCAATCAACCCGCGTTATTGGTTGGGCGCGAGCAACTGTACCGGGTTGCAAAATTTCTGAAAGAAGACAGCCGGTATCAGATGGATTTCTGCTCGTGCGTCACCGCGGTGGACTACCTGCCCAAGGAAAATCAACCGGGATTCATCGAGGTGGTGTATCACCTGTACTCCGTGGAACGTCGTACCGGGCCGATCGTGCTTAAGGTGCGCGCTCCGCGTGAGCTCGATCAATGCGAGGTGCCATCGTTGACGCCGCTGTGGAGGGGGTGCGAATTTCAAGAGCGCGAGGCGTATGATTTGTTCGGGGTACGGTTCACGGGCCACCCGGATTTGCGGCGCATTTTGATGTGGGATGAGTTCACAGATCATCCGATGCGCAAGGACTACGTGCCGCCCGCGGATTATGAATGGGAGCCCACGCCGCACGATGAGACCTTGGAACGAGCGCGAGCTCAGGGCGGAGTGATACCAGTGACGGCAGCCGAGGAGGCTAAGAGGAAATGATTCGTCCGATTCAGGAGACGCAGCCGCCTGGCTTGATTGAGACGCAACCTTTCGAGGTGGCAATAGGCCCCCAACATCCGAGCACACACGGAGTGTT
>JANWVU010000177.1 GCA_025056465.1 Verrucomicrobiia bacterium | reverse complement strand
TGACTCGCCCGCCGCGCCATGTTTTGCCTCCGCGAGGCCGCTCATTTCTTTGCTCGCGAATCGGTCGGTCACACGCGTGACCTTTGCCAACTTGGCAAACCTCTTAACAGTGAGGTCCACGGCCAAGATGTGGTCCCAAGGCAAGCGGTTGCATTTTTGTTATCAGCGATCAGTGGGGACGTGTCAGAAACAGTCGCCCTTTTGTGCGCGTGGGTGTGGGTTGGGGTGACGAGTGACTTTTTATGCATCTATGCTGCGAGGATCAATCTAGCAGCAGGTTTTCGGGCGTGGTTTCAGCTTTACAGGTTGATGGGGTCTGCCCATCGTCAGGGGGTATGGGGAACGGGAAGGTTGATTCGGCGTTGCTGGAGCAGTTGGTGCGCTCGTGTGGGGACGGAGAGAACGCAGATTTGGTGCAGGAGTTGGTGCGCACCGCGTTGCGGTTGCTCGAAGACAAGGCCGACCGGCTGGATGTAAAGGTGATGACGGCGGCGTTAAAGGAGCTACGCTACGCCGCCAAAGTGTTTGCGCCCTATCGCGACCGACGCAAGGTCACGGTGTTTGGCTCGGCGCGAACCCGACCGGATACGGAGGAATACCGTCAAGCGGTGGCGTTTGGGCGCGCGTTGGTGGAGCGCGGCTTTATGATCATCACCGGTGGCGGCGAGGGAATCATGGGGGCGGCGCAACGAGGGGCAGGACGGGAGAACAGTTTTGGATTGAATATCTGCTTGCCGTTTGAGCAGGAACCGAATGAGGAGATTGCCGGCGATTCCAAGCTGATTCATTTCAAATACTTTTTCACGCGCAAACTTTGTTTCATGAAAGAGAGTGATGCGGTGGCGTTGTTCCCCGGTGGGTTTGGCACGCACGATGAGGCGTTTGAGGCGCTGACGTTGATGCAAACTGGTAAGAGCCAACCCAAACCGTTGGTGTTCATTGATCGACCGCGAGGCAACTACTGGAAGACGTGGTGGCGATTTGTGGAGGATCAGTTGCTTGATCGGGACCTGATTGATCGGCACGACTTGGCGCTTTTTCGGATCACCGATGACATTGATGAGGCGTGCGCGGAGATTTGCGGTTTTTATCGCAATTATCACTCCAGCCGGTATTGGCGCGACCAACTGATTTTGCGGGTGCGACACCCGGTGACGGAGAGTTTGCTGCGCACGCTCAACGAGCGGTTTGGCGACTTGTGCGCCAACGGCGGTCGGTTCCGCGCGATGGAGTCGCCGCCCGAGGAGGAAAATGATCCGCGTCTGGCGGGTCTTTACCGGCTGGCGTTTCCGTTTACCCGCACCGCGTTTGGGCGGTTACGCATGTTGATAGATGTGGTCAACCAGCACTGAAGGGGTCTGTTATGCAGCGAGTACGATTGGGACAAACCGACCTCGAAGTTTCGCGAATTTGTTTTGGTTGTTGGCAAATGTCACCGCGCTTTTGGGGCACCATCCCGCTGGAACCGTGGCGCGCGGCGTTGCGCCTCGCGCGGGAACGAGGCGTCAATTTTATTGATACGGCCGACGCCTACGGCGATGGGTTTGCCGAGGAGCAACTCGGCGAGTTTTTGGCACGGGAGAAATGCCGCGAGGAATTCGTCATTGCCACGAAATTTTACTGGGACATCACCCGCGAGCCGCGCGTGCCGAACACCGCGCGTGATTACATCCTGCGCGCCTGTGAATCATCGCTGCGACGATTGCGCATCGAGTACATCGATCTGTATCAGGTGCACGCGTGGGATCCGCTATTGCGTCCTGAGGAGGTTGCCGATGCGTTCGGTCAGTTGCGGCGTGAGGGGAAAGTGCGTTGGTTTGGTGTGAGTAATTGGAACGACGCCCAGATGCGGATGGGGCGTCGGCACTTTGAGATCTCCACGTTGCAACCCTGCTACAGTTTACTAAGGCGGGACGCGGAAGCCCGCGAGTTTCCTTTCTGCCTCGAACACGGGATTGGCACACTGGTGTACTCCCCTCTGGAGCGCGGGCTGTTGACCGAGCGCCCACGCCCTGAGCGTTTCGGTGATCATCGCGATAACGATCCGTGGTTCCAGCGCGCCGTGTACGACCGCATTCGTCAGGGGGTGACCGAGCTGAAACCGATCGCGCAACGACACGGCTTGAGCATTGCGCAACTGGCCGTGCGTTGGGTCCTGACGCATCCGGCAGTCACCTGCGCCATCGTTGGTATCAAATCAGCTGAGCATCTCGAATCGATCCTTCCGGCGGCTGACGGGGTTCTTCCGTCCGCCGATTGGCACGAGGCGGCAAATGTCATGGGGCAGGCGCGGCGTGAGGCAGAGCGGTTCTTGGCCGGCATGCGGTAGGGAGGCGACCATGGAACGCAGAGTCGGGGGCTTTGCTCTCGGTCTGAGTTTTCAGAAGCGGCGGATCCACTCTGGGGATTCGTGCTGGGCAATTCGTCCCGGTGGGATTTTGGGTGGGGCAATCGGGTCGGTGGCTTGCCACGTGGCGGCCAATTGCTGTTTAACTAGGGCAGCCGGTAGGGGCAAGTTGCACAAAAATTGTTCGTGAGGGCGATTTTGCCGGTAGGCGGGCTGACGTGTTGGCATGTGCAGGTAGCGGCTTATCCGCGCCAGGTCAGCCGACAACAGAAACGAACCGTGAAACAGAACATACCGGCGTTTACGGCGCTGCGAGTTGCCGGAAAATTTTCGTCCGTCAAGGGCCAGGTCGGTAAATCCCTCCACGCTTACCAACCCCGGTAGCCCTACCCGCTGCAGCGCGTCAGCAATCGCGTCGCGCTGCCGGGTCATGATCCAGCGATTGGTTTCGGTGACGCTATCGGATGGCGCCGGTAACACGAGCGCATAGTTCAAGCACCCCGGCAGTTGCATGACCGTGCCGCCGCCGCTGCACCGACGATAGACCGGTATGCCATCCTGCCGGCACGCGGGTTCATTAACCTCGGTCGCGATGCGGTTGGAGTACCCGAGCACGACGAAACATTCCGTCGGCTCCCAAAACCGCAAGACACCAGGTGCGTCGTCACGCGCACATGCGTCAAGCAACTGCTCCTCGCATGCGAGGTTTTCGGCGGCCGTTCGGTAGGTATGGTCCAGCAACCGCAACGCCTGCATGTCGTGAGTATAGCAGACCGCCGCCTGTAACTAGCGGCGGCGGGAAAAGCCGGTGGATTTTTTGGGGGTTGCGGTCTATAAGAGCCTACCATGTCGCAGGAATCCGTCTCGAAATCCGGTGAATTGCAGCGTTGGGTGGAATCGTTGGAGCACGTGTTGGGCACGGTGTTGCAGCGGGAGACCGCGCAAGCAGGATTGATCATGAATCGGTTGGTGCAACGATTGCGCGCCAACAACATTCCTGTGCCCGAGCCCGTCAACACTCCCTACATCAACACCATACCGGCCGATCAGCAACCACCCTACCCCGGTAACCGCGAGCTCGAGCGACGGATTAAGAGTTATATCCGCTGGAACGCGATGGCGATGGTGGTCAAAGCCAACTCCACCACCAATGTTGGCGGCCACATTTCCACGTACGCGTCGCTGGCCAC
>JANWVU010000176.1 GCA_025056465.1 Verrucomicrobiia bacterium | reverse complement strand
CGGGTGGTGGAGGAAGTGGGTTTGGCGTGCACGCATTTTGATGCGTACCGGTTTTTCACGCCGTCGGCCGCGGTGCGGAATCGGTGGTGTTTGACGCGCGCGCAGCAGGAGACGTTTGAGCAGCCGGGTTGTGTGCATGCGACGATGGATTTGTACAAGTGGGCCTACACGTTTTGGCCGTGGACGGGGAGTGATTTGGTTGCGGATGCGTTTGAGTTGGCGGTTGCCGCGCGGGAGGTGGACATGCGCGCCAGCCCGTATGATCTGCGTGCGTTGGGCTACGAGCCGATTCCGGTCGAGACCGAAGCCGGGCGGGTGTTGTATGCGCAGCATCAACGGGAGTTGTGGCAGCGGGCGCAACCGGTACGCGCGCGACTCATTGCGCGCTATCGCGAACTGCTTGGAGCCAGCGCAAATCGTCCTGATGCCGTTGGCGCACCTGGGCGAGCGGTGAGCGCACCGGTTTGAGGTCGGGTTCGTCGAGCAACGCACTCAGCTCGGCGACGATGTGGGTCATGGCGCTGGCGGCGAGGTCGAGGATTTCATTGAGGGTTTCGTCGCGCAGTTTGAGCGCAAATCGCGGGTTCGGGATGTCGGTCGGATGACCGCCGAGGGCGCGGACTGCGTTGGCCAGCGTAACGCAATGCACGCTGGATTCTTTGCGGATGCGTTTGACGACCTCGCGCAGGGCGGGGTCGGTGGCCAGCGGTTCGGCGCGGCGCAGCGAGCGCACGCAGGCCCACTCGACGCCGAGTACTTGATTGAGCCGGTCGGCCAGGTTCATCGCCGGGACTAAACGTCGCGCGGCATCGCTTGTCAATGCGGTTTCGGCCGGCGGTGCGGAGCGCTGGGCACGGTGTTGGTCGGCACTGACAAGCCGGTAGGTCTGTGATTAGATAGCGGTCCGTGAATTGGGCAGGAGAACTGGAGACGATTTTCGGTGGGGTCGCGCGCGGCGCGTTGTATGCGTTGATCGCGCTGGGCTACACGATGGTGTACGGCATTTTGCGCATGATCAATTTCGCGCACGGCGAGATTTACATGATCGGATCATTTGCGGCGATCATCACGCTGGCAATTGTGACAACGGTGAGCGGGGCACTACCGGCACCCTATCTGGCGTTGGCGATCGGGTTGGTGGCGGCGATGATGGTGTCGGCGGCGTTTGGGTTCACGAACGAACGGCTGGCCTACCGGCCGCTGCGCCGCGCGCATGCGTTGGCGCCGTTGATTAGTGCGATTGGGGTCTCGACGTTTCTGCAAAACTTCGTGATGAACGCGCAGACGAAGGACAAGGTGGATTTTCCGCGGGCGTTTTCCGAGCCGTTGTGGGAGTTGCGGTGGCGTGTAGGTGAGGTGGAGGTGGCCGGGTTGCAGGTCATTGTGTTGGGGATGGCGGTGGGGTTGATGGCCGCGTTGCACGGGATGGTGAAGTACACGCGCCTGGGGAAGGCCATGCGAGCGTGTTCGCAGGATCAGACGATGGCGGCGTTGGTGGGGATACCGGTGGACCGTGTGATTTCGATTACGTTCGTCATTGGCAGTGCGTTGGCGGCGGCGGCCGGGATGATGTTTGCGATGTACAACGGGCAGACACGATTCGACGCAGGGTACACGGCCGGGGTGGTGGCATTTACGGCGGCGGTGCTGGGCGGAATCGGAAACATACCAGGGGCGATGTTGGGTGGAATTCTCATCGGGTTGGTGGAGGATTTGTCAGCTTATCACTTTGGGGCCGACTGGAAGTATGTGGCGGTGTTTGTGGTGTTGTTGACCGTGTTGATTGTGCGGCCACGCGGGTTGCTGGGTGAGGCGGTGGCCGACAAGGTATGAGAGCCTCGCGGATTTTGCTCTGGCTGGTGTGGTGTGTGGCGATAACCGCGCCGTTGGTATGGGTGCGGTTGGATTACGATTGGGAGCGGGATGTCTGGCGTGCGACGGTGCGGGCCGACCGGTGGCAGTTGTTGGTGGACGAAGCGCCGCAGTGGTTGGGACGTCATCTTGGCGATCTGGGATTGGCCACAGTGTTGATCGGGGCGGTGATCGCTGTAGCGTGGTTGTGGCGTCGGCCGGCATGGGTGCAGGTTCGCAGCGATCTGGAGCGACGGACGCGCGGGAAATATCGCGATGTGTTGGTGGCGGTTGTGGTGATGTTGGTGCTCGTGTTGGCCTGCCGGCATTTGGGCGACATGCAATTGGAATGGGCGATCATGGCCGGCATGTACGTGGTTTTGGCGCTGGGACTAAATTTGATTGTGGGCATGACCGGGTTGCTGGTGCTTGGTTACGCGGGGTTCATGGCGGTAGGCGCGTACACGTTTGCGGTGCTGCATCAGCATACCGGCATCACGTGGTGGGCGGCGATGCTACCGGCGGCGGCGGCGGGCGCGGTGACGGGATTTCTGTTGGGGCTGCCGTCGTTGCGATTGCGTGGGGATTATCTGGCGATCGTGACGTTGGGTTTCGGGGAGACGGTGCGGTTCCTGATCAAGAATTTGGTGGGCGAGCAAAGTATCATCATTCGCCGGGAGGCTCGGGTACCGGCGTTGATGTGGGAGCACCCGGTCTGGCGGTGGTTGTTCCCGGATGGGTTGAGCCGGTTGGAGACGGAGCTGTGGATTGTGGCGCTGATGGTCGCGGGTTCAATTTGGATGATGCACAACTTGACGCACTCGCGAATCGGGCGCGCGTGGATTGCAATTCGCGAGGATGAAACGGCAGCGGCGGCGATGGGAATCCCCACAGTGCAGCTAAAGCTGCTGGCGTTTGTGATTGGAGCCGTGTGGGCATCGGTGATGGGCGTGTTTTTTGTGGCGCATAACACGTCGGCCAACCCGGAGATGTTCGGTTTTGGCGAATCGGTGTTGATTCTTTCGATGGTGGTGCTGGGCGGGATGGGTAGCGGGCCGGGACCGATCGTAGGGGCGTTGGTTTTGTATCTCGTGCCGGAAGTGTTGCGGGAGCGGTTCCCCGCTTTGATCTCGTACCGGCCAATGTTGGTGGGAGCGGTGATGGTGGCGATGATGGTGTTTCGGCCTCAGGGGTTGGTGGGTAGCTTGCGACGCAAGATTGAGCTGACCCAGGAGGGCACGGCGCGATGAATGAACCGCCTTTGCTGGAGGCAATCGAGGTCAGCAAACATTTTGGCGGTTTGAAGGCGGTGGATCGAGTTAGCGTGCAGGTGCGGCGCGGGGAGATCGTGAGCATCATCGGACCGAACGGAGCCGGTAAGACGACGTTTTTCAATTGTCTCACCGGAATCTATCCAGTGACGAGTGGGACGATTCGGTTTCGTGACCAACCCATCACGGATCTGAGACCGCACGAGGTCACACGGCGAGGGATTGCCCGCACATTTCAAAACGTGCGGCTTTTTGGCGAGATGAGCGCGTTGGAGAATGTGATGGTGGGGGCGTTTTGTCGGACGCGAGCGAACGTGTTTCATGGCTTGCTGGGCTCCGGTAGTTCACGGAGAGAGGATCAGGTTGCGGCGCGTGAGGCGATGCAGTTGTTGGAGCTGGTGGGACTGGCGGAGCATGCGGATACGTGGGCACGGAATT
>JANWVU010000175.1 GCA_025056465.1 Verrucomicrobiia bacterium | reverse complement strand
CGAGGTGTTGTACGATCGAACGGAGCTGGTTGAGAAAGTCATTCGGACGGTGCGGCACAATTTGTTTGCAGGGGCCTTGCTGGTGGTGGCGGTGTTGCTCGCGTTTCTGGGCAATTTGCGTGCCGGACTAATCGTGGCGGCGGCGATTCCGCTTTCGATGTTGTTTGCCGGTAATCTCATGTTGCAGGCCGGCATTGCGGCGAGTCTGCTGAGCCTCGGCGCGATCGACTTCGGGCTCATCGTGGACAGCTCGGTGATCATGGTGGAGAACTGCATGCGGAGGCTGGGGATGGTGAGTCAGACCAGTCAGACGCGTCGGATAGAGACGCTCTCCGTGATTCGCGATGCCGCTCTGGAGGTGCGGCGTCCCACCATGTTTGGGGAGTTGATCATTCTGATCGTTTTTTTGCCGGTGCTGACGTTGGAGGGGATCGAGGGGAAGTTGTTTCGGCCGATGGCCCTCACGATGATTTTTGCGTTGGCGGGGTCGCTGGTGTTGTCACTGACGTTGATGCCGGTGCTGGCGAGTTTGTTCCTACGCGCCCACGCGGAGAAGCGGGAGCCGTGGTTGGTGCGGTTGGCGCATCGGGTGTACGCACCGGTGTTGGATTTTGTGCTGGCGCGGCGCGGGCCGGTATTGTTGGCGGCGGCGGTGATTGTGGCCGGTGGGATCGTGTTGGCCACGCGGTTGGGCGGGGAGTTTTTGCCGAAATTGGGCGAGCAAGCGCTTGCGGTCAGCACCGCGCGGTTGGCCGGGGTGTCGGTGGAGGAAGCGGTGGAGTTGAACAACCGCATTGAGCGGGAGTTGTTGGCGGAGTTTCCGAACGAGATTGCGAACATCTGGACCCGGTTGGGCACGGCAGAGGTGGCGACCGATCCAATGGGCATTGAGGTTTCAGATTTTTTCATCGCCTTGAAACCGCGCGAGGAGTGGAAGCGGGCGCGGACGCAACCGGAGTTGGTTGAGGAGATGCGCAAGGTGTTCAACAAAGTGCCCGGCATGACTGCGGCGTTCAGTCAGCCAATCGAGATGCGGATGAACGAGATGATCGCCGGGGTGCGCGGCGATGTCGCGGTGAAGATTTATGGTGATGATTTGGAAACGTTGCGGCGGTTATCGGCCGAGGTGCAAGCGGTGTTGAGCGGGATTGCCGGCGCCAGTGAGGTGAGCGTGGAACAGATAACCGGCCAGCCCGTGTTACAGGTTAAAGCGGACCGCGATGCGATGGCGCGGTTTGGGGTTTCTACTCGTGAGGTGCTCAGCATGGTGGAAGCCATCGGCGGGATTCAGGTGGGCGAGGTGCGCGAGGGGCAACGGAGGTTTCCGTTGGTGGTGCGGTTGCCCGACCGGCAACGCACGGATCCGGATGCACTGGCGGCGACGTTAATCCCGACAGCGGGCGGGCCGGTATTGCCGTTGGAGCGCGTGGCGAAAGTGACGTTGACGGAAGGGCCGTCCACGATCAACCGCGAATGGGGACAGCGGCGCGTGACGGTGCAGGCGAATGTGCGCGGGCGCGACGTGGCCGGGTTTGTCGCGGAGGCAAAGGCGAAGATGCCGAAGTTGCCCGAGGGCTACCGGCTCGAATGGGGTGGGCAGTTTGAGAATATGGAGCGGGCGAATCGGCGGTTGATGGTTGTGGTGCCGATCGCGTTGGGACTGATTTTTGTGCTGTTGTATTTCAGTTTGCGGTCGGTGCGTGATGTGTTGATCGTGGCGACCGGTATCCCGTTGGGCGCGGTGGGCGGCGTGCTGGCGTTGTGGTTGCGGGACATGCCGTTCACGGTGAGCGCTGGTATCGGTTTTGTGGCGTTGAGCGGAGTGGCGATGCTCAACGGGTTGGTGCTCGTGACATTTATCCAGCAACGTCTTCGAGCCGGTAATCAACTGGAGGCGAGCGTGCGCGAGGCGTGTTTGGTGCGATTGCGGCCGGTGTTGATGACGGCGCTGGTGGCCGCGCTCGGTTTTGTGCCGATGGCGATCAATGTGGGAGTGGGCGGTGAGGTCCAACGTCCCTTAGCCACCGTGGTGATTGGCGGGATTGTAACCGATACCGTGATAACGATGTTGGTGCTGCCGGTGTTGTACGTGACGTGTCCACGCCGAGCGGCCGCTTCTCGCCGGTGAGGCAAACTTAGGGGAATTTTGGAGTTTGCCGCCACGCGCCACTGTCACCTATGTGGTATTGGACGCGATGTGGCCGTCGGCTTGCTGATGGCGCACAGAGGGACTAGGATTTTGCTGATGCTTGATTGGTCACAATGCTCAGCAGTGGAACGAGTGCCCGGTAAGGTGAGTGGAGCCTGGGTGTTCAAGGGAACTCGCGTGCCCGTGCAGGCACTGTTTGAGAATTTGGAGGGCGGGGCGACGGTGGATCAGTTTTTGGCATGGTTTCCGGGCGTGACGCGCGAGCAAGCGATTGCGGCACTCAAGTTTGCCGAGTTGTCGCTCGAAATCACAAGCGCTTGATTAGGGCGTCGGATGCGTGTTGTCTTGGATCAAGGAACGCCGGTACCTTTGCGCTACGCGCTCGGGCAGCACTCGGTGTCCACCGCATATGAATTAGGCTGGTCAAACTTGGACAATGGCGAGTCGCTACGGGCCGCGGAGATGCAGTTTGAGGTTGTTGTCACGACCGACAAGAACTTGCGGTTTCAGCAAAACCTTTCGGGGCGACGGCTCGCATTTATCGTGTTGCCCACCACCAACTGGTTGGAGATCAAACGACACCAAGCTCAAATTGCCGAGGTGGTTGATCAAATCAAGCCAGGTGAGTACCGCGAGCTAAAGTGGTAAGCATCGCCACAACGCGACCGTACCGGAAAAACGCGCATGAGACCGGCGCGTTGGCGCGGGTTTCAGTTCGGGTGACAGGACACGCGCCTCGGCGTGGAGTTTGCATCGGCGCCTCCTCGCCCGTGACAAGCGCTGATCGCTGCCTCGGTTGCTTGTCGACGAGGTTGTTGCGGAGCTGGAGCTGACGATGTTGGTGCTGCCGGTGTTGTACGTGACGTGTCCGCGCGGGGCAGCCAGTTCCCGGCGGTGAGACCCTAAGACGCAGCAAATTTTTTTCGGTCGAGCGAGGGTTTTGCGGCGGCCGGTCGTTTCACTTAGTGGATATGGGGTTGTTTCGTCCTCCATTTCGGTCACCGGCACGGCTCTGGATTGTGCTGGCCTTGGGCGTGATGATCGTGTTGGGGTTGGTTGCGGGATGTCGCCGGTGGGGTCGTTCAGGGGAAGAGGTAACCGGCGGACGCACTCGCAGCGGTACGGTGCGGTATCACTGTCCGATGCACCCGACGTACGTGACGGACCGGCCGGGTGACTGTCCGATTTGCTACATGGCGTTGGTGCCGGTGGAGTCGGCAGAGCAGGAGTTCGCCGGTAGCGTAGCCGGTAGGGTAACGATTCGGCTGTCACCAGAGAAACAGCAGCTCGTTGGACTAACGACGGCGGTGGTGGAAAAACGCCGGTTGGCACCGACGATTCGTGCGGTGGGTCGGGTGGAGTATGCGGAACCGAACGTTGCGTGGATTAGCACGAGGGTCGGTGGATGGATCGAGAAGCTGCACGTCAACGCAACTGGCTCAGTTGTCAAAAAGGGTGAACCGTTGTTGGAGATTTACAGTCCGGAGTTGTTGGCGGCTCAACGGGAGTATCTTGTCGCCACGGGAGAGGCAAAAGCAGCGGCGCGGCAACGATTGGTGCTGCTGGGTGTCAC
>JANWVU010000174.1 GCA_025056465.1 Verrucomicrobiia bacterium | reverse complement strand
AAATACGTTGTTGCGACCAGTCCCGGAATAATCGTCGTTACTCGCAGGCGCGTGCCGTGCAGTTCGGCGCGCAGCGCCTCGACGAACCCGCGCAGCGCCCAACGCGCAGCGGTGTAGGCAGCCGCGCCGGGCCATGCTACCAGTGACGCTGGTGAATTGACATACGCGAGATGACCGCTGCCGCGTGCGCGCATTGCGGGCAGAAATGCGCGGGTGATATAGAATGCGGCAAAGTAGGGCATCGCCATCATCGCAACCGCTTCTTCCGGCGTCGTCTCGTCGATGAACAGCCAGCGCCCTGCGCCTGCATTGCTCAGCAGGAGATCGGGCGGACCGGTTGTGGCGAGCACCTGCCGGGCAACGTCCTCTACGGCGCACGCATCGGTAAGATCGACTGGATAGACCGATGCCGCACCTCCTGATGCGCAAATGTCACGCGCAACTTCTTCCAGCGCTGACTGTGTACGCGCCAGCAGAAGCACATGCGCGCCACGGCGACCGAATGCGCGCGGCGCGGCCGGACATCGAGCGGATGCGAAGGCAACCAAGCCGGTAGGTTAGTGGTTACTCCATAGATAAAGGGTTCATCGTCGCGTTTGACTAAGCATAGTCCGCGTGCAACATCTGGTGTGCTCATCATGAGGCTAGCGATGATGTTTGTGCCACTGCCTTGCAAGCGGACAACGGCTGCCGGCGTAGCCAGTCCGTATGGTTCCAGGTCGGTTGCTACATCAGCTACGAATTGATCTACGCGCAGGTCGCGCAACTTGCCCAGTAATGATTGAACCCGTTCGCGGTCGGCGCTCTGCACGGCCGGTACGGTGACCTGCCAGTCCGCGTTGGTCTTTGTCAGCACCAATCGGTCGCTGCCTCGCAAAACTTCGATCCCTTCGACCGCATTTTCGTCGAAAACCAAGACCCGCCGATCGCGATAATCGGCGACGTTGAGTTCGGCCGCCGGTAGGTCTGTGGTGTTGAGAGCCAAAATCGCGTCGGCGGTTTTCAGTTTGGCGTAGGTGCGGCCGGCATTCTGCGGATCCGGCGTGCTGACCAGCAGCGTAAGCACGCCTTCAACTCCGCTACGGCTGATGGTGATTTCGCGGGCCGGTTCATCGAGCCGGTATCGCGCGAGGTCAGCGGGGTTGTCGCTAGCGAACTCTTGCACGCGGAGTCGGCTTAGTTGGCTCAGCAGGTCGGAAACCGCACGTTGATCGGCGCGCGCGCTGACAGGTCGAACGACGGTCCACGGGCTGGCGGTGTCCCCACCGCTGCGTGCAAATTCCAGAACGCGATCGCCATTTTTAATTTCGCAACGCAGTGTGGTGGCCGGATCGAAGTCCAGTACGGTTCGGTCGCGCAGGTCATTGACCGTGCGGTTGAGCCGGTCGAAAAGATATTCCTCGGCGATATGCACTTCGGGCTGGCCGTCGAATTGCGCATAGAATGCGTCTCCGGTGGGAGTCTCCGCGCCCAAGCGTAGGACGCGTCGGCCGGTAGCAGTTTGCCATGCGACCTGCAACCGGGGGTTGACCAAGCCCAGTTCGTTGCGATCCAAGCCGGCAACCTCCTCCGCAGAAAGCGTGCGTTTTTTCTCGGCGAATTCGAGGCCATCGAGGATCGAATTGACAGTGCCCGAGTCGGCCCGGTAGGCGAGCGGTTCGCGCAAGTGCCAGCGATTGTCCTTTTTCTCGAGGACGATCGTTTGATTGGTGAAAATTAATTCCAAGCGGGTGACTTGATCTGACTTGAGATCCGTGAGCCGCCGGCTTTGCTCGCGGCGTTTATCGGTGGGTACGCCTTTTTTGTAGTCCCACCACACAAATGCGCCGACAAGCGCGACGACAATTGCGAGAATGAGCGTGGTGCGTGCGTTCATGGATTATTTGCGACGTTGGATCCAAACCACCAAACCCAGCACCGCCACCGCCAACGGTAGCCCGGCGATGCTGAGCACATAAACGGTACGGGCTTGCGTCGGGGTCATGCTCAGACTGAACTCTTGCGGGCGTTTGGGGGCCACGGCGATAAGTTGTTCGCGTTGCAACAACCAATTCAGAGTATTCATGAAAAAGTCGAGATTACCGGGGGCGCCGCCGATGGTGCCATTGGCGGCCATCGCGGAGCTGCCGATAACGACCAGGCGTGTTTGGGCGACGGATAATTCGACGCCCGCCGGTCGGCTGGTCTCCACGGCCACGGCGAGCGATAACGCTCCGCGTTCGTCCACGTTGGGCGTGTACTCGAGCGCTTCCGGATCGGGATTGGTCTCCGCCCAAAACGCGGGAGGCGTGCGCACCAACTCCGTCACGCGCGGGGCATCCGGCCCGGCAGGACGGTCGGTCGTCGTCAACCGCCGCACGCTGCGACAATACGGGAAGATTGTGTTGATGCCGCCAAGCGGGTTGACGATTGGATGGAATCCATAGTCCACTCCCAACGCCTCCACCAAAACCAGTTCCGTGCCCAGCAACCGCCCGCCGCTGGCGACCACGATGTCGTCGCCCACGCTCACCTGCCACTCTTCGAGCAACGATTTCAGGCCGCTGTCCTGCCGGGCATCGAGCAGCACCATCATCCGCCCGCCCTCACGGAGATACCGGCTCAGCTCGCGGAGTTCGTGACTTTGATAGGGCGTGCGAGGTCCTGCGATGATTACCGCAGCCGCATTGGTCGGCATCGCTTGCTGTTGCAGGAGATTCCATTTCAACACCTCGATGTTGTCGCGGCGGATGTATTGCGCAATGCTTGAGTAACCGTTCTGTCGATCAAAGTTATCGGGATCCCGTTCGCCGTGGCCGGTGAGGAAATACACTTTCGGGGGTTCCTCTTCCGTGACGCGCTGGATCGCCGCCAAAAATTCACCTTCCCCTTTGAACGCGCGCACGCGTTGCCCGCCGCCCATCATGAAGCCGGCATGCTCAAGTTCAACCATCTCGTCGAGCCGCACGTACTTGTGACGATTGCCGGTCGAGAAGATGACCACGTCGGGCGAGTCGAGCTTGTACTTTTCCACCAACGCCCGCGCCCGCGCCAGGTCGCGTTGCGGGTCCACGTACTCCACGCGCAACTTATCGCGGGCGTACAACTGAAATTCTTTGAGCAAATCGCGGACGTCTTGGAGGACTTTTTGGACATATTCGACTTGCGAGCCTTCCGGTATGAACACGACCACATCTACCGGCTCGCGCAACGCCGCCAGCGTTTGCTTGGTTTTCTCCGACAACGCATAGTAGCGGGTACTGGTCCAGTCGTAGCGCTGATAGTGACGGGAGGCCAGCCAGTTGATCATGGCAAACAAAGCCATCGCCAATACGATTTGGGCCAGCACGTTGGCCCCAATTGTCAGCCGTCGTTTGCTTGCGCTGGGTGTGGAAGTTGCCTCACTCATCGCTCACCTCCATTTGCGTGATTCGACGAGGATTTTCGTGATGAACAACACCAACACCGTGCCGCTCAGGTACAAGACCACCGGCCGCAAATCCACAATCCCGCGAGCGAAATCTTCCATGTGCTCAAACGCTGAGACCGCGCGGACGAAATCGCCGATCGGGCCTCCGGGGAACAAAAAGCCCAGCCAGTTGATCACGATCAGGATGAGGAAAATCGCCGCAAACGACATCAACGCAGCCGTGACCTGGCTGCGTGTGAGCGCCGAGCTCATCAACCCAATCCCGATGAGGAATTGTCCGATGAGGAGCACCCCAAGGTAACCGGCCCAAATCGGTCCCAT
>JANWVU010000173.1 GCA_025056465.1 Verrucomicrobiia bacterium | reverse complement strand
AGCGAATCAAGCTTCATTCGTTCCTGATTTTCTCCACGCTGTTCGTGGCAATTTGTTACCCTATTGCCGGCTCGTGGAAATGGGGTGGAGGCTGGTTGGACAAGCTCGGCTTCTATGACTTTGCCGGCTCCACATTGGTGCACTCGGTGGGTGGCTGGGGTGCGCTTGTGGGAGCGGTAATGCTCGGCCCCCGCTTGGGCAAGTATGCCGGCGGCAAAGTCATACCGATTCCGGGTCACAGCATGCCACTGGCGACCATTGGCGTGTTCATGCTATGGTTGGGTTGGTTCGGATTCAACGGCGGTTCTGTTCTCAGCGCCGATCCCGCGGCCATCTCGCTGGTGTGTGTCACCACGTCCATCGCCGCCGCGGCCGGTGCCGTGGGTGCGATGATCACGTCGTGGACCCTACACAAGAAGCCCGACCTTAGCATCACCCTCAACGGCATCCTTGCCGGCTTGGTCGGCATCACAGCCGGCGCGGACCAGATGGCCGTGCGGGACGCGGTCATTATTGGATTAATTGCGGGCGTGATCGTGGTGTTATCGGTGATGTTTTTCGACCGCATTCGGATTGACGACCCGGTCGGCGCGATCAGCGTGCATTTGGTGTGTGGCATTTGGGGCACGCTGGCAGTTGGGTTATTCGGAGCCAAGCGCGGCGTCGGTCAGCTCATGGATCAGGTGGTGGGTATTATTTCCATCGGCGCGTTCACGGTGGTGTTGGCGTTGCTATTCTTCGGAATTGTCAAAGCCTTGTTCGGATTGCGAGTCTCTGAAGCGGAAGAAATTGAAGGGCTCGACATTGGGGAACATGGTAACGAGGCGTACCCTGATTTCGTCGTGACGCAGCCGGCGGGGATCCATGCGCAGAGCCGCGTCGGTGGTGCGGCGCATGGCACGTTACCCTTGGGCGTGCCGAAAACCATCACCCAGTAACGGGAGGCGCGTCAGCCCATGAAAAAAATCGAAGCCGTTATCAAACCGTTCAAGCTCGAAGAGGTGAAAGAAGCGCTCACCGAGATTGGCATCGAGGGAATGACGGTCACCGAAGTGAAGGGTTTTGGTCGGCAGAAAGGTCAGACAGAAATCTACCGCGGCAGCGAGTATGTGGTGGATTTCCTGCCCAAAATCAAAATCGAGGTGGTCGTCAGCGACGCCAACTGCACGCCGGCAGTGGATGCCATCATGAAAGCCGCACGCACCGGAAAAATCGGCGATGGAAAAATCTTCGTCCTACCGGTGCAGGAGGCCATTCGTATCCGCACAGGTGAACGTGCGGAAGCTGCCGTTTGACGCACAACGAAATCGTCATCAGGCCGGTCGGCCAGCCGACCGGCCTGATTTTTTGTCGTTCACGGTTTCGGAGGAATCTCAACCACGGTTTTGGCGGTACCGGTATTGCCTTCCTCGTCCGTGGCGCGCACGGCGATCGTCGCACTTCCTGCAACAGCTTCCGGTATTCGAGCTGCGAATTCCTCTTGCAGACCGTCCAGTACACCATCGGCTACCGGTAAGGCACGCCACGTTGCACCGTTGACCGAGTATTCGAGCGCGCTGATAACGCTGAATTCATCCTTGGCGCGACCACGCAAAAAACCATCCGCAAATTGGAGCTGCTCCACGCGCGGGCGCGTGTTGTCCACTTTGATCCAACCGCTGACTCGCTCATCTGTAAGCGCTTGTCCAACCGGGTTCGACTCCTCATCGCTGGCTTCTAATTTGATTTGATACCAACCATCGGGCACCGATTCCGTGTCCCAAGCAAACGACGTTTTGCTCAACGGTTTTTCCAGCAGTACCGGGATCCACGGCTCGCGACCGCGCTCCCGATAGAAGAGCCGGTAGACCAGCCGGTCACCATCTCGGTCACTCGCCTGCCACGTGATTTGTTTGATCGGCGACGGTTTCCGCGTGGGCGTGGTGGGTGTGCTCGTGGTCGCGGACGGCTCTTCTTTTTCCTCCTCGGATTCTCCCTCAGCAGTGCGCCCTTCTCCTGTCCGAGGCCGAGGTGGTCGTGCCGGCCGGCGTTCTTCCCCGTCCACGCGCAACGACGTAATCGAGGGACGTTGGTTTTGCGCCTGGTAATAGACGCGGAGATTTTTCAAAACTGCGTCAGCCCCGCCCTCCAATGTCACTCGCACCTGCAAGAAACGATTCGGCGGGCACGCCAACCCTCCCGGTGAGGTGACTTGCTCACGCGACCAAGCCGACCACGTGTCGTCGGGTGGGTTGGTGTTGCCACTGCGCGCCTGAACTCGAATAGTGCCCTCGCCGACCCACGTGGCATTCCCCCACGTTGTCGGAAACCGCGCATCGAGCACCTCCGTCGTGAACACGCCTTGCGGTTGAAGCGTCGCCGCAATGCGGTATCCCACGCCGGCGACACCTGTTCCGACGAACGCGAGCCGTCCGTTGCTCAACGTCAGCGTCTGCGCATTCCGTTCGGGAAAATCAAACACCAACTCCCAGCGTTGCGGCCCGCGCAGCCGGTAGACCCGACCTTGGCCACTCGTCGCCACCCACACATCACCTTCGCCCTCCACCACGGCGTCCAACACCGATTCGCGCTCCCAACTCATCCACGCATCCACACGCCCGTTCGGCTCCCGACTGTATAACGCGCCCGACAACAACGTGACCGCTCGCATCTCCGCCGCCGCCATCAACTCTTCCACGCCGGTGGCCTCGGCGCCCGGGGTCGGTCGCGTGCGCGCATCATCCGCGCTGTCGGTCGGTTCGGCGGGACCGGGCAAAGCTCGCGGCGCAGGCGCGGGGGGACGTCGCGCGCGGACACGATTCACGGCGATCCAAGTCCGCTGTGAACCCGGTAGGATACGATACACCTCGTCCTCGGTGAACTGATGCAAAACCACGCCGTCATGTCGTCCGCGAATCCTGTAAAGCTGACCCCGCTCACTTGCACCGGCCAACAGCGATCCGTCGGCGTCCCACGCCAGACACAAGACATTCGCCGCGGCGACCCGGTACCACTCTTCGGCGGTACCGGCGGCGGTGTTGATTCGGAAAATCCGACCCTCATTCCCGGTAGCCGCAAATAGATTACCGTCCTTGTCGAACAGCAACGCCCACACGTACGCGGCCGGTACCGTTACGGCCAGCTCGGCCGTGCCCTGCTCGCCATCCACACGCACCCGCCAGATTTTCCCATCGGGGATGGTGGCGGCATAAACGTGTCCCTGTTTATCCACTGCCAATGCGGTGACCGCCACTTCGTCGAATGACCACAGTTTCCGCGCCGGCCCTTGCGCACCGATAGCATGAAGCGTGGCGGGCCCTGAAGTGCCCACATAAATTGTTCCGCGTCCATCCGCGACCGAACACCAGATTTGCTTCGCCAACGAGCCAAGGTTCTCGGCGGCCCAACCGGGGCGCAACTCCCCATCGCTCGTAACGCGCAAGTTGACCAACTCGCCGCGCAAAAATGATTCGGCCGAAGTAAACTCCCAACGCTCAGTTTTCACCGCCAACGCCGGCAGGGCGGCCCACAGCAGCAAACTCAGAAGCATTGCGATGATTCGATTCATTTCGGGACTCACAACGTGCGAATGGCAACGCGGGCCGCGGCGCGTCCGCTCAACACCCAACCGGTTGGCACCACAATTTGCTCCACATCCCCCGCGCCGGTAATTCCCATGGTGCTCGTATCGTCCAACAACATGGACGCGCTGGGCGGGAGATTTTTCAACCATTTCCCCCGGTAGCGCAATCCCTGGCCTGACCTCCGCACCAGCACGACCAGGTCCGTGTTGCGATGCTGTTTTTCCAAAACCGTGAGGTAATCGCTCATAGTTTCCGGTGGCGCCACGTCCGCGGGTGCTTGCCCACCGGGTAGC
>JANWVU010000172.1 GCA_025056465.1 Verrucomicrobiia bacterium | reverse complement strand
ACACAATGTGGAGGTCATTTGGTGGTCCGCGGGCAGGAAGCAGGCGTACCGGATCCCATCTTAGTGGCGGCGAATGGGACCGAAGTATGTCCAACTTAATTCGATGTTGGGGAATCAACACGGGGATGGTCGGTCTTCTGCCGAGCGGCTAGCGGGAAGGCGGCGCGAGCCGACGCAAGTGGGCACCCGCAAGATCAGGTCCGCACGCTGCCGGGTGATGGGTGCCCCATTTGGCTACGACGGAACAACGACGCAGAGCTTGGAAAAAAAGAGGACTGCAGGAATGTGATGGGGTGGGACGGTCGGGTAACGAGGGCGGTTTTAATAATGATGACAATAGGAATTTCGGTTTGGGCGGGGCGGCCGTTGGTGGTGGACGATGCGGGGACAGTGGCGCCTTTTGAGTGCGAGCTGGAGGCGGTTTTTGCCTATGAGCGCGACACAGGGTTGCGCCATGTGGAAACCCCGGTGGCCTTGACCTATGGGCTACCGGCCCGGATCGACATCGGGGCGGCATTTGGATGGCAATGGGAAGAGCGACGAACCGGTACCGGCTGGGAGTCGGAGAACGACGTGACCGACTTGCTGTTGTTGGTGAAATGGAACCCGCTCACGGCGGAACGGTTTTGGGCGGATCATGCGCTGGTGGGAACGCTAAAAATCCCCACCGCCGATGAAGACGAGGGATTTGGCAGTGGGAAGGTGGACTACGATTTGATGTATATCGCGACAAAAGCGGTTACTGATGAACTCCAAGCCGACGTGAATGTGGGCTACGGTTGGATCGGTGGCGGCGACGACGTGGTGCATTACGGCTTGGCGTTGCGCTGGCAGGCCACGGAACGCATCGAGTGGGTCGCCGAGGTCGTGACGGAGACCGTCCTTGCGTCCGATAATGACACAGCAGTGGCTTTGACCGGGGGGCTTCGTTGGAGCGTGAGTGAGGAATTGGTGCTCGACGCGGCTGTTGGCGGGGGTTTGAATAAACACGCGCCCGATTGGGCCGCGACGGTTGGACTAACATGGGTGTTTGGTTTTCCGGCACAAAGCCGGTAGCATGGAGGTAATCGATGCACATCCCCGATGGATTCATCGACGTGAAAACCGCAGTGGGCACCGCTGTGCTCGCTGCGACGGGTGCTGGGTTGGCCTTGCGACAGGCGCAGCGGGAATTACCGCCACGCAAGGTGCCGTTGCTGGGGGTCGCAGCGGCGTTCATTTTCGCGGCGCAGATGTTGAATTTCCCGGTAGCTGGCGGAACATCGGGCCATCTGATCGGCGGCGTATTGGCGGCGGTTCTGCTGGGACCAGCGGCCGCGGTGGTGGTCATGACGGCGGTGTTGGTCGTGCAGACGTTTTTGTTTCAAGATGGCGGGGTGTCGGCGCTGGGGGCCAACGTGTTCAACATGGCGATTGTGGCACCGGTCGCCGGTTACGCTCTCTACCGGCTGGTTCGGCCGGCCATCGGGCTCGTGGCCGCGGCTGCTTTTGCGGGTTGGTGCTCTACCGTCGTGGCGTCGCTGAGCTGCGCAGGGCAGCTTGCGGTGTCCGGTACGGTTGCGTGGAATGTTGTGATACCGGCGATGGCAGGGATCCACATGTTGATCGGCCTGGGTGAGGGCGTTATCACGGCATTGGTGCTGGTGGCGATTGGGAAAACACGCCCAGAATTGCTCGACCAACCGGATGCGCCCGTCGGCACGTTGGTGCCGGTCGGCTTGGTAGTGGCGTTGGGGTTGGCGTTGTTTGTCTCGCCGTTCGCGTCGTCGTGGCCCGACGGTTTGGAAAAGGTCGCCGAACATTTGGGTTTCGACACCAAAGCCGCAGAAACGCCCATGGTGCCGGCGCCAATACCGGATTACGAAGTTCCCGGCATTGGTTCCCCTGCGGTTGCCACGGCACTGGCCGGTGGGATCGGCACGGTGGTTGTGTTTGGGTTATCGTGGTTACTGGCGCGGATGTTGGTGCCCAAGAAGCCAGCTTGATGCGTCACGATTTCTTCGACCGCTACAGCCGGCAGGACACGCTTGTGCATCGTGCGTCGGCCGCGGTGAAACTCATCGCTGCGTTGGCACTGATTGCCCTGATCCTTGTCGCTCCAATTACCGCGGTGGATTTCTTTGTTGCTCTTGGCTTGACGTTGGTGGTGATCGCTTTGGTGGCGCGTATCCCATGGCGGTATATCTGCGGACGATTGATCTGGCTCGAGCCATTCGTGTTGGGTGTGGCGGCGTTGTCGTTGCTCCAACCGGGAGGGCTGTGGGTGTTTCTGACGATCGTTGTCAAAAGCACGTTTTGCCTGGTGACCATGGTCTTGTTAGCGAACACCACCCCGTTTGCCGAACTGCTGAGCGTGGTGCGTCGGGCGGGCGTGCCGGCGTTGTTGGTGACCACGTTGGCGTTGTTGTACCGGTATCTGTTCGTGCTGGTAGACGAGGCCCAACGCATGCATCGGGCTCGCCGCGCGCGCACGTTCCATCGGGGGAGGGTGGGGGTTTGGCGGGATTTGGGCATGATCATCGGCCAGTTATTCGTGCGCTCAACCGAGCGGGCTGAACGGATTTACGCGGCGATGCTCGCGCGGGGTTGGAAATGACGCCGGCCATCGAGGTGTGCCACCTGTCGTACCGGTATCCTGACGGTCGGGAGGCTTTGCGGGACGTCAGCTTCACGGTGGCTGAGGGTGAATGTGTCGGGTTGGTTGGGCCGAACGGTGCCGGCAAGTCCACGTTGTTGCAGCATCTTAACGGCATCCTACCGGAACATCCCGAAAAGCAGTCAGCCGTGCGCATTTTTGGCGAGACCGACGTCGAATTCCGGCGACGTGCGGTAGGGTTTTTATTTCAGGACCCCGATGATCAACTCTTTTGCCCCACCGTTTGGGAGGACGTGGCCTTTGGCCCCAAACAGTTAGGTTTGGGCGATGACGTCGTGCGCGAGGCGCTCGCATGCATGGGGCTTACCGGGTTTGAGACCCGTGCCCCGCATCATCTATCGCATGGCGAGAAACGGCGGGTATGCTTGGCCGGTGTGCTAGCCTGCCGGCCGCGCATCTTGGTGTTGGACGAACCCACCAGCGACCTTGATCCGCGCGGACGGCGCGAGTTGAAAGCATACCTACGCAAGATCCCGGTCACCAAGCTGATTGCCACGCACGATTTGGAGATGGTCGTGGAGCTTTGTCCGCGCGTGATCCTGCTCGATGCTGGTCGGGTTGTGTGCGACGGCCTAACCCTGGAAATCCTGAACGACGAACCGCTCATGCTGGCGCACGGGTTGGAGCGACCCCACATCCTGCTGCATCGCCATCCGCACGGGCCCGCCCGACCTCACGAGCTGGCTGCCGGCGTCAATTCCGCGAGCCACCGGCAGGTTTGAGGACGCGAGCAAGTTGTTGTGCTTTTAGACATAGCTCGGCCGCTTTGAATGCGTGCGCTTGCGTCATCGCCGTCTCTGTGCGGTTGAGGCAATCAAGAATGAGCTGCCCGAAAAATGGGAACCCAACCTTCCCCTCCAGCCGGTAGTGTTCCTCCACCTTGTGGTTCACCAGATACAACTGGTCGCCACCCTCACCGCGTCCCACCTCGACATATTTTCTTAGCTCGATGTATCCATCCGTCCCCAGCAAAAACAGCCGTCCATCCCCCCACGTGCGCGACGCGTCAGGCGTTAGCCAATCCACGCGAATGAACGCCGTTGATCCGTTGTTGCCGATGCAATGCGCCTCGCCAAAATCCTCCAGCTCGGGATACTTCGGGTTGTTGAAGTTGCCAACCGTCGCCGCGGTGATGGTGGCATCGGTTGCCCCGGTAAAAAACAGGAACTGCTCGAATTGATGGCTGGCGATGTCGCAAAGGATCCCACCGTATTTGGCTTTCTCGAAAAACCACGTAGGCCGCGACGGGGCCATCAGCCGGTGCGGGCC
>JANWVU010000171.1 GCA_025056465.1 Verrucomicrobiia bacterium | reverse complement strand
GCAATCAAAGTTTTCTCAACAGCGGGGTCGCGGCCCGGCTGCGGTTGGTCTATTGCGGTGAGGTTTCTTACTCGGAATCCGGCACCATGAGCACTGACCTCGACCGGGTCACGACTCCGCACGACGGTTATCTCGATGAGGTCCACAGCCTGCGCAACAGTTATGGGGCGGACCTCGTGGTGCTGCTGACGGAGGCGGGCGAGCCAACGTACGCAGGCATTGCGTGGCTGATGTGTTCGCCGGGCAGTTGGTTTCACCCGTACGCCTTCAGCGTGGTGCGACGGCCCTACGCCACCAGTCACACTTTCATCCACGAACTGGGGCACAACCTCGGCTGCGCACATGATCGCGACCACGCCACCTGCGGTGCATACAACTATTCTTACGGGCATCGGTTCTACGCAGGAAGCGGTACCCAGTATCGCACAATCATGGCGTATCCGCCCGGCATTCGTATCAGTCATTTCTCCAATCCGGCAATCACCTATCTCGGCGCGGCGACCGGTGTCGCAGGCAACGGTCCAACCTCGGCCAACAACGCGCAAACGATCAATCAAACGGCGGCGATTGTGGCGGCGTTTCGCACGACGGCCACGCCACCGCCCAACCCACCGACGCAATTGGCAGCGGTTGGCGCGGCACCGGACCGCATCGCATTGAGCTGGCAGGATACCGCTACGAACGAGACGGGTTTTGTTGTGTTGCGCGCGATGTCGCCGACGGGTCCATGGCAGACCATCGCCACCCTACCGGCCGACACCGTGGCACATGAGGATGCCGGGCTGACGGCTGCCACGACGTATCACTATCGGTTGTTCGCTTTCAACGATACCGGTTCGTCGCCGACGACAACCGTGGCCGCCGCGACCACGTTGCCAGCACCCGATACCACCCCGCCAGACCCACCGGCGACGGTCACAGCCGCCGCGTTATCCAGCAGCAGCATCCGACTCGTATGGTCGGCCTCCAACGACACCGGTGGGTCTGGCGTGGCAGGCTACCGGGTGTATCGCGGCGACGTGTTTGTCGCAACGGTCCGCACGACCAACCACGTTGTTACCGGCCTCCATGCCGGCACGTCCTACTGTTTTCGGATTACAGCGCGCGATTATGCGGGCAACGAGTCCGCGCCCACAGGCCCGGCATGTGCCAGCACTTTTGGTCCGCCACCGGCAGCGCCCGACCATTTGGTCGCCGTGGCCCTGGCGCACAATCGCGTGCGGCTCACGTGGCACGACCGCGCGGACGACGAAACCGGTTTTCGCATCGAGCGCGCCGGGTCAGTGGCCGGGCCGTGGACGTGGTTGGCCACGCTGGAGAGCAACACCACCGAGTACCTCGATCATGGCGTGACCGGTAACGCCGTTTATTACTACCGGCTGCGGGCCGAAAACAACGGCGGTGCTTCCCCTTGGCGCACCGCGAGCGTTGTGACGCCCGCGCCACCGGATGAAACACCGCCGACGACACCGGGCGCGGTCACAGGGCGGGTGCTTTCGGGGATTCGCGTGGAGTTGCGTTGGAACGCCAGCACTGACAGCGGTGGTTCGGGGCTTGCGGGCTACCGGATTTATCACGCGGGCAATTTGCTCGGCACCGTCGCGGCCGCGACATGGGTAACGGTCTCGCCGCTGGCACCGGGGCAGTCGCATTGTTTTGAGGTTAGCGCCGTGGACCAGGCCGGTAATGAATCGGCGCGCAGCGCCGCGGTGTGCGTCACCACGCCTGCGTTTCCGTCGCCGGTGGGTACATGGGAAGTAGTGGGTGTGGGCGGTTGGCACGGCCTCGGATACGTCACCTTTGTCACCAATCAAACATGGCATGGTTGGGGATTGAGCAGCGATGGCTGTGGCGTTTGGGAGCTGCAGGGGCAATGGCACTATGACGACCGAGGTCGAATCGTGGCTGAGCATGAGCGGGGATGGCCAAGGTCGTCGTGCAACCAGACCAACGTCAGTGGTGTTTGTGTTGCGGTGGTCAATCCGAACCTCGGTCGGATGGCGTCGTTGGGGGTCGAGGAGGGTCGCCGGTTCGCGTGGCGGGGAAGCGGGACGGGTTCACCAACCGATTGGAGCGGGCGCTGGGTGCTTCAGGCGCGCATCGGTGCAAGCAACCATGTGGAAACGGTCCTTTTGAAGCCCACCGACCGGCCCTCGTTGTGGGAGCTGCGGAGTGAGATACCGGGTGAGCTACCGGCTATGAGTGGTTGGTTATTGATCAACTCGCGCGGTTTGGTGACGGCGCAGATTGTTCGGTGGGATGAGGGCAGCATGATCCGCAGTGTCCATGTTGGCCGACGATTGGCGCGCGAAAGCGCGTTCACGCTTCATGGCGTGGATGAACGCGGGCACCGACATCGGATGACCTTGCGCCGCGCGGAGCCTTGAGCCGGCAACGAACCTCACCGGTGTGACTCGTTGCGCGAGAGCGGGCGACCGGTTCCGGTTGCCTCGGGGCGCGGAGCCGGTAGGATGAAGCGGCGCGCGAGAAAGGAGGATGCACGATGAAACTGACGTACTGGAGTCACTCGTGTTTTTTGATCGAGACAAGATCGCATCGGTTGGTGGTGGACCCGTTTTTGAGCGGCAACCCGCTGGCACCAGTGAAGGCGACTGAAGTTCGGTGTGATTTTGTGCTGATCACGCACGGACACAACGACCACGTGGGCGATGCGGTGGAGATTGCCAAACGCTGCGGCGCCACGATTGTGGCGAATTATGAGGTGGCGATGTTTTGTCAGAGTCAGGGCGCCACGGTGCATCCGATGCATATCGGAGGGAGTTGGACGTTTCCGTTCGGGCGGGTGAAGCTGACGATTGCGCATCATGGATCGGCCTATCAAACGGCGGACGGGTTTGTGAATGGGGGTCAGCCGGCAGGTGTGCTGATCATGACCGAGGGCAAGACCGTGTATCATGCCGGTGACACGGCATTGTTCATGGATATGCAGGTGATTGGGCAGCGACACCGGCCGACGGTGGCGTTGTTGCCGATCGGGGACAACTTCACGATGGGCATTGAGGATGCGGTGCAGGCGGTGGAGTGGTTGCGGCCCGACGTGGCAGTGCCGATGCATTACAACACGTTTGATTTGATTCGCGCGGACCCGCAGGAATTTGCGCGGCAGGTGCGGGCAAAAGGGTATCGCGCCGAGGTGCTGGCACCCGGTGGAACGCTGACGGTGTGATTCGGCGGGTGCGGGCACGGCGGGCTTGTCACGGTGGCGTTGTGCCTCTAGATATGCGGGGAAATGGAATTGAAAGTGGAAGATTTTCATCGGGAAATCGGCGCGGCGCTGCGGGCGTACGAGAAGTACATCGTCTGCATCAACAAAACGCCCGATGAATTTCTCAAGACGTTGCATTCGTTGGTGGGCAAGGCCATCAATGCGTACGTCAGTCGCGCGCCCGGTTTGCGCCATGGGATCGCGCTCGACCGGTATGTGACGGTGATGATCAGTGAACAGGACGACGCGCCACCGGTGTGCGGGATTTATTTCAACCTCCACAGTCCGTACGTGCGCAAGATGGTCGAGGCGAAAAAACCCAAGGAGTGAGCCGCGCGGTCATGCGCCCGTTCTCGCCGCTGCGGTCATGGCCAACGAATCTATTCTTGGTGCTGGCGGCGTGCTCCGTGGGCTGGGGAATTTTTCGGGCGTTGACCAGCTCCAACGATCTAATGACGCGGTTGGCGGAATGGCAGTATCTCGCCCACCGTTGGGGTGAGTTACCAGGTTGGCCCGCACCGTATCTGCCGATCACTTATGCGCTGCTCAGCCCGTTTGTTTGGATGCCGGTAGGGCTGGCACGCGCGGTGTTTCTGGCACTGAATCTGGCGTGTTTGTTTTACGTGTGGCATCGCGTGACGAAGGTGTTCGAGCTGGGTGAGACAGAGCGTTGGTTGTGGCTGGCGTTGTTCGGTTCGTGGGCGTGTGTGCGCGTGACGTTGGGTTCAGGGCAACTGGGATTGATGTGTTTGGCG
>JANWVU010000170.1 GCA_025056465.1 Verrucomicrobiia bacterium | reverse complement strand
CGCTCGCTGCGTCCACCGGCACACTCCAGGATCAGCTCGCCGGCGCAAATGTCCCAGAGCTTGATTCCATACTCGATGTAGAGATCAAATCGGCCGGCTGCGACGTACGCCGCATCGAGTGCGGCCGAACCCAACAACCGGATCTTGCGCACGCGATGGACAAAATGTTGAAAGTCGGCGAGCGCGCGGCGGATAGTCTCGTCGTTTTTGAAAAAGCCGATCGTTACGATGGCTTCCTCCCACTGGTCGCGCGTGCTCACGTGAATCGGACTTCCGTTCAATGTCGCCGGTTTCCCGCGCTCGGCCGCAAACATTTCGTCCAACTCAGGCGCGTACACCACGCCGGCAACGGTTTGCCAGTCATCTATGCCCGTGCGTTGTTGCGCGGCGATGCTCACTGCATACAACGGGATGTTGTAAAAATAATTCACGGTTCCATCCAGTGGGTCCACCACCCATCGCACCTCCGCCCGTGCATCGCCGCTGACACCTTCCTCGCCGAGAATCGCATGATCTGGGTAATCCGCGCGAATGATCCGCGTGATCAACGCTTGAGTCTGCACGTCCACTTCCAGCTTGATGTCGCGGTGCGTGGATTCATTGACCGTCAACGTCCCTCCAAAATTCTCCCGCAAAAACTTACCGGCCGCCGCGGCCGCTTCCATGGCTGTCTCAAGCATGGCGGCGGTTGTAATGCGTTGCGCAGACGACGGCAAGTCTGCCGACGATCATGCGATGGGCGGCCAGCTGCGGCGCACGTGTAATCGCCTCCCGGCCTGCAGCCTGGCGCCGGGCCGGTGGGCTCAGGTCATGCGTTGCGCGAGGTCGCGGAACGTGATGTTGGCGGCGCAGGCGCGTTCCTGCCGGTACAACTCGGCCAGCGCACGCTCGACAGGGTCGTCGCCAGTCGCTGTGTCCGATTGCGACGAGGGCTGCGAGGAGCGCAACGCCATCAACGCATCGGCCAGGGTGATGGTCTCGGGAGGCCGGGCAGGTTGGAGGCCGGTATCTTCGCCGGCCACTTCATTCAGTAAACCGCCACGGACAAGTTTGGCGACGAGTTGATTGAGCAGTTGCGGCGGCGCATTCCACTCCCGAGACAGATCGCTGACGAGCGGCGCGGGTTGACCGGCGAGGAACGCGCGACTGGCCGCCGCCAGCAACCGGCAGCCGAGACGTTCGCGTTGCAGTTGGTCGAAGGCTGCCATGGCACGGCGCTGGATGTAGAGGTGGACGTTTTGGGCGGCGTACGAGACCTGCGCGCCAAATAGCACGATGAGCCAGGCGAAATACACACCGAGGAGAAAGACGGGAATGATGCCGAGGCTGCCGTAGATTTTGCTGTAGGTGACAACGCGCGAGACGTACATCGTGCTCAGCAGGCTGTTCAGTTGCCAGAGCGTGCCACCGACAATCCCACCGGCCAGCGCCGCCAACGGTCGCACGCGGGTGTTGGGCATCAACGCATATAGCAAGGCAAACGCGACCCACGCGACAGCAAACGGCGCGAGGTTTAGTAACCAGCGGGTGACCGGCGCGCTCAGGGCCCACTCGCCGTAGGCGCGCAGGTATTCGAGCCGACCGGTCAGCGCGATGGTGGTGATCAGCAGGAGCGGTCCCAACGTGATCGCCGTCCAGTAGTAAACGATTTTGCGCCAGAGCGACCGGCCGCGTGTGACGCCCCAGATGTCATTGAAGGTGTTCTCGATGGTGGTCATCAACCGCAACGCGACCGCGACGAGAAAGAATCCACCAATCGCGCCGAGTTTACCGGCATCAATTTCGTCGAGCATGGTCTGGATGCGTTCGACTACTTCGTGACGCGCTTTGGCGGAGAGCACCGTTTGGCCGGGGGCCGGTGGGCCAGCCACATCGTCGGGGAGTGGCACAAGTTCGAGTTGCGGCACGGCCATGGCGATAGCGCGATCGAGAAGGCGCGGGACGATTTCCGCCGTGCTTTCGCGCAGAAGATTTTTGGAGACGCTCAGCGCAACGACTAACAGCGGCACCAATGCGAGCAACGTGGTGTAAGTCAAAGCAGCGGCGCGCATGGGGCAGCGGTTGTCGGCAAAGCCTCGCCCGACCATCCAGAGGAAGACCAACCATTTGCGCGCGCGATGCCACGCGGTGCGCCCACTCAGCACGTCGAGGGGCACTTCGAGCAGGAATTGTTGGAGACGGTGCCAACTTGCGGTGAGGAGATTGGCTTTGGTGGATGCCACGGTCGGAGCATACGAACCGTCGAGGGCAACGTCAAACTTGCGCGTGGGACTAACGCAGTGTGCGGGAAAAATTTCTTGCAAACGTCAGCCAATTTGTCATGAAATAACTCACCAAGGAGAGTCAATCGTCTAACAGAGGAATTCGATGGAATCAGAAACCAACCCCAAATCAACGGCGTTAGTAATTGATAATTGGCCAGTTGAAAAAGCCGGTTTCAATGTGCGTGTGGTGCATTGTTTGACGGCTGCCGGCGTCAAGACGGTCGGAGACCTGCGTTCTTGGTCGGACGACCAGTTGTTGCGGTTGCGGAATTTTGGTGCGGCATCGTTGCAAAACGTGCGCTGGTTTTTCCGGCTGAGCCGACATGTGGAAGCCCGCACGGCGCCGTTCCCGCACATCAAGGCTATTTTCCACGAGTTTCTCAATCGGCAGGAGATTTACGTGTTGGAGCAACGGTATGCGTTGAAAGATCCGCTCTTTCGGCTGGGGATGCGGCGCAAGACATTGCAGGAAATCGCCGATTTGATGGGTGGGGTGACGCGCGAGCGGGTGCGGCAAATCGAGGAGGAAGGCCTTGAAACGTTGCGCTCGCACCTGTGCCGACGACTAACTGAGCCGGTGGAACTGCATTGGGTGCAGCAAATCCAAGCACGCGGCGGGGTGGTTACCAGCGCGGAGTTGGCGGATTGGGTGGGCGACCCCAAACTCGGTGGCTATCAGCCGTGGGGCGTGCTGATGTTGATGAGTCAGGTCACGGAAGCGTTCCATGTGCATTTTGATTACGTTTCGACTTTGACACCCAAAGCACTCGGCATGATCGAGGAGCGCGTGTTTGCGGTGTTACGCGAGGCGAAAGACCTCGTGCATTTCGACCGCATCAAAGAGGCCGTCGCGCCGCTGGTCTCGGACCCCAACGGCCAGCTCGTGCGGGTGTTGACGGTGGTGTTGAATCATCATCCCGACCTTTGCGCCACAACCGACGGACGCTATTTTCTGCCCGAGCACGGGACACCAATAATCCTTCGGGACCTGATGCGCGCGGCGGGCCAACCGGTGCATTACCGCGATTTGGCTGCGGATTACAATGACCGCATGCTACCGGCGAGCCAACGGCGGCCGGGGTACATTCTCCGTGTGCTTGGTGGGATGCCGGACGTGCAACGAATCGGGCGCGCGTTATACGAGCTGAAGCCGTCCACCGCCTGAGCAACCGGCGGTTGTGCGTATCCTGCGCCAATACCTCCTGCGGGAATTTCTGCTTCCGTGGTTCTACTGTCTCGACGCATTTGTGTTGTTGTGGTTGGTGGTGGACCTCATCGGACGATTGGACGACTTCATCGAGGCCCACGTGCGGTTCGCTCAGGCGGTGCGCTACTACCTCGTGTTGTTCCCGGAAGTACTGGTGCAAATCCTCCCGATGTCGCTACTGTTGGGTTTGTTGTTTGTCCTCACAAACCTCGGCAAGCACAACGAGCTGCTCGCGATGCGCGTCAGCGGTGTCAGCCTCACCCGACTCTCCACGCCGTTTTGGATGGTTGGTTTGGCACTTTCCCTTTTGGTGCTTGGGCTCAACGAGTGGTTCGTGCCGGGGGCCCGCCATCGCGCCAACCAACTGCTGAAAGAATACCGGGGGCGCGCGGTTGCCAATGTGGTCGAGCATCTTTTCTTTACCAACTTCGCCGCGCACCGCGACTGGTACATCCCGCGGTTCGACGTCAATTCGACCGTGTTATTCGCTCCCGAAATTCACGAACGGTACCCCGACGGCACGGCCAGCCGTGACAGTTACGCGGAGC
>JANWVU010000016.1 GCA_025056465.1 Verrucomicrobiia bacterium | reverse complement strand
GTGACCGTCTTGGTAACTGACGGTGTAGCCCCCCTCTTTGTGCGGCGTGCCGTACGGATGACCAATCTCGGCCGTGTGAACCTTTCGCGCGGGATCGGCGATAGCGTTCTGGCTCAGGTTGGGGAATTCGTAGCGGCGGGGATCGTGTGGCATCCAGTACGGGGCGAGGACCCAAATATCGCCCACACCGACGCCCCAGTTCGACTTGAAGTTGTACGATGGGTCGTCTTCACCCCACCACCACGGCAGCCGGCGGGAGGGACAATAAAACAGCGTCGCGTTTGGGATGAATTTCTGGGAGATGAGAAGCCCCATCTGATCCGGGAGATCGTGCCTTTCGAGATTCAGATTGCTATGCGTCGTCCAACCGTCGTTCCAGCACGCCAATCCGCCCGAACATCCCCAGCCCGGCAGCGTCGCCGCATACGACGGTGGCTCCACCCTCCCATTGCTATCATCCCGCCGCATGATGTCCGCGATATAAATCTGGCGCAGGTTGCTCCCGCAAATGACCTTCCGGCCCCGCTCGCGAGCGCGGCCGAGAGCCGGCAAGAGAATGGCCGCCAAGAGCGCGATGATGGCGACAACCACCAACAACTCAATTAACGTGAAGCCGGCTTGACGATGTTTGGTGGAAAATGGTTGATGGCTCATCTCCCATCCACCACTACCCATCTCCAGTCGACCGCCGCTGCCGCCGGTAGAGCACCGCACCGCCGACGCCGAGCAACAGCGCCACGCTGGGTTCGGGGACCGCCAAGTCTTGAACCTCGAAGAAGCCAACTTCGCGGATGGCATCCACGTGGAGCTTGCCCCAACCGCCGGAGGTGTCATCCCGCACGCGCAAATACACGCTCGTGCCGATGAGGTCTTTGACGGTCCAATAGTCCAGCGTGAATTCATTCATGTCTTGACCAACCGCCCAGCGCAAGACCGAGTTGTCAGAGGCGTTCACCAACTCAAAGCCAAGACTTGCAGTGTTCGCGCCGGTACCCTTGAACGCGGTGGCACCGCCTTTACCGCCCGAGATCCGAAACTCGATGATGTCGCCCTGAAGGGTGAACGTCGGACTAACAAACGTGCCAGTCGAGCCGTCGCCGCCGAGGTCGGAGGAGAGAAAGCCATGCGTATCGCTATAGCTCCCGGTAAAATCTATGTAGCGGGACGACGTACCGTTGCCGGCCAGCCGAAAGTTGCTGCTACCGGTCCAGCCCTCAAAGTCACCCACAGTGTCGAAGTTATATGCCCGGTAAACTACGTGGTGCGGGCCGGAGCCGAGTATGACCGTATCGTCGGGTGCCGTCAGCGCATCCAACCCGGTCTTACCCCAGCCGCCTGTGTGTAAATCAAGGACGACCGGTAAATACGTTTTGCCGACCGTCAAGCTGCTAAGGTTGATGGTTTTGGTTTCGGAAAAGTCATTTCCTGAGCTCGATCGTGTCGTAAACGTGCCGGGCACGAAATCGCCCGCGCTGACGTCCCAGACGGCCACGCCGGTAGCGCTGTACCGGCGATCGGAGGTACTGAACCCATTGTTGCCACCGAACAACTTGAAACTGAGCGAGCCAACATTGTTGGTGACCTTAAACGCCGGCCCCCACGAAATCGTCTGGTAGGCGTCGTCGTTGTCCACCCCGCCGACACCCTGATAGTACGTGGGGTTAACAGCGTAACTGCTGATAAACGATTTGGTCCCATCACCCGCGAACGCGGTGGTCACGATCGGAACATTCGCTCCACTGGAGACATACCAACGATTCGTGGGTGGCGGCTGCCCGCCGATGTAACTCTCAAAGTTCTCGATCATGATCACCGCGTGCGCAGTCTGTAGCACCCAGCCACTGAGAAGTAGGCTCCAGAGAACTTTCCTCGTTTTCATAGGGCGGCCCACCTTTCTGTGTGCCACCCTACTACATTGACAAGAAAAACTACAACACTAACAGCACGCTAACACTTGTAGGTGCTTGGAACGCTGTCGATAGCGGGTGAAACCTTAGGCCGTTCGATTACGCCGCAGTCGGCGGTATAGCATTGCGGCGCCGACGCCGAGGAGGAACATGGTGCTCGGTTCGGGAACGACGCTGGCGGTGTCCATGATCTGAAACTGCTGCACCCAGCCGTTGAGAATCGTGCCCCCGCTGAAGTTCGCCGACGGCACTTGCACGACGCTGCGCGTCACGCCCCACGCAGTTGAGTTGTTCGCGTTGTACTGTGCCAACGTGTAATAGTTCACACCATTGAACACAATCGAGCCGCCGCCGTCGCCGAACACATAGAAATTGTAGGTGGCGTTGTCCACTGCCAGCGTGAAGTCGGAGTTCCGATCCGTAAAGAACCCGCCGCGGAATGTATCCCCCGCCGCCAGCGTCGCGACGTTGAAGTAGATGTCCAGCGTGTTGCTGCTGTCCAAGTTTGCCGTGAACGGCGTCGTGCTGTGGGTCAGGCGCAACACGTCGTTGACACTCGCGCCCGCGTTGCTCCAGGTCGGATCGCCCGTCGCGGTGAATTCGAAGCCCGCATCGGCCCCGCCGGTCGGGTCAAACTGTGACGCGGTCAGAATGCCAGGGCTGGCACCTGGGTTGAGGAACCCGGCTCCGCTGATCGTGCCGTTGACACGCCCGCTGCCCTGCAACGTTCCGCCGCTATTGACCGTCACGCCACTGGCCAACGTGCCCGTGAGAGAGAGGCGCCCCGCATTGATCACCGTGCCGCCACTGTAGGTGTTGTTGGCGGTCAAAGTCAGCGTGCCGCTCCCCTCCTTGACCAACACGCCCGTCCCACCGATGGCCGTGGTGAACGTACCATTGTTGCCTTGCGTATCCAACGTCCCGGTACCGGTCACGGTCACGGAGCGGGAGGACGTGAGATTGGCCGCCAGTCGCAACGCGCCGCCACTGAGCGTCAACCCGCCGCTGGCCGCGCCCAGGTTGTTGTTGGCGCTGATCTGCAAGGTGCCGCCATTGATGGTCGTGCCGCCCGCATACAGATTGGCGCCGGTAAACTCCAGCAGCCCGGCCCCGGCTTTCACCACGCTGCCGTTGGCCACCACGGCTGACACCTGCATATCCGTAGCCGCCGAGCCGTCGGCAATCGTGAAAGTCCGACTCGCGCCGCCGAGGTTCAGATTGCCGCTGATGGTGGCGGTCGTGGCACTGGCGTTACCGGTGATGTTGCCACCGACAGTCAACGTGCCGGAGCCGGTCTGCACCGCGCCGGCGATCATCGTCAACGTGTTGATCGTGTCCGTCTTATTGTTCAGATCCAACGTGCCGCCGTTCACCGTCACGGCCGCGCCGTCGGCAATCTGGTTATTTGCCGACAAGAACACTTTGCCGTTGGCGTTGATTGTCAGGTCGCCCGGAATTGCGTTACCAGTGCGATTCAGATCCAACACACCGCCATTGACGGTGGCCGTGCCGGAGTAGGTGTTGGCCCCGGTGCCGCTGAGCAACAGGGTGCCGCCGCCGGCTTTGACGAAGCCGACGGTGCCGGTGATCACCGAGGAAATCGTCGCGATGTTGGTGCCGACCGTAATCGTGGGCGAAGTGCCGGCCAGGTGCAGAGCTTCGCCGGCAATCGTGCGTCCGAAGTTGGCGTTGCTGAAGACGAGGCTGTTGATGGTTTGGACCACGTCGTTGGAGATTGTGCGGGCGGCGGTGATCGTGTTGGTGAAGTAGGCGGTGCCGGTCGCGCCCAACGCGCTCAAACCGCCCTCCCAGTTGCCGTCCACAGCCCAGAACCCGCCGTTATCGGTCTTCCAAGAAGCCGTGGTGTCGCCGTGAATGGAGAAGAAACCAACCTCGCGGATGGCGTCCACCGCCAACCACCCCCAGCCGCCAGAACTAGCATCCCGAACCCGGAGGTACACGTCCGTCCCGATCAGATCCTTGACCGACCAGTAATCGAGGCACATTTCGCTATCGTTTTGTGCGACCGCCCAACGCAAGACCGCGTTGTCGGAGGCTCGCACCAGTTCCAGCCCCAAGCTGTACGGGTTTGAGCCAACCCCTTTCAACGTGGAGGAGGCACCGCCATTGCCACCGGCGATGCGAAACTCGATGATGTCTCCTTGGAGGGTGAACGTCGGAGTGGAGGCTGTGCCGGTTGGACCATCCCCGCCGATGTTGGAAGTCAAAAGCCCCTTCGAACTGGTCATGGTGCCGCTGAGATCAGTGTAGCGATAAGCGGCGCTGCTACCAGAAATCCCAAAGTTGCTCGGCCCCGACCAAGTCTCGAAATCGCCCGCCGTGTCAAAGCCATAAGCCCGGTAAACCTTGTGATGGCGAAACGTTGTATTCGTGTCCACGGTGCCGGTCGGCGCAGCAAACGCGTCCAGACCGATCTTACCCCAATCGCTTGACCGTAAGTCGAACAACACCGGCATGTAGGTCTTGCCGGGCGTTAGGCCGCTCAACGAGATGGTTTGGGTGGCGGCATAGCTATTGCCATCCGAGGACCGGGGGGTGAACGTGCCGGAAACATAATCGCCGGCGGCAACATCCCAGATCGCCAAGCCGGTGGCGCTCAATTTACGATTCGATGCGCTGAAGGTTTTCGAGCCGCCATACAAATTGAACGTGAATGAGCCAGTGTTATTCGTGACCACAAATGCCGGCCCCCACGAAATCGTTTGGTACCCATCGTCGTTAACCAGCCCGCCCACGCCATGATAGTACGTAGGCGAAACAGCCCAACTGCTGATCATTGATTTCGTGCCGTCGCTGGCAGCATCGGTGGTCACAATGGGCACGTTCACCCCGCTGGTGATGTACCAGCGATTTGTGGGAGGCGTGGCGCCCGAACTATAACTTTCGAAATTCTCAATCATGTACTGCGCCTGCGCGGTCACCGCCGCCCAGCCACACAAAACGATACCGGCAACCCGTTTGATGGTCTTCATAATCCCGTTACTCCTTTGTCCGAACCGCATCCTAGGTAATTGACAAGTAAAACTGCAACGCTAACAGCGGGCTAACACTCACTGGTTGTCCGAAGGTACGCGGCCGTCTTTGTAGACCGGATGCGGGTTCGGAATCATCAGCAACTCGGTGTGGCCATCCGCGTATGTCCCTGCCGCCATGGTGAATTTCAGGTGTGCTGCAACGGCCCCGCCAAAAGAGGTGGTGTCGGGGTTGACGAAGAAGGCGTAGCAACATCCCTCCTGTAAACCATCAGAAAAAAGCAGATGCCCCGGTTTGGCGCTATCCACCCGTCCCATCAACGTCACAGTGACGGGAGTGGCGGGAGTGTCCACCAAAGATGGGTCGGAAGCGGTTTGCCGGTAGGCCGTGTCGCCAAAATAGTACGGACTGTAGCGGTAATGCGGCGAGCTCCCATTGTCGTAGGCTTGGGAAACAAACAGACGGACAAACAGCGGTTGGAACGCCATCTCCGGGCATTTGAAAACCCCCAACGAGGGCACGTAGTTGAGGCGCCGCAATGTGCTACGCGGGATGGCACTGTCCGGCATGACATTGCCGCCCCAATTGACGCCGCCATGCGAGATCCATTGGGCCATACCGGACCCATTCGGCGGGGTCGCAGGCCAACCGCTGAAATACTGACTGTTGCCCGGAGCATATCCCAAGTGGTCCGCTGCAAACATCATCACGCCGAGGTATTGCTGACGCTGGTTATTCAGACACCCGGTCGCACGCGCTTTGATCCGCGCATGATTGAGCGCCGGCAGAAGGATCGCAGCCAGCAAAGCGATGATCGCAATCACGACCAACAGCTCAATTAAAGTAAACGCGCTCACCCGCTCTCGTTCCATCGCCTGACCTCCTGCCCTGTGCTCCATTGCCGCGTCTCGGCGTCGCCCACTTCCACGCGCCGGCCCGTGCGCATTGCTTCGACGGTGGCAAACACCATCGCGACGCTGTGAATGTTGTCGAAGCAATCCGTCCCCGCTCGGTGGCCATTGGCGCGGGCGCGCAAAAAATCCGCTAGCACATACCGTTGCCCTTCCAGCGGCGGCGGGCGGACGATGACGTTCTCAGTGCTGGTGACCTCGTACCGCTCGGGCGCGTGATGAATGGTGATGACGCCGTTTTGATACAGCACCGTACCTCGTTCGCACCCGATCTGCCAGTTGCCGTTCCAGTCGCAGAACTGGCCTTTCGCGCACCAACTGCCGTTGTAAATCACCCGCGCCCCGCTCGCCATCTCGAACAACGCCGCGCACGAACAATCATGCCGGTAATGCGACCAAGGTGGATTCCACCCAGCGGCTGTTACGGCGACGGCGTCGGTGCCCAGGATGAAACGAATCAGGTCGAAGTGGTGAATCGCCATGTCCACCACCAACGGGTATTCCATTTGCTGGCGAAAACCCTCAAACCACATGCCCAAGTAGAAATCCAGTTTTACTTCCCCAACTCGCCCCAGTCGCCCACTGCGCACCACATTGGCTAACGTCCACATCGCCGGCTGATACCGGTAATTCTGGGACACGACGTACATCCGCCCGGTCCGCTGCGCCGCACGCACCATTGCCTTGCAATCCGTGAGCGTCTCCGCCATCGGCTTCTCGCTGATCACATCCAACCCGGCCTCCAACGCCGCCACCACCGGCTCGCGATGTGCCGCTGGCGGCGTCACCACTACCGCCGCATCCGCGCGCGCGGATCGCAACGCCTCGACCAGCGTGGGAAAGAAAATCGCCTCGCTCCACCCATGTTTCCGGCAAGCCTGCATCGCCGTTTCGCGGTTGATGTCCACCAACCCGACCATCTCCACGTCCGCAGACTGCCGGATCACATCCAACCAAACCGCCCCAAACCCGCCCACCCCAACCTGAATGATTCGCACCGGCTTCGTATTCATGCGGCAGATCCCGACTCTGGCCTCGTCAACCTAGGCGACGGACAACTGGCTTGCAATTCTAACAGCGGGCTAACAGAATGCATTCTAATGGGCCGAACCCGACCGCCTCGCAACTTGCCTCCGCTGTCCCAACTGCTGCCAAACTTTGCTGGCCTTCCGCCCAACCTCACCCAGCCCGTCGGCCTCCGCAACATATTGCGCGAACTGACCGACCGGCTCCGGCAAGGCGAGCCGGTCACGTTTTATTCCATGCGCGAGATCGGCGCGTTTTTCCACGTTCCCCTGCCCACGGTAGCGCAGGTGTACCGGGAGCTCGAAGCAGAGGGCCGCATCACCCGGCTGCGCGGCGCGTACACGTTGCTGCTGCCCAAACGCCACCAGCCGCACACACCGGTGCGTGGCGTCGTCGGCGTGCCCCTCTGGGAGCCGGCCTTCTGTGAAATGTTCGCGTGGCGACTGTTCTTTCGGCACCTCGAGGCACGCCTGCGTCATCACTATTACGTTGCTGACGCGATTTTCTTCTGGCTTGAGTCCGACGTGGAACTATTTGCGCAACTCGTCGCTCATCAACTCGATTACGTTGTCTGGCTGCGGCCACTCGCCCGCCATAAACCCGTCCTCCAACAACTGGCCGACGCCGGCACCATCAGCGCTGTCCTCCCGGAACCGGGCCTTTTCCTGCCGGCCCCAACCTATCTGACGAATTGGGAAAACGCCTTCCGCCGCGCGCTGGCCGCGTGGCGGCGCGACGGCGTCACCGCGATTGACGTGCTGCTCCTGCCGAAGAAAACGGACCCCTTTTTGATGAACTTGCTCGACCGACAACCATTCCGCATCACCGCGCGCGAGATGACGTGGCTGGAGTTGCGCGACTGGGTCGCGAGGCAGACCAAAAACCCCTCCGCCGCAGTGATGTTCGCCGATGACCATCTGGCCGAGCAATTCATCGCCCGCTATCCTGATGTCTTTGCTGAGTTGGCCCGCCGCCGCCGGGTCTTGCTCAAGACCACCATCCCCGCCGATGCCGAGATGGTGTGTGGTTGCCGCGTGGACCTGCTCGCGTTCGACTGGGAGAAAATAGCCAGTAAAATCGCTGACGACATTGCCAGCGGTCAGTTGCTACGGCTGAAAAGCCCGGTCACAATCCCCGCGAAACTTCATCTTCGCGCCGACGCCGCCAAATTCGCCCAGCGGTTTTGACAGATGGCGTAGGGCGGGTATTGATGGCCGTCACTAAGCATGCGACAACGCAGAGGGGATTGAGCCGAGAGGAGATGCCGTTCGGTCACTCAGGGGTGGAATTAGTGGGTGAAGAGACAGCGCGGGGCCAGATGATGATTCGTCGGGGGACACGATTTGGAATTTGAACTTCAATCTCTCGGACCTGTGATTGCCCGACTACAATGGCGAAACAGTGGTACGCCATGTCGTCGGTACCGATGGCCGGTACGTGGCGATCAATTTGGCAGATCAGCCGGTTGTCCTCCACCCGCAGCAGCCGCAAATCCACGGAAATTGAGCCGGACGGCTCGGTGTGCGGTAGGATCACGAGGGCCTCGCGAGCGAAATCAATGGCTGCTTGCCGAAGCGATTGTTGGAACGCTTCGAAGTTCTGCCACGCCAGCTCGCGTTCTTTGGCCGCCCGTATGAGGAACGCGTCGAGTTGTTCTTGGCTGGTAATGGTGGTCGCCTCCAAATTTCCATAGCCATTGTCACGCCGCGGAATGGCTATGATACGGGCGACCGCTGTTCCCCCCGCGTCAGCAAAACACACGGATGCCATAATCGAAAACAGCAGTCCAACAGCGGCCGCAAGCACCGAATTCATGGACACAGTTTACGACCACGCGCAGTTATTTGCGCTGCCAAAATCGGCGCCCCAGTATAGCACCGCCCAACACGAGTAGGGCCACCATGGTCGGTTCCGGGACGACGTTGTTACCAAGATTCGAAACACCCCACCACGCCAAAGCATAACGTGTGTTGCTGACGTTGCTGACCGGCTGAACGCGAACCATGTATGAGTTGGCGGCGCCTGCGTGGATTAATGGGATGTGCAGGTGCTCTGTGTTGTAGGTTCCCACCGATTGTGCGTACAGCGAGCCCTGGTAGAAAATTTGCAGGTCTAAGTTGGGCAAAGCTAACGGGGTGAAACTGTCGCCTTGGAACTCCAAGTCCGGCTCACCTCCCTCTGTGCGCGAGACCCGACGATCCCATGTCAGGGTCACGGTAAGGAACACGCCGGTACCACCCGTGGGGAAATTGAGGTAGTAGTCCTTGGGGGATCCCATGTTGAGCGTGTTCAAATCCCAGCCAATCGGGTTGACGGCGCCGGGCCCTTGCTGCCCACCGTCTAGTTGGAGGACCGCCCGCAAGGCATCCACGGCCCCAGTCCCTAGTTCGTCATCCAGGGGCGCGTCGGTCACAAACACGTTGTTAGTGTAGGACCATTTGGAGGGTGTCCATTCGGCCGTCTTTGGCGCAGTGGCGCTAACCCCAACTCGAAACGTTGATCCATTCAGGTAGTCTCCGTCGGATGCCTGACTTGCTGTGGTATTGAGGTCGGCCGCGATGGGGTAACTGTTGATGGGCCCTTCAATCTCCCGTTTACGGGCTGAGTTCATGATGATCGCTTTGATGGCGAGATGGTTGGCGTTGCCTGCGGTGCCGAGCGTCAGACCGGGGGTTGAGCTGGTTCCTTTTTGTAGCAATGCGACAATACCGGAAACATGTGGCGCGGCATAACTGGTACCACTCGCAGGGCCCAAAAATTGCGTGTTGATGTTTACACCGGGCGCCACAACCTCGGGCTTGGGCCAAAAATTCACCGTGGTCCCACTTTCCCCCTGCATCAGGTACGAACTGAAGCTCGCACGCGCCGTGAAGGTTTCATTCAGCGCTCCCACTGTGATGCCGTTGTAAAAATCGCCAGGGCTGGTGACCTGCCCGCCTGAGTTACCGGCCGATTTAATCATCAACGTGTCGTACGTGTGCATGTGGTAGTCCAGGGCTAGGGCCAACTTATTGGCACCGCCATCATTGTCCCCGGCGCCGAGACTCATGTTGAACTGTGCGACACCGTGGCCGCGGTACAACCAATCCATCGCATTGAAAATGCCGGGGTCTGTATCCACTGCGCCTACATACACGTGACTGGCTGGCGCGACTCCGGTGAACGTGCCATGACTGCTTGCCGCGATGTCGGTCACGCGCGTCGCGTGTGTCGTAAACGGGGGCACCCCCACGGGATCGGCAGTGATCCTCGTGTAGTTACCCAGAAAATCTAAGTTCTTGATTAGCCGCCCACCCTCATCAATGCTTGTTTGGTTGGTATTCACACCACCACTCGCCTCAATGATACCTACGCGAATACCCGCACCGGTCGAATAGGCATGGGCGGCTGCGTGGTTGGCTCCCGCCGCGGTCTTAGAACTGTCCAAAGCCCAGATTTCGACCCACGGCGCAAGAATAAGCATCCCCGAAGCGCCCAAGGCCGCTCTTTTTACCGCCTCGCGAATCCCTTTCATGCACTGATCCCCGATAAGCTGATAATACGTAAATTACTGGAATGAATGACTGTTTTTCAAGGTTTATTTTCCCTCGCAACCGACTCTACATGGTAGCTGAGGTGAGGGCGATTTTGCGCTCGATTCCTTCGTAGGAAGGTTTCGGTAACTCAAACCAACGAGGTGGCTAAAGTAAAATCTGCAGCCAGCACACAGCCAGCCCAGAGATAGGGTTCGGTGCCTCGAAGTGGGCTAACCGCCTGCAATAATAATGGAGCCGATGGTCGGGATCGAACCGACGACCTACGGTTTACGAAACCGTTGCTCTACCAGCTGAGCTACATCGGCCCCTTGCGCACCGCCCATTATGCCATCGGTTGCGTCGAACGCAAGCATCGCAAGTCGAGACAGGTCCTCGACGCAAAATTGAACATCGGTTTTGCGAAACGCAATTTTGCATCAATGCTGGCCCCAATCCCAGCCCTGCCGGCCGTCCGTTCAACCCGTTGATCTGCAAGGGCGAACGCGTTGTGGCACCGCCTTGCCGCATTTTTGGAGATGAAGGCGTAACGGTTGCACTGAGCCGTTTGGTCATGCGCGAACGAGGGGTTCCAGAGCTTTGGGAGCAAGTAACCTTCGCGTTTCCCCCCGAGTGGATTAAAGCGGCGTTGGTGCTGGCGTTGATCAGCACGTGGGTGGTGGTCGCTTTGTTCGCGTTGTTAAATCACACCACGCGACGCCGGTACTTTAGCTTGTGGACCGTGGCGTGGGTTTTTTACGCGCTGTATCTCGCGGCATCCATCGGGCTGCTGGAAAACCCACAGTCACCGGCGTTGTTGATGGCGCGCAGCAGTTGCGTTGGAGTCAGTGCGCTGTTCATGTTTTGGGGAAGTTTCGACTTGGTGCTCCGCGGTCGTGGCTTACGTGAAGTGGCATTTGGGTCGGTGATGATCGTGGTGTGGAGTTACATCGCGGCGTTTCATGTCCAGGATCGGTTTTGGATCAGCCTGCCGGTGTTTGCGTTGCTGGGCGGGGCCGGACTGTACACGGGGTATGCCTATTGGCGTCGGCGCGGACGGTACATCGGCGGCACGATTCTGAGCAGTGGATTTGGTCTTTGGGGTATGCATTTGTTGTTGTTTCCGCTGGCAGATCGCTCGGCACATACCACTGCAGGGGCGTATTTGGCCTCGGCGATCGTCGCGATCATGATCATCGTTGGGATGGTCACCGAAAACGAAACGAACACCTCGGAAAACAATTACCGCGAACTGTTCGATCTGGCACGCGACGCCATCTTTCTGCTCGACCCGCGCACGTTGCAAATCGTGGAGGCGAATCTTGCCGCCACGGTGTTGCTGGGGCGCTCATGCACCGAATTGGTCAACCAACCTATCGGCCGGTTTCTGCCCGACCTGCGTTCCGATGCGGACGCCGCCGCCTTGTTGCACAAGGTCAACGCGCCCTTGGCCGAGTTGACGATCCCCCTACCGGATGGTTCGACGCTTACCGCGGAGGCGCGGGCCAACCTCACCACATGCCCGAGAGGTGAGGTGATCCAACTGACCGTGCGGGACATCACGTTGCACAAGCACGTCGAACAATCGTTGCGCGAGACGGCGCAGAAACTCGAACGTACGTTGGAAGAGTTACGCCGCACGCAGCAGCAGTTGGTGCAACAGGAACGGCTGCGCGCGCTCGAACAAATGGCCAGCGGTGTGGCGCACGATTTCAACAACGCGCTGGCCAAGATCATCGGGTTTAACGAGTTGCTGCTGGCCTGGCCCGAAAACCTCGCCGACAAGGACAAGGTCAAAAAGTTCCTTCAGATGTCCAACGCTGCTGCACGCGACGCGGTGCAGATTGTCAATCGGCTGAGGGAGTTTTACCGGCATCGGAAAACCACGGATGTGTATCAAGCAGTGGACCTGCATCACGTCATCGAGCAGGCCATTGTGTTGACGCAACCGCACTGGAAAGACCAGATGCTCGCGGCCGGTGTGACGATCCGGATCGAGTTGGATTTGCAAAAGGTGCCGTCCGTGCACGGGAGCGCCACGGATTTGCGTGAGGCGTTGATCAACGTGTTGTTCAATGCGGTGGATGCCCTGCCTCATGGCGGTGTCATCACCATCGGCACCCGGCAACAGGGCGACGTGGTGGAGTTGTTTGTGCGCGACAATGGCGTGGGCATGACCGAGGAAGTGCGGCAGCGGTGTTTGGAGCCGTTTTTTCTCCACGAAAGATAAGAGAGGTACCGGCCTGGGGCTGGCGATTGTGTACGGCGTAGTGCATCGGCATGGGGGCACCATCGAAATTGAAAGCGCGCCCCAGCAGGGAACTACCGTGCGCATTCGATTACCCACGCAAACCGGCGTTGCTGCGCCCTTACCTCCCACCTACGACGTGCCGCCGTTGCGGGTGTTGGTAGTGGAAGACGACCCGGTGGTGTTGGATTTGGAAGCGCAATTTTTGCGACATGACCGGCACCACGTGGAGACCGCCACCACCGGCCGCGTGGCCTGGGAAAAATTCCAACAACACCGCTTTGATTTGGTGATTGCGGACCGCGCACTGCCGGAATGGACTGGCGACCAGTTGGCCGCCGCCATCAAGCGCACGCGCCCGGACGTGGGCGTGGTGATCGTGACCGGGTTTGCGGATGGTCGAGAGACCGCAGCCGATTTCGTGCTCGCCAAGCCCGTCACGCACGAGTCGCTCCGTCAGGCCGTGCAGGAGGTGTACCGCCGATTTCTCGCAAAGGAGCAAGCCGCATGAAAAAGATCCTGCTTGTAGATGATGAGATGACGTCCACGCGATTGCTACGGTTGGGACTGGAGCGTACCGGGTTGTTTGAGGTGCGCGAGCAAAACCAAAGCCGTCGCGTGCTTGAGACCGTGCGCGAAGTCCAACCCGATTTGGTGGTGATGGACGTGTGCATGCCCGGCATGGACGGCGGGGATGTGGCGCGTGTGCTGCGCAGCCAGCCCGAATTCCGCAACCTGCCGATCATTTTTCTGACCTCGATGGTGTCCGACGACGATGCTGGTGGGCAACTGCTGAAAAGCGGTGGGTTCGTCTTTCTGCCCAAGCCGGTGAACCTCACACAGTTGCTCATCGAAATCGATCGTCAACTCGCCGTAACAGCCGTCGCCAGTAACGCCTGACGCTCATCCGGCGCGCGCGGTGAGAATCAGCGTGAGGGCTTTGACAGCCAGCTCAGTGGCGAGGAACGGTTTTGCCAGCAAATCGTCGGCGCCCTGTTGAAGCGCCTGCTCGCGGCGGTCGAATTCATCCACTGCCGTGACGAACAACACCGGGGTGTGAGCGTGCTGGGGCATGGCGCGCAGCTCGCGACAGAGTTGTGGGCCGGTGAGGTCGGGCATTTCGATGTCGAGGATGATCAACGGATACGTCTGGGTCTGGAGTCGTTGGCGCGCGACCAGTGGATTGGTCAGACATTCGCTGCGCAGGGCGACACGCGACAATGCGTTGGCATTGAGACGAGCAGCAATCGCATCATCGTCCACAACCAGAACGGTCAATGCCGAGAACTGGCAAACGGTGGGCTGCTCCGGCAGGGCCAGCAAACCATCGAGACAACGCACGGCGCGGTCGGCCGTGTGACGCGCGGCCGGTGTGATGGCGTGCGGGTCGTTGAGAAGATCGGCGAGAAATTGTTCAAGCGCCTTCGCGAAGTGTGCCGTCAGTGCAAAGCCGGCAGCCTGTGCCAGCCGGTGGGTGTTGGTGACATGTTGGGCGAGTGTGGTTAATCGCGACAGGTCGCCGTTGCCGCGCACCAGAAACGCTTCCAACCAACGAATCAGCTCGCGCCTCAAGGCGGGCGCTTCTCGATGGAATCGTTGCGCAGGCGGTTCCGGTGGGGCTTCGGGAGCCGGTGGGACGAGTTCGGAGGGACGGATACTGGGACCGATGAGCGACTCAATTTCCGCCGCAAGCCGAGCCGGTGGGCAATCGGTTTTTGAGAGGGTTTTGGTGGGCGCAAACTGGCGGGCGCGGGTGAGGACCGGGCCAATGAATTGGTTGGTGAAAAGCAAAACAGGGAGATGTGCCGTGCCGGGGTTCTGCCGGATTTGGGCGAGCACTTCGGCTCCATTCAAGCCCGGCAGCATCAGGTCCAGCACGACGAGGTCCGGCGCCTTGGTCTGGGCTAAGTGGACGGCTTGGAGTCCGTCGGTGGCCAATTCCACAACATAGCCGGCGGCGATCAGATTTTTCCAATAAATGCGCGCCAATACCTGATCATCCTCGACGACGAGGATGCGCTTGGTTTGGCAACTGTTCGACGTGGAGGCGGTGGCGGTCATCGTCGCAGCGTCATGCTGCGACCGCCATGCCAAGCGCGCCGAACCGGCCTAGACGCGGACACCGGTTGCACGTATGATGCACAGCGGAGGGGAGGGAACAAATATGTCACTGCGCTCACTAATTGAGACGGGCACAAAATTGTGGTTGGACTCAGTGGACCCGGCAGAGGTGCGCAAGAACGCGGCAATCGGGGCGACCGGCGCTACATCCAATCCAATCATCATCGCCGACATCATCAAGACCGGCCAGTGCGACCGGTTGATTCAACAGCTCATCGCCGAGGGGTTGGACGACGAAGCGATTGCGTGGCAGGTGACCGATCGGCTCGTGCGTGATGCGCAAGCGGTGTTTCGACCCGTTTGGGAGCGCACGCGCGGCAACGACGGCTATGTGAGTTTTGAGCTCGACCCATTATTGGAAGATCCAGGGTTGGCCCCACCCCACGCCGAACGGGTTCGTCGCTACGTCGAGCTGGGAATCCATTGGGGTCAGAACAAGGAGAACCGACTGATCAAGGTGCCGGCCACTCCTGCCGGCTTGGAAGCGCTCACGGAATTGGCCGCCGCCGGCGTGAACCTGAATGTGACGCTCATTTTCTCAGAACGGCAATATCGCATCGCGCGCGAAAACGTGTGGCAGGGCGCACAACGACGCCGGTCGCTGGACCAATTCAAAAGTGTGTACAGCATCTTCGTCTCGCGGGTGGATGTGTACACGGAGAAACACGTTCCCCAACTCGGTCCTGCCGCGCAGGGGCAGGTGGGCATCGTCAACGCCAAAAGACTGTGGCGCCTCAATCAGGAATGGTGGCGTGACAAAGGCTGTCCACTCCAACAAGAAATCATTTTCGCCAGCACGGGCACCAAAAAACCGACCGACCCGCCCGACAAATACGTGGAGGCTCTGGCTGGCAGCGATATTCAAACCAATCCCCCCGCCACCAATGACGCGGTGGAAAAACTCCAGAAACGATACACGCGCCAGGTCGACCGGCTACCCCCGCCGGCGGTGTTGGAGGAAATCGACCGGCTGGTTGATCCGGTACGCCTCGAAACGACGTTGATGGACGAGGGAATCGCAAAGTTTGCCGACCCGCACAAAGCCTTGCTGAAATTGATCGCTTCCAAACGCGCCGCACTGGCCATCAGCCGGTAAACCACGGCGCGCGGAGAGACGGCGCCCTCCGCGCGAGTATTCGCAGTCAGCGGTCTGGTACCGGCCGAATTCTATCTCGTAACGACGAGGATAATCTGCTGAGCGGAGATTCGGTCAGGCCGGGATGCCGGGGTAACCGCCGTATCGCTCCGCGGTGTCCGTGGCCGGATCGTAAACCACCTTGCCATTGAGGATGAACGGCACCGCCATCCCCCAACGCTCGCCTTTCGAGGTGATAATCGGCTCGGCGCTGTATTGAGGCAGGTAGATACGCCGCATGCGCTTGGTGCGATTGGCGCCGCTGCGGTGCAGAGTGTAGCTGGAGAACGCCACGATGCTGCCGGCAGGTACGATGACCGGGATACCGGGATCATCGCCCGTGTAGCCGATGAGGTCGTTGGTGCCTTGCTCCTGGGTGTGGGTGTAAATGGTGTTTTTGGTGCCACCGCGCGAGTGCGGCAGGATATACACCGTGCCGTTCTCTTCATTGACGTCGTCCAGCGTGCACCAACAAGTCAAATAAGGCCGGTGGCGTGTTTGGGGGTCACCGGCTTTGACATAACCCGAGTCTTGGTGCCAAGCGAACTTCATCCCTTGTTCGGCGGCTTTCACGACCCATTGTTCGTGGAACAAATACACGTTTGGACCCAGCACCGCCTGCGTAATTTCGGCCATCAACGGACTGAAAATGAAATCCCGCATCCGCGGACTGAGCCGGTAGCGATTGGAAATGAAATACCGTTTGCCGCGATGGTTCAGTCCCTCGGTGCGGATACCGCGACTGTCCATCAACGCATCGTTGTAGCCCAAAAAATATGCGCACTCCTCGCGCAACATCTGGAGCATGTCATCCGGAATGACCCGCTCCAAAATCATGTAGCCCTCGGTTTCGTACTGCTCGAGTTGTTCCTCACTGACGACAGAATGGAGAGTTGGGGTGATGTTCATGCCCGCACCATAACGCGCCACGCCGTCCGCGTCTTTGCATCCGGGGCCGATGTGTTATCATTTTTTGCCGCGTGAAAGAGCATTTGCTGATCCCCGCGCCGCTCGACGGCCTGATTTGGCGGGTCGATGCACGAAACATTTCCGCCGAGCGTGCCCACCACCATGACGAATTGGAATTCAACCTCGTGATAGCCGGTCGGGGTGCGTACCTGTGCGAACGGCGCACGGTGGAACTAACACGTCGCACGTTGTTCTGGTTGTTTCCCGCACAACAACATTTGCTCATCCGGTATTCGCCCGACTTTGAGATGTGGGTGGCGGTGTTTCGTCCGCGCGTGGTGCAGCGCGTCAGCCGGAACACGCAGCGTGCAGTGCTGCGCGAGCTCAGCCCCACCGGTGAGTTCAGCCGCCAACTCGACGAGCCAACGATGCGTCGGTTGCATTTGTTATATGAAGAAGTGGCCGCCGCTCAATCCGACCCGGTACGGTTCAATACCGGCCTGGCCTACGCGCTGGTGACGACCTGGGCGGCGTTCGACGCCGCCAATCAGCTCCCTGTGCGGCGCGATGTGCATCCTGCCGTTGAGCGTGCGGCGCGGTTGCTGCGGGCCGAACCGGTCTCGTTGTCGCTGGAACAACTCGCGCAGCAAGCGGCGTTGAGCCCGGGACGACTCAGCCGATTGTTTCGGCAACAACTCGGGATGACGCTGACCGAGTTTCGCAACCGACAACGACTCGAGCGATTCCTGGCGTTAACCGGTGACACGGACGGCCACTCGCGCACGAAGTTGTTGGCAGCGGCGCTCGAGGCTGGGTTCGGCAGCTACGCGCAGTTCTACCGGGTGTTTCGGCGGTACATGGGCGCGCGACCCGGCGAAATCAGTAAACCAACCGCACGCTCAGCAGGCCGCTGAAATACGCCGGCTCGACATCGCCGCCACCCCCACCCACGCCGGGCACCGGCGTTGGCGCGGTCTTGTAAATGTCGCGAAATCCGCCGCCGGGAATCAAGGCGCCCACGCCAGCGAGGATGATGATGTTGTCGGTGAGCAACGGCCGGTAGGTGAAACCAAGATTCAGCTCCCAACCAATCTCGGTGCGCACGTTGTCGTCGTGAAGCGCGACGCGCACCGGATTCGCGTCGGCGAACCGCAGGTAGTTGGCGTGCACCACCGCGCGGAGTTTCGGCGTTAGTTCCGCTTCCAAACCAAGTCCGATGATGAAGATACCGGGATTGACGAAGTTGGCCTGACCCTGTGTTTTGCTGCTGCGCAGATTGGGCAGGAGGCTACCGGGTTGTTTGAGCGCGACGAGCGTGCCACCGAGGTTGAATCCCTGCCGAACCCAAAAACTGAACGGGCCACCGATGAAATTCGGATTGTCCAATATGCTGTCGAACCCGGTCGCCTCGTCATCCTCCGCATCGTCATCGCCCGACGCATAAAAGAACGAAAGCTTCGGGCGCAACCAGTCCCGATCCACCGACAATTCCAGCGCGGCCATCTGGGCGTTGATGTCCACGCGCTGCCCCGCCAGGCCGTTGTGCTCATCGGTGCCGAACGCCTGATAAAACGCATGGCTGATGTTCAACCACTCAATGTGTCCCTCACCGAGCCATCCCAAATAAAACGCCCGCACCTCATGCGGGCGCACATCGCCGATGGGAGCCGGTCGCACGATGTTGCCCACGCGATCGTAGTGCACGTCGTCGCCGTCAAAGTTGGCGTGAAAGTTCAGCGAGGCCGTGTAGCCCTTGGTCAGGAAATCCTGCCGGTAAATGTTGGCGACAACGACCTGTTGATCGCGCGACCGAAAATCATTCAAACCCGAAAACGTATCCTTCTCGCGCATGTGAAACACCGCGAGGTTGTACTGCCAGTGATTGTTGTCGGCGTTGCCCAAGAACCGCCCGCCGAGGTTTGTGTCATTGAAGATGAACCCGCGAAAATCACTGTTGAACGCCTGGTTGCCTCCTTTGACGGCGAGGAAATCATAGTTCGGCGAGAGGTCGGCGAGGTGCAGTTCAAGGAACGCCTCCTGCAGCGCAAAAAATCGTTTCGTGCGCTCAGGTCGCTGACGCGGATCAGGGAAGAGAATGTTGCGTTCCTGCACATCCGTGTGATTGACGTTGAGTACCGGCTCCAGTCGCAGCAACCACTCCACCGGTTTGAACGCGGTCTCGCCCCGAAACAAATCCATTCGCAGACCGAAATTGCTGCTCACAAACCACTCGCGTTCGCTGCCGTAAAACTCCGTGCGAAACGGGTCCTCGGTGCTCACGCCGGAAGGTTTGGGCAATGTGCGCCCTTCAAACTCGGTGATGTTGAACACGGTGAGGTTGAGAAAGACGTCCTGCCCCCAAATTGGGAAGTCGCCCTTCAACAGACTTTGTAAATACGGATGCCATGTCCGCGGGCCGGTTTGGTACGGCGTCTCGGTGCCCCGACTGGCCGGATGGTCATACCGTTGCCACACACCGATGGGGATGCGCCACCGATCCGGCACCGCTTCCGTGTGCGCGGGCAATCGCACCGGCTCCGCGCTGGCGTCACGAGGTTTCGCACCGCCGGCGTATGCCTCGCCCACCACCAGCCACAACCCGAAACACACCAGCCACCGATGCACGCCCGCGATGAAAGTTTTTTTGCGGCAGCTTTGCAAGGCGAGACTTCCCCGTTGCTCGAGCCGGTCGGCTCTGGTATTCGGTCGGCCATGCGGCAGCGATGTGCGTTCGCAATCCTTGCGGCGCTGGGCTGGGTTACCGGCGCGCTGGCCCAATCGCTCACCACCAACGACCTCAAACAAATCATCGCCCAGGCGGTTTGGCGCGCCACCAACACAGCACCCAACGCCGTTATCGCCATCACCGATCGCGAAGGATTTGTGCTCGTTGTTTGGGACGTCAATGGCGGCGCGCCGCCGCCCGCGGGAGATGTGGCCACTGCCATTTCCAAAGCCGGTACCGCCGCGTTTCTGAGCAGCGAACAACATTCCTTCAGCACACGCACGGCGGGCTTCATCATCCTTCAACACTTTCCGCCGCTCTTGCCGTTGCAAACCAATTTCCCTCTGTTCACTCCCGCCTACACCAATGTTGCGCTCGCGCGGTTCCCCATCCCGCGCGGCGTGCGCAATCGTCCTACCGGCCCGTTGGTCGGCGTTCAGAATTCGCAATTGCCTCACTCGGACATCAACTTTTTCAAACAACTCGTCGGCACGCCCACCGAAGCCGGTACCAACGGGATGCCGGTGCTCAACCCCGGTAGCCCGTTCGGGATGAACGGCGTGCCGGGCGGCCTGCCACTTTATAAAGCCGGTCGGCTCGTCGGTGGGATTGGCGTGGTCGGTGGCGGTGAATTTTTTGAATTCAATCGTCCGACGATCAACGAGGACATCGCGTTGGCGGGTCAATTCGGTTACGCACCCGACCCGCGCATCTGGGGTTCGCGCGTGTTCGTGGACGGCATCCGGCTGCCTTACATTCGCGGGCGGATTCCGCGCATCAACACCAACACGGTATTTTTCAGCGCCAGCACACCGGGCGCGGTCGTGCCGCCGTTTGGATTTACCAACGCGCCCACCACCATCGCCTATCCGGTCGTGGTTCTCGGTGGAGTGAGCGGCGAAGTGCGCAACGCCATCATTGATGACCCGCTCGGGAAACTCACCGCCACCGATGTAACCAACATCCTCTCGCGCGCCGCGGCACGCGCGGCGAACACCCGCGCGCGGATTCGGCTGCCACGGCACGTACCGGCCCGGGTGTTCATCTCGGTGGTCAACAATCCCGGCACCAACGGCGCCGCCCAGGTGCTCGGAACGTTCCGCATGGCCGACGCGACGATCTTCAGTTGGGAATTGGCGGTGCAAAAAGCGCGCACCGCGGTTTTCTTCTCGGACCAGGCCAACATCCCGTTCTTTCCCCTTCCCACTAACATCGCCATGTCCACGCGCACGGTGGGTTTTTTGGCGCAGGCTCTCTACCCTCCCGGCATCCGAGGCACGGAGCCGGGGCCGTTTCACCTGCTGCAAGAGTTCATTAGCTCGACAACCAGCACGAACCCGCCCAATCCGCGGCTGCCCAACGGGATTACGATTTTCCCCGGCGGGTTCCCGCTTTACAATAACGCCGGTGAGCTGATTGGCGCCATCGGCGTCAGCGGCGATGGCGTGGACGAAGACGATATCATCGCCACCTCCGGTGCCGTGGGATTTTTGCCGCCACCGGCGTTGCGCGCCGACCAATTCATCTATCGCGGTGCGCGTCTCCCTTACGCCAAGTTCCCGCGCAACCCCGATTTGCGGTAGCCCACCTCCCGCGGTCCATTGCTTTCAAGTTCACGCAAATGTCACGAGACGACGATGGACGATCGATAACGACCTCAGTATTTATTTGATTGCTTGGTCATGTTGCCAAGCACGCCACGATGCCGCGTCGAGCGTTGCCAAAGGCAACCGCAGCAGCCGTGATGCTCTGGGCAGGAACGGCATGGGGGAATTTGCTCTCCAATCCGGGCTTTGAGACCGGCAACTTCTCTGGGTGGACGACCAGCGGGAGCGCTTCGATCATCACCAACGATTTCCGCAGCGGCATACGCGCGGCGCGGCTCGCCAATGCCGAGGTGCGGCAAGGTTGGGTCAACGTCACCACCGGCAAAGTCTATAAAGCGTTCGCCTGGGTGCGGATCGCTTCGGAAACCGGCAGCGATTGGGGCGGGTTTCGCGTCGAGGTTGTGGATTCCAACTGGCAAACGCTCGGACATACCGGCGCGTTGCTGGCGGAAACTCACGGCACAAACTGGTTCAAGGTTGCGCTCCAGTTCACCGCCACGACGCCCACCGTGTTGTTTATGGCCGGCTACTTCGGCGGCAGCGGACGCACGCAGGTCGTCCACCTCGACGACTGCGCCCTGCTCGAAGACGCGCCCGGCAACCTGCTGCCTGCCGTCGCCGTCACGCTCTCGCCCACCAACGTCGTCGCGCCGGCAATTCAGAATTACCAGCTCACTGGCGACGATCCTGATGGCGCGGTCACGCATGTCGTGTGGGAGTTCGGCGATGGCACGCGCGCGTTCGGCTGGTCGGGGGCACGGCATGTCGGCGTGCCCGGCAACTACAACCTGCGCGTGTTTGTGGCTGATGACGAAGGCGCGGTAGTGACGCAACAAGTCGCGTGGGCGGTGACGCGCGCCGGTTGGCCCAGTCTGCTAATCACCAATCCAGCCAGCGCGGAAATTGTCGTCAGCAACACGCCGGTCGTATTCAGCGGCACAGCGACCGGACTGAGCAGTGTTGTGGTCAGCACCGATCGCGGGTTCTACGGCTTGGCCACCGGCTCGAACTCGTGGAGTATTGCCGTGCCGGTCGCGCCAGGTTGGAACATCGTGTCGGCGCTGAATCAAACCCGCCGGGTGCGGTACGTGCCGGTGGGCGAACTGGCGGTGACCGGCCTGACCGAAAACACCAACGTCGTGGAACGATGGGAACCGGTCGAGATTACGTTTGCCATCACCAACTCCGCCGCCACGCATCCGCAACTGCCGTTCGAGACGAATCCGCCACCCGGCCTCGCGTGGGTGGACGGCATCACGGTGGATGGACTGTTCACTCCCGACAATTGGCAGACGATTTACCGGCGGCCCGGTTTCCTCTGGCAGCAATACTCGCGCACGCTCAAGGATGGCGAAGAGTGGATGTATCCGACCAACGCGCCGCGCTGGTGTGTCCGGTTCGCGCCGCCGCAGACCGGTAACTGGCAATACCGGATCGAGGTGAGGGAAGCGCGCGGCAGCGCAGTCTCCGCGACGCGAATGTTCACGGTTGTGCCGACCACCAATCCCACCAATCACGGGCCGGTCAGAGTGTCGGCAACGGACAGCCGGTATTTTGAGTTTGCTGATGGCACACCGTTCCTCGGCAGCGGACACGGGTTGGGATTTTCCGATGAAACGTATTCGTTCGACGCGGAGCAAACATTCCAGACGATCGGCGCCGGTAACCAAAACTTTTTCCGTTGGTGGATTTCCGGTCACATTTGGGGTTCGGCGTGGCAACCGTGGGCCTCGCGTACGTTGCCGTATGAAGGCACGGTCCCGGCCACGGGGTTATCGGTGGAATCCGCGTTCGCGTACGGTCTGGCCGCGTGGAAACTGGATGCCGGCAACCCGATTCTGTTTCAGGGCTTCATGAGCGGTCATGCCGGCTTGATTCCCGGCCGCAACTACCGGGTGCGCATCCGCTGGCGCACCGAAAACGTGACCGGCCCCGCCAACGCCGCGTACCCGTTTGGCGTCTGCGTCAAATTCGTCGGTTGGCCGGAGACGAACCAAACGCTGAACCTGCCGGCGTTGGTGGCGCATGTGAACGGCGACACACCGTGGCATGTGGCCGTGGGAACGTTCACCGCCAGCGATGATCTGTTGCCGAATCTCGCGCTGATTTTGGAGAACACCACCGGCGGGCGCGCGTTTGTGGACGAGGTGGTTGTGGAAGAATCGCTCGGCGGCGGCGCGTATGGGCCGAATCTGTTGCGGTCGCCGCGCGCCAACCAACACACCACGTTCGACCCGCGCCGCGGCGCCGGACTGGAGCACATTTTGCGCGAGGCGCACCAGCGTGGATTGTATTTCAAACTCGTCATCAGCGAGAAACAGGAATACTTGCTCAACCGGCTCTCGCCCTTGGGCCTACCAGACCCGCACGGCAACCATTTCAATCGCGGCGCCGGTTCGCCGACGCGCCGGTTGCACGAATACTACTGGCGACATCTCTCGGCCCGGTACGGCGCGTTTCGGTCGGTGCATTCATGGGAGTTGGTCAACGAAGAAGCGCCCGGTCCCGGCGAGCATTTCGAGCTGGTCGCTCACGGCGCGCAAATAGCCAACGCCGACGGCAACCCGCATTTGTTCAGCACCTCCACGTGGGCCACCCTCGCCACCAACGCCTGGAAACATCCCGCCAGTGCGCCGATTCATTACGCCGATTTCCATTGCTACGTGCGCGGCACCGGCTGGATCGAACCGAAAGACACGCTGGCCAACGATTCCGCGCGGTTCTTCCACGAATACGATCTGGCGGCCCGCGCGGCCGGCTTCGGCAAGCCGGTCACGTGGGGTGAGATGGGCATTGACGGGCCGAGGACGACGGACGACGAAGACCCCGGTCTCACCAACGACACGCAGGGTGTTTGGCTGCACAAAATCATCTGGGCGCGGTGCGGGCCGGGCGGCGTGTATCCGTTGTATTGGTGGACCGACAACATTTTTGCCAAAAACCTCCACAGCCGGTTTGGCAACTGGCATCGGTTCATGGCCGGTATCCCGCTGAGCAATGGCCGGTACGTGGACGCCGCCGCGACTTCCTCGAACGGGCGCATCCGCGTTTTCGGACAGAAAGACACCACGGCCGGGCGGGCGCATCTCTGGATTGATTGCACCAATCACACCTGGCGCGCTGTGGTGGACGGGCGCACGTGGACGCCGCAATCGGCCACGATCACCGTGGCGATGGGCGCGGCCAACGCCAACTACCAACTCACCTGGTTCAACACGTCGACCGGCTTGGCCATCAGCAACGAAACACGCACCGCCAACGCGACCGGTGTGCTGTCGTTCGGGGTTACCAATCTGCTCACCGACACCGCCGTGAAAATTGAGCGCGTGCTCACGCCGCGCGAACAATGGCGACTCAACCACTTCGGCACGACCGAGAATACCGGTCTCGCGGCCGATTTCGCCGACCCCGACGCCGACGGTGTGGTGAACCTGCTCGAATACGCCCTGCGCGGTGACCCGTGGTTGCCGGACACTGCGATCTTGTTACCGACTGTCGGCCTGACCACCCCGAGCACGACGAGATACCTTACCCTGACCTACCGGCAGAACAAATCGGCGACGGATTTGCTGTTTCAGCCACAAGCGGCCGGGGCACTAACCAACAGCGCATGGAGCAGTACCGGCGTGGTGGAGATTCGGCGCGAGGATGGCGGCGACTGGTGGCGCGTCACCGCCCGCGACAGCGTGCCGGTGGATGCGACACAGTCCCGATTCATGCGGCTGAAAGTAAGTGGGCCATGAATAGCAACCGCGTTGGGAAAGGTGATTCCATGAAGCGGATGATAACACGATGGATTGCGGCTTTACCGGCCATCTTGTTGGTGGCCGGGCACTGGGCGAGTGGCGCGGATTGGCCACAGTTTCAATGCGATGAACGAAAATCGGGGTTCCAACCGGCGGAAACCATCACCACACTCGGCCGGCATCGGAGTACCACGGAAACCGGCGGCTACGGTCAGGAGGTCTGGGCTTTTAACCAGCGGTTTTTGGCCGGGCAACCGGTCGTGGCGGAGGGTACGGTGGTGATTGGGTCGCTTACGGGAACCGTGTTTGCCCTCAATGAAGTTACCGGCGCCGTACGCTGGTCGGTTAACTTGGGCGAAGCGGTGCTGAATTCCTGCGCCATTCACTCCGGCAAGGTCGTGGTGGCAACGCAGGCCGGTAAGATTCGGGCTTTGTCCATTACCAACGGGGCGACGCTCTGGACCTACGCCGGGGCGACGAAAGGATACGCCGCTGCGCCGACGATTGCCGATGGCACAATCTACATCGGCTCCAAAGACGGGCGGTTTCACGCCGTGGACGTGGCGACCGGCGCACTCCGCTGGGTCTTCGAGGTAGGGGGAGCGGCGGATAGCGGTGCGGAACGCACGGCGATTCTTTGTTCAGCGGCCGTGTTGAGCAACCGCGTCTTTTTCGGCGCGGAGAACATGTACGCTTACGCGCTCGACCGCCAAACCGGCCAACGTCTCTGGCGGCGCCGTTTGACCGGTCAATCGTTTGTGTTTGGGGCGGAAGTCGGTTCCAGCAACGAGCGAGGTGGAGTTTCCGTCCCGGCGGGATGGCCGGTCGCCTCGCGTCAAAATGGCGGGGTTGTGATCTTCCGCACCCAACCGGTTTATGACAGCGTGCGCATGCTGGGACTTGGAGAAAGCATCTTGGAATCGGTGACAGGCACGAATTGGCTGGGCAATCCGATGGCACCACCAATGCCTGGCGCATTGAACAACGCGGCATCAGCGCCGGGTTGATCAGCAACGCCTACTTGCGCACATGCTGGGAATTGGACCCCGCGACCGGTCAGGAC